>JAJXTE010000070.1 GCA_021784115.1 Pseudomonadota bacterium | reverse complement strand
ACGCCGGCCCGCCTGAACGCACTCGACGAGGAGCTGAGACAGCACCATGCAGCCTGATTCCGCGATCTACCGCGCCCGCCGCGAGCGGGTTCTGAACGAGATGGGCGAGGGGGTGATGGTCATCGCCACCGCCCCGGAGGTGCCGCGCAACCGCGATACGCACTACCCCTACCGGCACGACAGCTATTTCTACTGGCTGACCGGCTTCAACGAGCCCGAGGCGGTGGTGGTGCTGGTGGGCGGCAAAGAGCCGCGTCACATCCTGTTCTGCCGCGAGAAGAACGAGGAACGGGAGATCTGGGACGGCTTCCGCTATGGTCCGGACGCGGCGCGCGACGTCTTCGCCTTCGACGAGGCCTTCGCCTACGACGGCCTCGACGCGGAGTTGCCCAGGCTGCTCGAGAACCAGCCGCAGCTTGCCTACATCATCGGCCGCGACATGGCGTGGGACACCGAGGTGATGGGCTGGCTCAACGCGGTGCGTGCCAAGGCGCGCAGCGGCGTGCACGCGCCGAACAAAATGGTGGATGCGCGCATCTGGCTGGACGAGATGCGCCTCGTCAAGGACGGCCACGAGCTGGCGCTGATGCGCCGCGCCGCCGAAATCTCCACGGGTGCGCACCGTGCCGCCATGCGCGCGACCCGTCCGGGCGGTCACGAATACGAGATCGAGGCCGAGTTGCTCTCCGCGTTCCGCCGCGGCGGTGCCGAGGCGCCGGCCTATACTTCCATCGTCGCCAGCGGCGCCAACGCCTGCGTGCTGCACTACGTCTTCAACAACCGACCGCTGCGCGGTGGCGACCTGCTGCTGATCGACGCCGCGGCCGAGTTTGGCAGCTACGCGGCCGACATCACGCGCACCTTCCCGGTGAATGGCCGTTTTTCGGCGGCGCAGAAGGATGCCTACGAACTGGTGCTGGCCGCGCAGGCGGCAGCCATCGCGGCGGTGCGGCCGGGCAATCACTGGAACAGTCCGCACGAGGCTGCGGTTCGCGTGCTGACGCAGGGCATGGTCGACCTTGGCCTGCTCCACGGCGAGGTCGACGGCCTCATCGAATCGAACGCCTACAGCCGCTTCTACATGCATCGCACCGGCCACTGGCTGGGCATGGACGTGCACGACGCCGGCGAATACAAACTCAAGGGCGAATGGCGCCCGCTTGTCCAAGGCATGACGCTGACGGTCGAGCCGGGCCTGTACATCCGGCCGGCGGACGACGTGCCGGAGGCGTTCTGGAACATCGGCATCCGTATCGAGGACGACGTGGCGGTGACCGAAAGCGGGTGCGAGGTGCTGACGACACCGCCCAAGACCGTCGCCGAGATCGAAGCGTGGATGAATCCGTGAACAGCGTGCTGATCGTCGGCGCCGGCCCGGTTGGTGCAGTGTGCGCGCTTGCGCTGCAGCAGCAGGGCATCGCGGCGCACGTGCTCGAGGCGCAGCCGGTCGACGCCCGTGCCGACAGCCGCACGCTCGCGCTGGCGCACGGCTCGCGCCTGATCCTCGAGCGACTCGGCGTGTGGAGCCGGTTGCAAGGCGTCACGCCGATCACCCGCATCCATATCTCGCAGCGCGGCGCACTCGGCGTGGCGAGATTGGCTGCGGAGGAAATAGGCGTCCCGGCGTTGGGCTACGTACTGCCCTATGCCGAACTGACTGCCGCCTTGAAGCAGGCGCTTCGCGATGCGGATATTGCGGTCGAGTACGGCGTCGTGGTCGATCGCATCGAATCCGGTGCCGACGCCGCGACCCTGCACACCGCAGACGGGCGCACCCTGGCTGCGCAGCTTGTGGCCGTGGCCGACGGCGGCCGGGGTGACCAGGCGCCCCCGCCCAGGTTCGCGCGCGACTACGACCAGATGGCGGTGGTATGCGAGGTGCAGACCGAGTTGCCGCATGCCAGCCAGGCATTTGAGCGCTTCACGCCCGACGGCCCGGCCGCGCTGCTGCCGAAGGGCGATCGCTATGCGCTGGTGTGGACTGCGCGCAACGCCGACGCCCAACGCATCGCCGCCCTGCCGGACAGCGAATTCCTCGCCGCGCTCTACCGCCATTTCGGCGGCCGTCAGGGACGGTTCCTGCAGGCCAGCCCGCGCAAGACTTTCCCGTTGCGGCTCGCATACACCGGCGGCGAAGCCGGCAACCGCGTGGTGCGCATCGGCAACGCCGCGCAGACCCTGCACCCGGTGGCGGGGCAGGGCTTCAACATCGGCCTGCGCGACGCCTGGGAACTGGCGAGCCTGTGCGGCGATGCGCCGGCGAGCGGGATCGGCAGCGCCGCCATGCTCGCGGCCTACGCGCGCGGTCGCCGCACCGACGTGCTCGGCGGCCTCGGCTTCACCGATTTCCTGGTGCGCGTGTTTTCCAACGACATCGCGCCGCTGCGCCACGCGCGCGGGCTCGGCTTGCTGGCACTGGAAGCCTTGCCGCCGCTGAAGACCTTCGTCGCGCGGCGCATGATGTTCGGGGCGCGCGGATGAGCGTGGAACGCTATCAGGTCGTCATCGTCGGCGCCGGGCTGGTGGGTACGGCCGCCGCGGTGGCACTCGGCCGCCAGGGGCTGCGCGTCGCGCTGGTCGAGCGCCAGCCGCCGCACGTGCCGGACGAAACATGGGACACGCGCATCTACGCCATCAGCCCGGCCAGCCAGCGGTTCCTCGAACGCATTGGCGCGTGGCAGCGCATGGATGCCGCCCGCATCCAGCCGGTGTTCCGCATGGACGTTGCGGGCGACACCACCGGCGCGCTCCGGCTCGATGCCTACGAATCAGGCGTCTCGCATCTGGCGACCATCCTCGAAAGCGGGCGGCTGCAGCATGCGCTGTGGCAGGCGATCGAGGCCGACGGCAACGTGGCGCTCCACTGCCCCGCTACGATCGAATCTCTCGACACGGACGGCGCGTCAACCCAGCTGACGCTGGCGGACGGCACGACGCTGGAGGCCGAACTCGTCGTCGGCGCCGACGGTGCCGCCTCGCGCATCCGCGAATGGGCCGGTCTGGCTTCGACCTTGACACCGTATGGCCAGAGCGGGGTGGTGGCCAATTTCGAATGCGAGCGCCCGCATCGCGGCACCGCATTCCAGTGGTTCTTCGACAGCGACATCCTGGCCTGGCTGCCTTTGAGCGGGAACCGCCTGTCGATGGTCTGGTCAACAGAGACTGCGCACGCGGACGAACTGGTGGCGCTGGATGCGGCAGCGCTGACTGCCCGGGTGCAGGCGGCCGGCCATGACCGGGTGGGCGATCTGCGCCTGCTGACGCCCGCGGCAGCGTTCCCGTTGCGTCTGATCCGGGTCGAGGCCGCCGTCGCGCCTGGCGTGGCGCTGATCGGTGACGCCGCCCACGGGGTGCATCCCTTGGCGGGGCAGGGCGTCAACCTGGGATTCGGCGATGCCGAAGACCTGGCTGCCATACTGGCCCGGCATCGTCAGGCGCATTGCGGTGACATTCGTGTGTTACAACACTACGCCCGCGAGCGCGCTGAACCGGTGCGGCGGATGCAGGCACTCACCCACGGCCTGCATCATCTGTTTGCCGACGCGCGCGCCGGGTGGCTTCGCAATACCGGGATGACGCTCGTGAATCATGTGCCGCCGGTGAAGGCCGCCTTGATACGCGAAGCGATGTCCTGACTTTTTTGATGTGTTTTCTGGAGTACTGAATGAAATTCACCCCCCTGGCGCTCGCCGCTACCCTGCTGTTCGCTGCGTCCGCGCAGGCCAACGAGGCGGTCATCCGCAAGGCACTGACCCAGCAGTTCCCGGGCGCCACCATCACGTCGGTCCAAAAAACGCCCTACAGCGGTCTGTTCGAGGTCTACCTCGACGGGCAGCTGGTCTATGTGGACGCGAAGGCGCAATACGTGTTCACCGGCGATGTGCTCGACCTCAAGAATCGCGTCAATCTGACCCAGGCGCGCCTGAACCAGTTGCAGGCCGTGAAGTGGGACGTGTTCCCGCTGAACAATGCGCTGAAGACCGTCAAGGGCAACGGCGCACGCAAGCTGATCCTGTTTTCCGACGTCGATTGCCCCTACTGCCGCAAGTTCGAGGCCGAACTTGCCAAGGTCGACAACATCACGGTCTACACCTTTCTCTACCCGATCGCAGGCCTGCACCCCAAGGCGCCGCAGACGTCGAAACAGATCTGGTGCGCGCCCGACCGCAACAAGGCGTGGGACGACTACATCAGCAGCGGCAGCGTGCCGAAAAATGACGGCACGTGCGCCAACCCGGTGGAGGCCAACATTGCGCTCGGCAACAAGCTGAAAGTGTCCGGTACGCCGACCCTGTTCTTCGCCAACGGTCAGCGCATTCCCGGCATGGTGCCGGCCGCGCAGCTGGAGCGCCTGCTCGCCACGAATGACAAGTAGTCATGTCCGACTTCTGGAATGCGCGTTACGCCACTGAGGACTATATCTTCGGCACCGCGCCGAACGTCTTTCTGGCGAGTCAGGCCGAATTGATTCGTCCAGGCATGCGGGCGCTGGCAATCGCCGATGGCGAAGGCCGCAACGGCGTATGGCTGGCCGAGCAGGGCGTGGAGGTGCACGCGGTCGAGGTGTCGCCGGTGGCACTGGAGAAGGCACGCAAGCTGGCTGCCGCGCGTGGCGTGAAGCTGGACTTCGAGCAGGCCGATATTCTCGACTGGGACTGGCCGGAGGCGGCCTATGACCTGGTGGCGGCCATCTTCATCCAGTTCGCGCCGCCGCCCGCGCGCGACCGCATCATCGCCGGCATCCGGCGCTGTCTCAAGCCCGGGGGGCTGCTGGTGTTGCAGGGCTATACGCCGAAGCAGGTCGAGTTCGGCACCGGCGGCCCGCCCGACCCCGCGAACATGTATACCACCCAGTTGCTGCGGGAGTGGTTCGGCGACTGGGAGATCCTGCACCTGGCGGAACATGAATCGGTCATTCGCGAGGGCAGCCACCATCACGGCATGTCGGCGCTGATCGATCTGGTCGCCCGCAAGACCTGAAAAAAGGAGCCGGGAGGCTCCTTTTTTTTTCAGTGCTGGATCAGCCGGGTGCCGGGGCCGAAGACCTCGTGGTGCAGCTGGCTGTCCTCGTATCCCAGGTCGAGCAACTGGGTGTGGACCGCAGCCATGAACGGCTTGGGGCCGCAAAAATATACATCTGCATCGGGCGCCCCGAGCCACTGCGACAGCACTGTCCGGTCGAGATAGCCCTGGTGATCGGCGCCGCTGCCGGTCTCGTAGCTGACGTGATAGCGGAACCCATGCTGCACGCTGAGCCGCCGCAGCTCGTCGGCCATCACGTGATGCGCGGCGTCACGGCAGCAGTGGACGAGCACCAGGTTCGACACGTCCTGGCCGGTTTCGATACGGTGCAGCAGCATGCTCAGCAGCGGCGTGATGCCGACGCCGCCGGCGATCAGGACCAAGCCATTGTCCGTCTGCCTGACAGTGAAATCGCCCGTCGGCGGCTGCACCCAGACCTGGTCGCCGGGCTGCGCGCCGTGCAGGTGGTTGGAGACCTTGCCTTCATGGCTGGGCGGCGTGTGCTCGGCTTTCACCGTGATGCGGTAGTGATCCTTGCCGGGCGCGTCCGAGAGCGAATACTGGCGGATCTCGTCGTATTCGTGTCCGGGCACCCTGACCTTGATGCCGATGTACTGGCCCGGCTCGAAGTCCGCGATGGGGAGGCCGTCCCCGGCCTGCAGATAGACGGACTTGATGCCGCGCGCCTCTTCGCGGACCTCGCGGATCACGAAGGGGCGGAAGCCGCGCCAGCCGCCGGGCCTGCGGGCGTTGTGCGCGTAAATGCCTTCTTCGGTCCGGATGAAGATGCCGGCCAGTTGCGCGTAGGCTTCGGCCCAGGCGCCGAGCACCGGGTGATCAGGCGGCAGGTCCAGATGGTCCTGGATGGCTTCCAGCAGATATCTTCCCACGATCGGATAGTGCTCCGGCGCCACCTGCAGGCTGGCGTGCTTGTGGGCGATGCGGCTGACCATGGGGTCGAGATTCTGCAGCGCGTCGATGTGAGTGGCATACATGAATACGGACTCGGCGAGCGCGCGCGACTGGCCGCCCTGCGCCTGGTTGGCCATGTTGAAGATGTGCTGCAATTCCGGATGCTGGCTGAACAGCTTGGAATAAAACAGGTCGGTGATCGCCTTTCCCTGTTCGGCGAGCAGCGGGGCGGTTGACTTGATCGTTGCCAGCATTTCGGCAGATAGCATGGTTTCTCCTGAGGGATGTGGTGAGGGCTGCATAAACATATATATAAAATATATGTATTATTCGAATATTAGTTTGTTCTTATGAGCCGGGTCAAGGACAAGCGGAGCGCCTGCGCCCATCCGCGCATCGAGAGGGTGGCCAGGCGAGTCGTCTTCCAGGATGGCGGGCGACCGAAGTCGAGCCCGTAAAACCGCCGGCAACCCCCATGTCCAGGTCGGCTCGGCACGGTCGGTGCGGGGGCGGGGGCGGGCATCAGGGCAGGCGGACCGACAGCCGGCCCGGGGAAGCGCTAGATGTGCAGCTTCTCTTCCTGCGCCAGGGCGCGAAGGCCGTCGAGCCCGATCATGAGCGTGGGACTGTCGCTCTCACTGTCGCGGGGGAACACCATGTAGGCCGGCAGCTTGAATTGCGGGGAGTTCGGCACGTGCCACAGCTGGCCGGCTTCAATATAGTGGCGCACCAGGCGTTGCGGGAAATATCCGCATCCGCCATAGGTCAGGAGTTGTTGAACCCCCAGCCACCCAATGTTCGCGACCAGCGTGGGGGGCGGCGCATCGGGGTGATGGTCGCTGAACTGGGCGTGAAACTCGGGTCCCCAATCGATGTGGATGTAGCCGTCGTCGGGCCAGCCGCGCTTGAGGTCGCTGGTGACGAGCAACAGGGTTTCATCGAACAGCGGTTCGACCACCAGGCCGGGTCGGGAGGTTGGCGTGTACATCACGCCGATGTCCACCGTGCCCTCGATCAGACTCTGCATGATGTCGGGTTCGAAGCCGATTTCAAGGCGCAGCGAGACGTCCGGCGCGGCCTCGCGCATCCAGGCCACCCAGTGCGGCAGGAAACCCTCCCACACCGCGATGCGCCCGGACAGGCTCAGCACGTCGCGAAATCCCTGCGGCAGGCCGACATCGTGCACGGCCTGCTCGACCGTGCGCACGAGGTGCTTGGCGTGGCGCAGAAAGCGTTTTCCCGAAGGCGTCAGTTCCGCACCGTTGCGGCCCCGATGGAAGAGACGTGCGCCCAGTGTGGTTTCCAGCGTGTGGATGCGGGCACTCACGGTCGATTGCGTGACATGCAGACGGCCGGCCGCGGCGACGAAGTTGCCGGTGGCTGCCACTGCCAGAAACGTGCGGGCGAGTTCGGTGTCCATGGCTCACTATCGGGTTTTTCGATATTAGACACCAAAATTTATCGTTGGATAGATATATAAGAGATCCCTAAACTAGGCCCGTCACAAAAACTAAGGAGCCTGCCATGAATCGCCGAGCCGAACTGGACAGCCTGATGCCCGCGCGCGACAACGAGCGCTATTTGCTCGAACCCAGTGACTGGAACCGCGCGCTTGCCCCGCTGCTGGCGGCCGAAGACGGCCTGACGCTTTCCTCTGCCCACTGGCAGGTGATCGAGTTCATTCGTGCCTGGTACGCCGACACCGAGAGCGTGCCGGAAGCCCGCCGGGTGATTCAGCACCTGACTGAAGCGGACGGCGACAAGCGTGCCGCCAAGCAGGCCCTCTACGACCTGTTTCCGCACGGCTACGGTCAGCAGGCCTGCCGTATCGCCGGCATGCGCAAGCCGCTGAAACTGATGCTCGACGTTTGAACGGAGACCCCGGAGCGATGAAGATAGCCTATACGGTTTCGGAGCGTGAGCATTGGGTGTCGGCCGCAGGCGGCCTGATCGGCATTCTGGCTGTTTTGTGGATTACCCCGCTGTGGCTGGGCGGCGAAGGCGGTTTATTGATCATCGCGTCAATGGGAGCCTCGGCCGTGCTGCTGTTTGCCGCCCCGCACGGTGCGATGTCGCAGCCATGGGCCGTGCTGGGAGGCCATATGGTGTCGGCGCTGGTCGGCGTCACCTGCCAGCGCTGGCTGGGCAGCGAACCGATGCTGGCCGCGTCGCTGGCAGTGGCTCTGGCGATCGCCGCCATGTACACCCTGCGCTGCCTGCATCCGCCGGGCGGGGCGACCGCGCTCAATGCCGTGATGGGCGGCGAAGCCGTGCACTCGCTCGGCTACAACTATTTCTTCGACCCGGTGCTGCTGAATATCGTCGTCATGCTGGGGGTGGCCGTGATATTCAACTACCCGTTTGCCTGGCGCCGCTATCCGCAGATCTGGTGGCGCCGGCAGCAGGAGGCGTGCGACACCCCGGATGCAGAGGCCCCGGGGGCATCGGAAAAATGCATGATCCCGCATAGCGACCTGGTATATGCATTGAGCCAGATCGATACGTTCATCGACGTCAGCGAAGAGGATCTGCAGCGGATTTATGCGCTGGCGCTGGGGCACCACCATCCCCCCCACGAAATGGCGGTCCCGGCAGCAACGCCGGTGACTGAATCCGCCGGCTGAGGGAGACCGCCCCGCCCGGAGTGCGGGCCATATTTTCCACCGACACACGTAAGCGGCGGGATACCCGCGCCCCCGCCCTCCAGCCCGAGCGGGCGGCGCGATTTGCAGTAAAGTGAAAGGGTCGTCACGGTGCCAGCCGCGCAGGAGGTCGGTCGCACGATGCCGCCCACGCCACGCAATTTCCCTCCTTCTCCTGCGGTCGCTCATGCGCCCGGCGCGCCCGGGATCGCACCGACCTGGACGTCGTCCGACAAGGATCTGGTCGGCACGGCAATCGGTTCCTCTCGACTATGGTTCACGCTGGGCCACGGCATCGTCAACGAGGTCTACTACCCGCGTATCGACATTCCGCAGATTCGTGACCTCGGCTTCATCGTCGCGGACGGCGCCGGCTTCTGGGTCGAGGTCAAGCGTGTCGGCGATTACACGCTCACCGTCCCGGCACCGGGCGTGCCATTGCCGCGCATCACGCACCGCCATCCGCGCTTCGTTCTCAGCCTGGACCTCTGTCCGGATGCGACACGCGATGTGCTGCTGATCGATCTCAGGTTCGAAGCCGAAGCAGGGCTGCGTGTCCATGTCCTGCTCGCGCCGCATCTGGGCGGCACCGGCTGGGGCAATCGGGCGGAGGCGACGATGCATCTGGGACAGGGCGTCCTGTGGGCGGAACAGGGCCCGTTCGGGCTGGCCATGCTCGCCCGGACGGCGGACGGAATCGACGCGATGGGCGCGGCGTCGGCGGGCTACGTCGGCGTGTCCGACGGCTGGCAGGATTTTGCCGCCAACGGGCGCATGGCCTGGGGTTACGCCGAAGCCGGGCCGGGCAATGTGGCCCTGATGGCGGAAGTGGCGCCCCGGGCGACCCTCGCACTCGGCTTCGCCACCTCGAAATACGCCGCCGCCACCCTGGCGCGCGCGGCGCTGATGCAGCCATTTAGCCACAGCCTTGACCAGCAGGTTGCGGCCTGGGCAGGCTGGCACCAGGGCTGCCAGCTTGCCCCGACCGGTGACCTCCCGGATGACCTGGGCACGCAGTTCGCCTGTTCGGCGCAGGTACTCAAGACCCACAGCGACAAGACCTATCTCGGGGCGATGGTGGCAAGCCTGTCGGTGCCGTGGGGCAATCGCGGCGAAGAACGCGGCGGCTATCACCTGGTCTGGCCGCGCGATCTGGTCGAATCGGCGCAGGCCCTGCTGGCGCTGGGCGATGTCGACGAAGCGCGGGCGGTGCTCGGCTATCTGGTGGCGACGCAAAACTCCGACGGCCACTGGAACCAGAACCAGTGGCTCGGGGGCAAGCCCTACTGGGGAGGCATCCAGCTCGACGAAACGGCCTTTCCGGTGCTGCTTGCTGCCAGCCTGGCCGAACGCGATGCCTTGGACGGGATGCCCGTGGCCGACGGCGTGCGTCGCGCGCTGGCGTTTCTGATCCTGCACGGACCGGCGAGCCCGCAGGACCGTTGGGAGGAGGATGCCGGGGTCAATCCGTTCACCATGGCGGTCTGCATTGCCGCGCTGGTTGCCGGCGCCGCCCTGCTGCCGGAAGCGGAGCGTGCGCTGCCGCTCGCCGTCGCGGATTTCTGGAACGCTCGGCTCGAAGACTGGTGCGTGGCGCGCGACACGGCGCTCGGTGCGCGTCACGGTGTGGCGGCGTATTACGTGCGCGAAGCCCCCCTGGGTATCCTGTGCGACGACCTCGCCATGCAGCGCGTGCTGCCGATCAACAATCACAGCTACGACCTCAAACTTGCCGCCGACGAGCAGATCGCCACCGATTTTCTGCAACTGGTGCGGCTGGGGGTGCGTCGTGCCGACGACCCATTGATACGCGACACGCTGGTGCTGGTCGATGCGCTGCTCAAGACCGACACGCCCGCAGGGCCGGTCTGGCATCGCTACAACGGGGACGGCTACGGAGAACACCAGGATGGTCGCCCGTTTGACGGGTCGGGCCGCGGGCGCGGCTGGCCGCTCCTGGCGGGCGAACGCGGACACTACGAACTCGCCGCCGGCAACGATCCCCTGGCGTATCTGCAAACGATGAACGCGATGGCGAATCATGGCTTGATTCCCGAGCAGGTGTGGGACGCCGAACCGCTGGGGCCGTTCCAGCCGGGCAAGGCGACGGGATCGGCGATGCCGCTCGCCTGGGCGCACGCCGAATTTATCAAGCTCGCGTCGTCGCGCGCGGCGGGACAACCGGTCGACCGGCCGGCCGCGGTGTGGGCGCGCTACGGGGGCGTGCGCCCCGCCCTGGGCTGCGCGATCTGGACACCCGGCGCTCCGCTGGGGCGTTGCGCTGTCCATGCAGGCCTGTGGATTGTGCTGTCCCAGCCTGCCCGCTTGCACCTTGGATTCGACGGATGGGACGACGCGGCAGACCTTTCCACGGTCGAATGCGGGCCGGGCCTCCACGGATTGAGGCTCGATGCCGAACAACTGGCAGGCCGCAGCCAGGTTGATTTCACCTGGTTTGATTTGAGTGAGGGGCAGTGGCACGGAGCGACCTATTCGGTCGCCCTCGGCTGATCCCGCGCCTAGCGGCCGAGATCCTCCAGCAGGCTCGACAGATCGTCGGCGTGCTCCTCCTCCATCGCCAGGATATCTTCCAGCATGCGGCGCGTGGTGATGTCCTTGTCGCCCATGTAGCGGATCATCTCGCCGTAGCTTTCGATCGCGATGCGCTCGGCCACGAGGTCCTCCTTGATCATGTCGACCAGATTGTCGCCTTCGACGTATTCGGCATGCGAGCGCATCGCCAACCCATCCGGGTTGAAATTCGGCTCGCCCTTCAGTTGCACGATGCGCGCGGCGATCAGGTCGGCGTGGCCCTGCTCCTCGGTGGCATGTTGCAGGAACTCCTGCGCCACCGCGTCGGCATTGATTCCGCTGGCCATGAAGTAATGCCGCTTGTAGCGCAGGATGCAGACCAGTTCGGTGGCCAGCGCTTCGTTCAGCAACTTGACGACGGTGGCACGGTCGGCCTGATAGCCGTCGGTGACGGCGCCGTTCTCGATGTGCTTGCGGGC
>JAJXTE010000069.1 GCA_021784115.1 Pseudomonadota bacterium | reverse complement strand
GGGTGGTCTGGTCGAGGGCGTTGGGTTTGTATTGTTCGATGCCGCCGTCGGCGTTGAGGGTCTGCGTCAGGCGGTCGAGCGGGTCGTAGCTGCGGCGGGTGAGGTCGGCAACGTCGGTGCGGGCGCCGTCCACCTGCTTCATGTTGCCCTGGGCGTCGTACTCGTAGGTGATGGTCTGGTTGTAGGCGCCGATGTCTTGCCACAGGCGGCCGAGGGCGTCGAAGGTGCGGCTGTGGCTGTAGTAGACGGTGCTGCCCCCCGCGCCGGTGATGGCGTCATGGATGCGGTTGCCCATGGCGTCCAGCGTGTAGGTGAGGCGGCTGCCGTCCTGATCGACGATGGCCGTCAATCGGTGGGCTGCGTCGTATTCGAAATTGACGAAGCTGCCGTCGGGACGCGTGAGTTTGGTGAGTTGTCCCACGCCGTCGTAGTCGAACTGGGTGAGTTCGGTGCCGACGCTGCGACTCGTGAGCCAGCCGCGCGGGCTGTAGCTGAAGGTGGTGACGAGGCCGTTGGGGTCGGTAGTCTTCGTGACGCGACCGTTGGCGTCGTATTCGTCGTAATGGGTGACGTGGCCGAGGGCGTTGGTGATCTGCCTGACCTGGCCGCGGCAGCCCAGGGGATCGCCGACGCAGTTCTCGTCGGGGGCGTAGTAGTCGGTGGTGGTGAGGTCGCTGACATCGATGCGCGGGCCGTCTTCGACTTTCTGGACCAGGACGCCGGGGACGCTGGCGTGGTAGGTGTAGCTGGTGGTCCAGGTTCGGGTCTTACCGCTGGCGGTGTCCTTGATGCTGAGGCGAGTGACGTTGCCGTGGTCGTCGTAGACGGTGCTGGTCTCGCGGCCGGCTTCGGTGATCTTCACGGGCAGGCGGAACCGGCTGTCCCAGTCGGTGAGGATCTTGCGCTCGGCGGTGTTGGGCGCAGGCGTGTAGCTGGCAAGGCTGGCCGGGCAGGTCGAACCGGTGGCCAGGCCTTCGACGCGGGTGGTTTCGAGGTTGCGCGTCAGGTCGTAGGCGTAGCAGGTCTGGTGGCCGTTGAAGTCGGCGCGGGAGGCGACGTTGCCGTTGACGTCGTAGGTGGTGGCGGAGGACGCGGCGCTGCAGCCGGACCCGCCGGGCTGGGAGACGCCGGTGCTCTTGACGACGCCGAGGATGGTGGTGAAGTTGTAGGTGCGAGCGGTGCCTAAAGGGTCGGTAATGGTGGTGCTTATGGGATTGCCGAAACCGTCGGTGGCGTAGGCGAGGTTGTAGTGATCGACGGAGCCGCCCTGGTCTTCGTCATCAGCGCGGCCTTGGCTGTCATAGCGATAGGTGGCGAAGCGGGTGCCGTTCTCGTCAACAATCCCGGTCAGGGCATGAGGGAAAGTGGCGTTCTCATATAGATAGGTCCTGACCTTGCCGTCTGGATGAGTGACGGAGACAAGGTTGCTGTTTGTGTCATAGGTAAACTGAATTGCATTTCCAGAAGCAGTAACGATTGTCCTGATTCTCGGGAAGTCATCGTATTGAAAGTGCAACTGCCGTCCAGTGGCGTCAGTAACACAGTTCAGCACGCCTTTAATTGAAGAAGAGGAAGATCCCGGCGGCAATACACAATCCGGAGCATCCGTGGGATATTTCCCTCCTTGGCCATCGGCATATGTTAGTCTTTCAGAAAGGCCATTCCTTGTTGTTCTTGAAATCAGTACCCCATTGATATCAAAAGATTCAATTGTTCCATCTTCACTGATCACCCTGCTCCAACCCAAAATGGCACCTTGCGCATCTGTCAGTGCCTGAATAGTGTCCGCAATATCAGGGTCTGGAATATATATGCTGCCGGAAGCAGGGGCGCGAAACGCTGTTTGTCTGCCATCAGGCTCATATAGGGCTACGGATGCAGGGAGGCCGCTTAAGCTTGGAACAAGCACCCCAATGCGCTGTTCCCAATCACCTATCCAGTTCACTCCAAAACGCCCTACCCAGCCGTCACCTTGAGGTGTGGAGTTGTAAGTAATTTGCAAGTGAAATGGAGCCACCTCAGCAACAAAACTCTCTTGTAGATATTTATTACCGACGGCGGGATTTATCGGGTTTTTAGTATGTGGGCATGAGGGGCCCTGATTCTTTGGGGGCACCCCTAAATTAGAGGAGCAGCTATTAAGGCCCGTTTCATGAAAACCGGATTTACATCGGCACCAGGCAATATTTGAACCCGAAGGTGGAGAGACCGTATAGGAATTTGCCGGGCAAGAGTAAGGAGAGCCAGCCCAGTTGCGAGGATCATGGGTATAACCGGGCTGTTTGAAATAACAAGTGGTATCCCAATAGCAATCTCCGCTATCGGGGCCGTACGCATTGCGCTGTACAAAGTTAACAAACGTCGAACATGATAAAACACCCATTGGCGCAGCTTGGCAAGCAGCTTCTGGTGCTCCGAATGGAGCTGTGCCCCCAAAGCCGTTTACGTACCAATAGGGAGCTCTTTTTGAAGGAAAATCAGCATTTGCATAGGGCTGGAAAGTAGAAAGTACTATCAGCACAATATAAAGAACTGGACTTTTTGTGGCAGCAAGTACCGTCCGCACGAAAGCAAGAAACAGAACCAGCGGGCATCTCCCGTTAGCAGACAGAACGGTATACTGATCGACCTTGCGTGCGCCTTGCGCGCACGAACCCATCCCATTCGACATGGTTCCCCCTCCCCTTCGCGACTTGCCTTGAATTGTTTTGTTTGTTCTTCCGCAGGGTCGGCTCGCGTGCGTTGCGCGGGCCGTTGATGTGGCCGGAACTCTATTCGAGCGATTCGGGGTTCGTCAAGAGTACAAATATTCATCGGAGTGCAACAGATTCAGCCCATCATGGTGCCCGATTCGCGGATCGGGGGGCGCCACGCAGGCGCGAAAATGCCGGCAGGGGCCGCGCGAAACCTGGCAACAAAGCTGGAACGTATCGACCGTTGACCGCGCGGAAACCCGCGTGCTAAGTTCACTGCCATAATGAAAGCCCGCGGCTTGGCACGCCGGCAATTTGCAGAAAGCAGCGTGGGGTTGTTACGGCAACAGGGAGGAAGGACAGCATGAATTATCGTTTGCCCGTCGGGATTCAGCAGGCTGGGCATTTCAGTTGGCGGACATTCTTCGTGTTCACGGACGGTGCGACTTTCTCCTCGTCCGGATCGGGACGCCCCGGCAAGCGCGTCCCGGCTTCCTTCGCGACACCCGGCCACCGCCGCAACGGCGGCTTTACCCTGCTCGAACTGCTGGTGGTGCTGGTGATCCTGGGTCTGCTGGCGGGCTACGTGGCGCCCAAGTATTTCGCCCAGATCGGCAAGTCTGAAGTGAAGACAGCCAAGGCCCAGATCGTTGCGCTGGAAAAGGCGCTCGACCAGTATCGGATCGATACCGGGCACTACCCCACTACCGAACAGGGGCTGGCTGCGCTGAATGCCAAACCGGCCGACGAAGCGCAGTGGGACGGCCCCTATCTGAAGAAAGCGGTGCCCAACGACCCGTGGGGGAAACCGTATCAGTACAAGAATCCGGGCGAGCACAGCGAGGTGGATATCTTCTCCTTTGGCCGCGACGGTGTGTCGGGTGGCAGTGGCCAGGATGCCGATGTCACCAACTGGTAAAGCCACCCCATGCGTTATCGGGTAAAAGCCTTGCGCCCCGACGCAGGCGTGACCGCCACGACGGTCGAGGCGCTCGACGAGGCCGAAGCCGTCGCACGGCTGCGGCGCGAAGGCGCGCAGGTGCTGTCCATCGTCGCCGAGCGCGGCCGATGGCTGGCGGCCCGGGGCGCGCGCTTTCCGCTGCTGCTCTTCACGCAGGAACTGATCGCGCTGCTGGACGCCGGATTGACCCTGACGGAGGCGCTGGAAACCCTGGGCGAAAAGGAGAGCCGGACCGAGTCGCGCCAGCTGATCGAACGCCTGCTTGCCACCATGCGCGAGGGACGTCCGTTTTCGGCGGCGCTGGGCATGCAGGGGAATGCGTTCCCGCCGCTGTATGCCGCCACGGTGCGTGCAGCGGAAAGCACGGGCGACCTCTCGCCTGCGCTGACCCGCTACGTCGGCTATCAGAACCAGATCGACGCGGTGAGGAAGAAGGTGATTTCAGCATCGATCTACCCGTTGCTGCTGATCGGCGTCGGCACGCTGGTGATCGGCTTTCTGCTGGGCTACGTGGTGCCGCGCTTTGCCTCGGTGTATGCCGATTCCGGGCGCGACCTGCCCTGGATGTCGCAGATGCTGCTGGGCTGGGGTCAGGCAGTCGAGGCGCACGGCGCCTGGATGTTGGCGGGGGCAGCGGCCGTCATCGCCGGTTTCGTCGTCGCGCTGGCGCAGCCTGCCACCCGCGCCGCGCTCACCCGGCTGGCCTGGCGCATCCCGGCGATAGGCGACCATCTGCGCACCTTCGAACTGGCGCGTTTCTACCGCAGCCTCGGCATGCTGCTGACGGGCGGCATCCCGATCGTGCCGGCGCTCGGCATGGTGTCGGGCCTGCTCTCCGCGCATCTGCGCAGCGGCGCGGGTACGGCAATGGACGCGATGCGGCGCGGGGAATCGATTTCGGCCGCGTTTGCCCTGGGCGAGCTGACCACGCCCGTCGCCGCCCGGCTGTTGCGCGT
This sequence comes from Pseudomonadota bacterium, assembly GCA_021784115.1. Classification (GTDB taxonomy): domain Bacteria; phylum Pseudomonadota; class Gammaproteobacteria; order Burkholderiales; family Thiobacillaceae; genus Thiobacillus. The sequence goes on along the minus strand of JAJXTE010000069.1, from coordinate 7,185 downwards.
CGGCGAAAAAAGCGGCCGCATGGGCGAGATGATGGAGCGCATCGCCATCTTTCACGACGATGAAATGGCACGCTGGGTGGACTGGTTCACGCGCCTGTTCGAGCCGCTGCTGATGGTGTTCATCGGCCTGACCATCGGATTGATCGTCGTGCTGCTCTACATGCCGATTTTCGATCTGGCGGGCTCGATCCAGTGAACGCGCCGCACCCTCCCCTCACCTCCGCCACGCTGGCCAGCCTGCGCCAGGAGGCGCGCGCAGCCGGGCAGCCCGTCATGCTGCGGGTGCAGGAGCAGTTCGGCCTCGATGCAGACGCCACGCTGCATCTGCTGGCCACCCACAGCCGCCAGCCCGCCTTCGACATGGCCGCGCTGAATGCGCTGGCAGTCGACTTCGGCAAGCTGAGTTTCAACGAAGCTGCGCGGCGCCATTGCCTGGTCGCACGCGACGCCGATGCGCAGCTTTGGCTGCTGCTGACCGACCCGTGGGACGGCGCGAGCCGCGCCTATGCCGGCCATGTGCTGGGCGCACCGTTCAAGACGGGCCTCGCGCACCCTGCCGATCTGGCGGCCCTGCTGGCGCGCCACGAGGAAGGCCTGCGCGCGATGGAAGGCGTCGGCGGGGACAGCGCGCACGTGGCGCAGGATTCCGGCGCCGAGGCCCTGTCGTTCGCCAGCATCGCCGAAGACGCCAGCCCGGTCGTCCGGCTGGTGCGCTCGACCCTGTACGACGCGCTGAAAGCCGGTGCGTCCGACATTCATCTGGAAACCGATGCGCACGGTTTGACCGTGAAATACCGCATCGACGGCGTGCTCTCGCACATTGCCCATGCGCCGGGGGTGGAGGTGGCCGAGCAGGCCGTCTCGCGCATCAAGGTGATGTCCGAACTCGACATCGCCGAGCGCCGGGTACCACAGGACGGCCGCTTCAAGGTGGCGATGCAGGGACGCGAGATCGACATACGGGTGTCGATCATGCCCAGCGTGTACGGCGAGGATGCGGTGCTGCGGATTCTGGACCGTCAGGCCCTGTCGGAAGAACTCTCGGGATTGACGCTGGAAGGCCTGGGCTACGCCGGCGTGACGCTGGCGCGCATCCGCAAGCTGGCGGCCGAGCCCTACGGCATGCTGCTGGTGACCGGACCGACCGGCTCCGGCAAGACCACCACGCTGTATGCGGCGATTTCCGAAATCAACCACGGCCGCGACAAGATCATCACCATCGAGGATCCGGTGGAATATCAGCTCCCGGGCGTGCTGCAGATCCCGGTCAACGAGAAGAAGGGCCTGACCTTTGCGCGCGGCCTGCGCTCGATCCTGCGCCACGACCCCGACAAGATCATGGTCGGCGAAATCCGCGACGCCGACACCGCGCAGATCGCGGTGCAGTCGGCGCTCACCGGCCATCTGGTGTTCACCACCGTGCACGCCAACAACGTGTTCGACGTCATCGGCCGCTTCATCCACATGGGGGTCGATCCCTACAGCTTCGTCTCGGCCCTGAACGGCATCGTGGCGCAGCGTCTGCTGCGGGTGAACTGCCCGCATTGCGCCGCGCCGGTCGTGCCCGCCGACGACCTGCTGGAACTGTCGGGCCTCACGCCCGAGAAGACCCGCGACTATCAGTTTCGCCAGGGCAGCGGCTGCGGCCATTGCCGCGGCACCGGCTACAAAGGTCGCCGTGCGATTGCGGAAATCCTGCTGCTCACCGACGAACTGCGCGAGCTCATTGTCGCGCGCGCGCCGATCGGTCAGATCAAGGAAGCCGCCGCGCGCGGCGGCACCCGCAGCCTGCGCGATGCCGCACTCGCGCTGGTGAAGTCGGGCGACACCACACTGGAGGAGATCAACCGTGTCACGCTGGTCGGCTGATCCCCTGCGCATTGCGCTCGTACCGGGCGAAGCAGCCCTGCTGCGCGCACATGGCACGCCCGCCAGCCGCGTGCTTGCCACGGACGGCCACAGCGCGGCGAGCCTGCTGCCGCTGCTGGACGAGGCGCTCGCCGATCCGGCCTGGCACGGTCGGCGCGTCGAGGTGGTGCTGTCGCAGCATTTCGTGCGCCATGTGCTGACGCCGCCGCCCGGCAGGATGCTCTCACTTGCCGAGGAACGCGCGCTGGTGGCCGCCAGTCTGCGCGAGATATACGGCGACGAAGCCCAGCAGTGGAACGTGCAGGTCATCAGCCAGCCGCCGCGACTCGGCCTGGCCGGCGCTGCGGTGGACGCCGCGTTCACGCAACAGCTGGACGCGCTGCTGGCGCGCCGCGGTTTTCGCGACGTGACGATCCGGCCGCTCGCCAGCTTCGCCGCGCGGCGCCTGCCAGGAAAATTTGCAGGCTGGTGGGTGCTGGCCGAGCCGGGCTGGCTGAATCTCTTCGGCGGTGCGAACGGCATGTGGCGCCACCTTGCCGGCCTGCCTGTCGACGATGACTGGGCCGACGCGCTGCCCGACCTGATCGAGCGCGAAGCCGGATTCGCGACCCTGCCCGTGCCGTCGGCAGTCTGGGTTCAGGCCGTCGGCACGGGTACCGTCCCGAAACCGGATTCCAACAACGAACGCTGGCAGGTGCTGCCGCACGACACCGAGGCCCGCGGCGCACTGGCGCTGGCAGGCATATAGCGATGCCACGGCTCGATTTCGATTTTCATGCGCAGCCTTCGCGCCCCGGCATGCTGGGCATCGTGCTGGCATTGGCCGGCGTGACGGCCCTGACCTGGTCGTGGATGAACCTGCAGGCGGCGCGCGCAACCGAGGCGGGCCTGGCGATGCAGATCGCCGCGCTCCAACAGTCTCCGACGCACCGGGCCGTCAAACCTCCGACGCGCGGGGATGAGGCGGCATCGGCGACGCGGGCGAGCGTTGCCGCCCAACTGAACTATTCCTGGCAGCCTGCGTTCGATGCATTGGCTGCCGCACGCAGCAGCAAGATCGCGCTGGTCTCGCTCGATGCGGTGCAGGCCACGTCACGCGTGAAACTGGTGGCCGAAGCCCGGCAGCTGGCGGACGCGATCGCATACATCGAGACGCTGCAGCAACAACCGGGCGTTCGCCGCGTCGAACTTCTCCAGCACGAGGTGCAGGCCGACGACGCGCAGAAACCGCTGCGCGTCAGCATCCTGGTGGAGCTGGGCCCATGACCGGCTGGATATGGCATCTTCGGCAGTGGGCACGCCGCCTGGGTCCCGCCGGACTCGTCGGACTGGGCTTGCTGGCGGCCGCCCTGCTGCTGCATGTGTTCCAGGTGGAATCGCTGCAACAGACGACCCGCACGCAGCAGGCCCGACTGGCCGACCTGCGCCAGGCGGCGGCCCGACGCGAGGCGCAACCGGAACCGCAGCCCCTCAACCCGCTCGCCCTGTTGCCCCGGACGGGCGAAGCGTCGCAACTCATCGGGGAACTGGAAGGACTGGCGCGGGCACACGGACTGGACCTGCCACGCGGGCAATACAGCGTGTCGCCGCAGCCAGGCACCTCGCTGCAGCGCTGGCAGCTGGTGCTGCCCGTCGAGGCGCCCTACCCGGCCCTACATGCCTATCTCGCCGCCGCGCTGGAACGCCTGCCCAACCTCACGCTGGACGAATTGAAGCTGAAGCGCGATCGAATCGAATCCGGCGAACTGCAGGCTGAACTGCGCCTGAGCCTGTTCGTGGAGGCGGCGCCGTGACCGATAAAACACGCCGTTCGGTTTTGTTCCTTGCCTTGGCGGGGGTGGCGGCATGGTCGATCTGGCTGGCGCTCAACGAACAGCCCGACGACGCCGCTGGCGACCGCATCGACGTCGCCGAGCCGGTGGCGCGTGCGCCCCGTCCGGTACCCGCAGTCCAAAGCCCCGCGGCTGCCACGCCCCCGGGGAAATCGCAGGATCCCGCACCGCGGCTGGCGCTTTCCCGCGCCAACCTGTTCCCCGAACAGACCTGGTACATCCCCCCGCCCCCGCCTCCGCCGCCGCCCTACGTTCCGCCACCCCCACCACAGGCACCTGCCCTGCCCTTCAGCTACATGGGACGCTGGCAGGAAGCCGGCCAGACCACGTATTACCTGGCACGCGGCACGCTGCCGGTCAGCGTGCGCGCGGGCCAGGTACTCGACGGCGTATGGCGGCTCGAACCGGTGACCAACAGCATGCTGAATTTCACCTACCTACCGCTGAACCAGACGCGCAGCCTGCGCACAGGAGATTGAGTTGCAACGCACCCGCTATGTTTGCCTGACCGCCGTGGTCCTCGCCCTGGGCCTGACCGGCTGCGCCAGCAAGGGCCTGACCGAAGGCCGCCAGCTCATCGCCGCCGGCCAGCCCGAGGCCGGCATTGCCCGCCTGCGCAAGGGCCTCGCCGAAGAGCCCGACAACATCCAGCTCAGGATCTACTACCACACCCAGCGCGAACGTCTCGCCAGCGAGCTGCTCACCCAGGCCCAGCAGGATCTCGACGCGGGACGCTTCGATGCGGCCGAGGCCACCCTGAACAAGGTACTGGCGATGCACCCCGAAAACCCGCGTGCGCACACCCTGCTGGACAACCTTGCCACCGCACGCGAGAACCAGCAGCGCCTGCAGGCGGCAAGCCAGGCCCTTGCAGCGGGACACCCCGACGAAGCGGAACAAACAGCGCGCCTGATTCTGACACAGGCCCCCGGCCACGCCGGCGCGCTCGCCTTGCTGCAGCAGATCCAGGCAGCGCGTACGCCCGACGAACTCAGGCCGCGTGAACTCGGTGCGGCTTATCACAAGCCGATCACACTGGAATTTCGCGACGCCCCGCTGCGCAGCGTATTCGACATGATCGCGAGGCAGTCGGGCCTCAATTTCATTTTCGACAAAGACGTGAGGATGGACACCAAGGCGACGCTGTTTGCCCGCAACACGCCGATTGCCGATGCGATTGACATGCTCTTGATGACCGGCCAGCTGTCGAAAAAGGTGGTCAACGCCAATACGCTGCTGATCTACCCCGACCAGCCGCAAAAACAGAAGGCCTACCAGGAACTGATGGTGAAGAGTTTTTATCTGGGCAATGCCGACGCCAAGGCCACCATGACCATGCTGCGCACGCTCGTGAAGACGCGGGACATATATGTGGACGACCGGCTGAACCTGCTGGTGATACGCGACACGCCCGACGCCATCCGGCTGGCGGAGAAGCTGATCGCGGTGCAGGACCTCGCCGAGCCGGAGGTCATGCTCGACGTCGAGGTGCTGGAAATCAAGCGCGGACGGCTGCTCGACCTGGGCGTGCAGTATCCCAACCAGTTTTCGCTGCTGAACACCATCACCACCACCACCGCGGTGGCGGGGAATACAGGCCCGGCGGTTCCACTCACCAATACCACGCTGTCGCCGCTGCCGCTGACCGTGGACAAGCTGCGCCACATCACCGGTGCCGACATCGCGATGAACAACCCGCAGGTGAACCTGAAGAAGGAGGACAGCGACGTCAACATCCTGGCCAACCCGCGCATCCGCGTGAAGAACCGCGAAAAGGCCAAGATCCACATCGGCGACAAGGTGCCGGTGATCACCTCGAACACCACCTCCACCGGCGTGATCTCGGAATCGGTGTCGTATCTGGACGTCGGCCTGAAGCTCGACGTCGAACCCAGCGTGCTGATGCGCGACGACGTGCAGATCAAGGTCGGTCTGGAGGTCTCCAACATCGTGCGCGAAATCCGCAGCAGCAACGGCACGCTCACCTACCAGATCGGCACCCGCAACGCCGGCACCACGCTGCGCCTGAAGGACGGCGAAACCCAGGTGCTGGCCGGGCTGATCTCGGACGAAGACCGCAAGAGTGCCAGCAAGATCCCGGGGCTGGGCGACCTGCCGCTGCTGGGGCGGCTGTTCTCCAACCATCACGACGAGCGCAACAAGACCGAGATCGTGCTGCTGATCACTCCACGCGTGCTGCGCAGCGATTCCACCCGCCAGCCCGCGCTGACCGAATTCCGCGGCGGAACCGAAAACGCCATCGGCGGCGGGCTGGCAGCGCCCTTCAATCCCATGCTGGACCGGACCCCGCCGGCGCTGCCGCCCCAGCCCGCCACCCCGCCGTTCGAGCAGCCGGCCCTGCCGAACGCCATCCCGGTCCCGTCCGCTCCCGAGATTCCGGCACCCTCGGCGCTGCCTCTCCCGCCGACCAACCCGCCGGTCGAGCAATCGGTTTCGCCCGATGCCATCCCGCCTCAACCCGTCCCCGAGATTCCGCTGCCGCCAGTGCCCGGCGAATAGGCCATGTCCCGGCGCAGCGGCGGATTCAGCCTGATCGAACTGATGGTCACCCTGGCCATCCTGGCGCTGCTTGCCAGCGTGGCGGTGCCGTTCGCCCAGCTGGTCCAGCAGCGCCACAAGGAAACCGAGCTGCGCGACGCGCTGCGGCAAATTCGTACGGCGCTCGACGCCTACAGGCAAAGCGTCAAGGAAGGCCGCGTCGCCTCGCCGGCCGACGGCAGCGGCTATCCGCCCGATCTCGACGTGCTGTGGCAGGGCGTGCCCGACAAGACCAAGCCGGACGCGAGCAAGCTCTATTTCCTGCGCCGCCTGCCGCGCGACCCCTTCTTTCCGGATACGGCCGCGCCGCCGGCCGAAACCTGGGGCCTGCGCAGCTACGCCACTCCGCCCGACGCGCCGTCGCCCGGGCGCGACGTGTTCGACGTGTATTCGCTGTCGCCCGCCACCGGGCTGAACGGCGTGCCTTATCGCGAATGGTGAGGCCATGCTGAAACGGATGCGCCGCGGATTCACCCTGGTGGAGCTCATGGTCGTGATGGCCATCATCGCGCTGCTGCTGTCGCTGGCGCTGCCGCGCTACTTCAAGCATCTGGAAACCTCGCGCGAAACCATCCTCAAGCAGGACCTCGCCGTCATGCGCGACGTCATCGACAAATACCACGGCGACCGCGGCCGCTACCCGGACAGCCTCGACGAACTGGTGAGCGCCCGATACCTGCGCTCCCTTCCCGTCGACCCGATCACCGAGCGTTCGGACACGTGGCAGATCGTGGCGCCGCCGAGCGACGAAGCGGGCGCCGTGTACGACATCCGGAGCGGCGCGCCGGGAACGGCGCGCGACGGCAGCGCCTATGCCGACTGGTAAATCCGCCCAGTCCGGCTTCACCTACCTGCTGGTGCTGATGCTGATCGCCCTGATCGGCATGGGCCTGGCCGCGGCCGGCACGCTGTGGCGCACCGAGTC
>JAJXTE010000006.1 GCA_021784115.1 Pseudomonadota bacterium | reverse complement strand
GGCGACAACGTCAGCATCAAGGTGTCCCTGATTGCCCCGATCGCCATGGACGAAGGCCTGCGTTTCGCCATCCGCGAAGGCGGCCGTACCGTTGGCGCGGGTGTCGTGGCCAAGATCGAAGAGTAAGGCTCAAACAATGCAAAACCAGAAAATCCGCATCCGCCTGAAGGCGTTTGACTACAAGCTGATCGACCAGTCGGCGCTCGAAATCGTGGAGACGGCGAAGCGCACCGGCGCTGTGGTCAAGGGCCCGGTTCCGCTGCCGACCTCGATCGAGCGCTTTGACGTGCTGCGCTCGCCGCACGTCAACAAGACGTCGCGTGACCAGTTCGAGATCCGCACCCATCGCCGCCTGATGGACATCATGGATCCCACCGACAAGACGGTCGATGCCCTGATGAAGCTGGATCTCCCGGCCGGCGTCGACGTCGAAATCAAGTTGTAAAAAGCGGGCGGCATGGTTATAATGCTGCCCCTTCAGCTGTATCAAATAGTCGCCGGTCAATTGTAATCGGCACCTACAACCCTCGCTCGCGGCTCCGGCTGCCGGCTTGAGATAGGAAATACAAAGATGAGTATCGGGCTCGTTGGCCGCAAGGTCGGCATGACCCGCATTTTTACCGAGAACGGTGCATCCGTTCCGGTGACGGTGCTGGAAATGTCAAACAATCGTGTGACGCAAGTGCGCACGCCAGAAAATGACGGTTATTCCGCCGTGCAGGTTGCGTATGGCACCCGCCGCAATAGCCGTGTCAATAAATCTGAAGCCGGGCATTACGCCAAGGCAGGCGTGGACGCGGGCGAACTGCTGCGCGAATTCCGCGTGCCTGCGGATGTGGCTGCCCAGTACCAGCCGGGCGCGGCAGTTTCTGTTGAATTGCTGCAGGCGGGTCAGAAGGTGGACGTCACCGGTGTGACGCAGGGCAAGGGCTTTGCGGGCACCATCAAGCGCCACAATTTCAAGTCCCAGCGTGCTACTCACGGCAACTCGCGTTCGCATAACGTGCCGGGTTCGATCGGCATGGCGCAGGATCCGGGTCGTGTGTTCCCGGGCAAGCGCATGTCCGGTCATATGGGTGCGGTGACCTGCACCAAGCAGAACCTTGAGGTGGTGCGTGTGGATGCGGAGCGTGGTCTGGTGCTGTTGAAGGGTGCCGTTCCGGGTTCAAAGGGTGGTCATGTCGTGGTGCGCCCGGCAGTGAAAGGGGGTGCCTAATGGATTTGACCGTCATTAATGACCAGGGCCAGCAGGTAGCCAGCGTGGCGGCCTCCGATGAGACCTTTGGTCGCGACTACAACGAGGCGCTGGTGCATCAGGTCGTGACCGCGTTCCAGGCAAATGCGCGAAGCGGAAACCGTGCGCAGCAGACGCGTGCCGAAGTGACGGCCTCCACGCACAAGCCGTGGCGTCAAAAAGGCACCGGCCGTGCGCGTTCCGGCCGTACTTCGAGCCCGATCTGGCGCGGGGGTGGTGTGACCTTCCCGAACAAGCCGAACGAGAACTTCACCCACAAGGTGAACCGCAAGATGTATCGCGCAGGACTCGCGGCCATCCTGTCGCAGCTGGCGCGCGAAGGCAAGCTCAAGGTCGTCGAAAGCCTGGGCATCGATTCGCCCAAGACCAAGCTGCTTGCCGGCAAGCTCAAGTCCATGGGTTACGGCAAGGTCATGATCATTGCGGACAGTGTGGACGACAACCTGTGGTTGTCTTCCCGCAACCTGCCGAACGTCTATGTGGTCGAGCCGCATCAGGCTGACCCCTGGAGTCTGGTCAAATTCGGTAACGTGCTGATCACCAAGGCGGCGGTCAAGCAGTTTGAGGAGATGGTGTGATGGGTGCGATCAGTCAAGAGCGTTTGCTCAAAGTCATTCTCGCGCCGGTTATCTCCGAAAAGAGCACGCGCGTGGCCGACAAGCTGAACCAGGTTGTTTTTCGTGTGTTGCCCGATGCGACCAAGCAGGAAATTGGTGCCGCAGTTGCCAGCCTGTTCAAGGTGGAAGTGACGGGTGTGCAAGTGCTGAACGTCAAGGGAAAGGTCAAGCGCTCCGGTCGTGTCACGGGTCGCCGTGACAACTGGAAGAAAGCGTATGTCACCCTTAAGCCGGGTCAGGACATCGACTTCGCGTCCGGCCAGTAAGGGAGAAAATCATGGCATTGATTAAAGTCAAACCCACCTCTGCCGGTCGCCGTGCGGTCGTCAAGGTCGTCACGCCGGGCCTGCACAAAGGCAAGCCGGTTGCAGCCCTGCTTGAGCCGAAGAAGCGTGGTTCGGGTCGTAACAACAACGGCCACATCACGGTGCGCCACAAGGGTGGCGGCCACAAGCAGCATTACCGTGTGGTGGACTTCCGTCGCAACAAGGATGGGATCCCCGCGAAGATTGAGCGTCTGGAATATGACCCCAACCGCTCTGCGCATCTGGCCTTGCTGTGCTACGCCGATGGCGAGCGTCGCTACATCATCGCGCCGCGCGGTGTTCAGGTCGGCGCGCAGGTGGTGAGTGGCGCCGAAGCGCCGATCAAGGCGGGCAACTGCCTGCCGCTGCGCAGCATTCCGGTCGGCAGCACGGTCCACTGCGTAGAGATGATGCCGGGCAAGGGTGCGCAGATTGCGCGCTCGGCCGGTACCTCGGTCCAGTTGCTGGCGCGCGAAGGCAGCTACGCCCAGTTGCGTCTGCGTTCGGGCGAGATCCGCAAGGTGCACGTCGATTGCCGCGCCACGCTGGGCGAGTGCGGCAACGAAGAGCACAGCCTGCGTTCGATCGGCAAGGCCGGTGCGAATCGCTGGCGCGGTATTCGCCCGACGGTCCGCGGCGTGGTGATGAACCCGGTTGACCACCCGCATGGTGGTGGTGAGGGTCGTACCGCAGCGGGTCGTCATCCGGTCAGCCCGTGGGGTACGCCGACCAAGGGTTATCGCACCCGCAGCAACAAGCGCACCTCCAACATGATCGTCCGCCGCCGTCACGCGCGCTGATTGAGGTAGAAAGATATGGCACGTTCAATTAAAAAAGGCCCGTTCGTCGACGGGCACCTGCTGAAGAAGATCGAAGCCGTGCGCGGCTCGAACGACAAGCGTCCGATCAAGACCTGGTCGCGTCGTTCCACCGTGTTGCCCGACTTCATCGGACTGACGATCGCGGTGCATAACGGCCGTCAGCATGTACCGGTGTTTGTGACCGAAAACATGGTCGGCCACAAACTGGGCGAGTTTTCCCTGACGCGTACCTTCAAGGGTCACGTTGCGGACAAGAAGGCGAAGAAATAAGGAGCGCATGATGGAAGTTTCTGCGATTTTGCGTGGTACCCGCCTGTCCGCACAGAAAGGCCGTCTGGTCGCCGACCAGATCCGCGGTCTGCGCGTTGAGAAGGCGCTGAATATCCTGGCCTTCAGCCCCAAAAAGGGCGCGGGGATCATCAAGAAGGTGCTCGAATCGGCGATTGCCAATGCCGAGCACAACGAAGGTGCCGACATTGACACCCTGAAAGTGAAGACGATCTATGTCGATCAGGGTTCTGTGCTGAAGCGCTTTACTGCCCGTGCCAAAGGCCGTGGCAACCGTATTAGCAAACCAACCTGTCACATCACCGTGACGGTTGGCGATTAAGGAAGCGCTATGGGACAAAAAATACATCCGATTGGGTTCCGTCTTGGTGTTCAGCGCATCTGGACGGCCAAGTGGTACGGTTCGAACCGCAATTTCTCCAGCACCCTGCTCGAGGACATCAAGGTTCGCGACTATCTCAAGAAGAAACTAGCCCATGCTTCGGTCTCCAAGGTGCTGATCGAGCGTCCGGCAAAGAATGCGCGGATCACGATTTTCAGCGGCCGCCCCGGTGTGGTGATCGGCAAGAAAGGCGAAGACATCGAAGTGCTGCGCGGTGAGTTGGCGCGCCTGATGTCGGTGCCCGTGCACGTCAACATCGAAGAAGTGCGCAAGCCGGAAACCGATGCGCAGATCATCGCCGATGGCATTGCGCAACAACTTGAAAAGCGCGTGATGTTCCGTCGCGCCATGAAGCGTGCGATGCAGAATGCCATGCGTCTGGGCGCACAGGGTATCAAGATCATGAGCTCGGGCCGCTTGAACGGCGCCGAGATCGCGCGGACCGAATGGTATCGCGAAGGCCGTGTGCCCCTGCATACCTTGCGCGCCGAAATCGATTACGGCTTTGCCGAAGCGAAGACCACCTACGGCATCATCGGTATCAAGGTTTGGGTCTACAAGGGTGATGCGCTGAACCGTGGCGAGCAGCCTGTGGTCGCTGAACAGGAAAAGCGCGGCAAGAAATCAGGAGTGAAACATGCTGCAGCCAGCTAGAAGAAAATTCCGCAAGGAACAGAAGGGCCGCAACACCGGCCTCGCGACCCGTGGTGCCGACGTGAGCTTCGGCGACTTCGGGCTGAAGGCGGTCGGGCGTGGCCGTCTGACTGCGCGTCAGATCGAAGCCGCACGTCGCGCGATGACGCGCCACATCAAACGCGGCGGCCGCATCTGGATCCGTATTTTCCCGGACAAGCCGATTTCCCGTAAGCCCGCCGAAGTGCGTATGGGTAACGGTAAGGGGGCGCCGGAATACTACGTCGCCGAAATCCAGCCGGGCAAGGTGTTGTACGAGATGGACGGCGTGAACGAGACGCTGGCGCGCGAGGCCTTCCGCCTGGCCGCGGCCAAGCTGCCGATCGCGACCACCTTCGTGACCCGCATGATCGGGAGCTGAACGATGAATACGAAAGAAATGCGCGGCAAGAATGCCGCAGAACTGAAGCAGGAACTGGAATCGCTGTTGCGCGCCCACTTTGCATTGCGTATGCAAGTGGCCACTCAGCAGTCGACCAAGACTGCCGATTTGGGCAAGCTGCGCCGCGATATTGCCCGGGTCAAGACGATTATGCGCGAGAAGGCGGGTCAAGCATGACTGAAGTCAAGAAGATGGTGCGCACGCTTACCGGGCGTGTGGTGAGCGACAAGATGAACAAGACGGTCACGGTGCTGGTTGAGCGTCGCGTCAAGCATCCGGTCATCGGCAAGGTGATTCGTTTGTCGAAGAAGTATCACGCCCATGATGAAAACAATGAGTTTCATGAGGGCGACATGGTCCAGATCGAAGAGTCTCGCAAGCTGTCCCGCACCAAGGCGTGGACGGTCAGCAAGCTGATTGAGCGGGCCCGCGTATAACGCTTGCATGAAACGTCAAGACCCGGTATAGTGCCGGGTTTTCCGGTTGGTGAGCCGGTTGGTTTTAGTCCGGTTCGCTGACTCAAGTAATTCCGCTTCCGGCGGAATTTTCTCCCGAACGGGATCCAAAACTGGCCGCCTTGTGGTGGATTAAGTTGGAGGCAATTAAATGATTCAGATGCAGTCCGTATTGGATGTTGCGGACAACACCGGTGCACGTTCGGTCATGTGCATCAAGGTGTTGGGTGGCAGCCATCGTCGTTATGCGAGCGTGGGTGACATCATCAAGGTCAGCATCAAGGATGCTGCGCCGCGCGGCCGCGTGAAAAAGGGCGACATTTACAACGCTGTCGTGGTGCGTACCGCCAAGGGCGTGCGTCGTCCGGACGGCTCGCTGGTGCGCTTTGACGGCAATGCGGCCGTCCTGCTGAACAACAAGTTAGAGCCGATCGGCACCCGTATCTTTGGGCCGGTTACCCGTGAGTTGCGTACCGAGAAGTTCATGAAGATCGTCTCGCTTGCGCCCGAGGTTCTGTGAGAGGGAATCATGGCACGTATTCGTAAAAGCGATCAGGTGATCGTCCTGGCCGGAAAAGACAAGGGCAAGCGTGGCACCGTGCTGCGCGTGCTGGATGATGGCCATTTGGTTGTTGAAGGCGTGAATCGGGTCAAGAAACATCAGAAGCCCAATCCCATGCGCAACATCCAGGGCGGGATCGTCGAAAAGGAAATGCCGATCCAGGCTTCGAATGTCGCGTTGTTCAACGTCGGCACGAAGAAGGCGGATCGCGTGGGTTACAAGGTGCTGGAGGACGGCCGCAAGGTGCGTGTATACAAGTCCAACGGCGAAATGGTTGACGCTCAGGGGTAATCATGGCGCGTTTGCAAGAATTTTATCGTGAGACGGTGGTGCCCAAGCTGGTTGGGCAGTTTGGTTACAAATCCGTCATGGAAGTCCCGCGCATTCAGAAGATCACCCTGAACATGGGTGTGGGCGAGGCGGTGGCTGACAAGAAGGTGATGGATCACGCCGTGTCGGACATGCAGAAGATCGCAGGTCAAAAGCCGGTCGTCACCAAGTCCAAGAAGTCGATTGCCGGCTTCAAGATCCGTGAAAATTATCCGGTGGGCTGTATGGTGACCCTGCGCCGCGCGCAGATGTACGAATTCCTGGATCGTCTGGTTACGGTGGCGATGCCGCGTATTCGCGACTTCCGGGGTATTTCGGGCAAGTCCTTCGATGGCCGTGGCAACTACAACATGGGTGTCAAGGAACAGATCATTTTCCCCGAGATCGAGTACGACAAGATCGATGCGTTGCGTGGCATGAACATCACGATCACCACCACCGCGAAGACTGATGATGAAGCGCGAGCCTTGCTTGCCGCCTTCAGTTTCCCGTTCAAGAATTGAGGTAGGCATGGCCAAGTTATCCTTGATCAATCGTGAAGAAAAGCGCGCACGCATGGTGAAAAAATATGCTGCCAAGCGTGCCGAACTCAAAGCCGTGATCGCCAGCGTGGCGACCAGCGACGAAGATCGCATGGCGGCTTACAAGGCGTTGCAGGAGCTGCCGCGCAATGCCAGCCCGGTGCGCCAGCGCAACCGCTGTCAGCTGACTGGGCGTCCGCGTGGCGTGTTCAGCAAGTTTGGCCTGGCGCGCGGGAAGCTGCGTGAATATGCGATGCGGGGCGAAATCCCGGGCATCGTCAAGGCTAGCTGGTAAGGGGTAGACGATATGAGTATGAGTGATCCCATCGCGGACATGCTGACCCGCATCCGCAATGCACAAGCGGTCGAAAAAGCGGCTGTCACGATGCCTTCTTCCAAGGTCAAAGTGGCGATTGCCAAGGTGCTGAAGGACGAAGGGTACATTGAAGATTTTGCCGTTCGCGGCGAAGCCGGCAAGCCCGAGCTTGAACTGCAACTGAAATATTACGCAGGCCGCCCGGTCATCGAGCGCATTGAGCGCGTCAGCAAGCCCGGTTTGCGCATCTACAAGGGTGCCGAGGACCTGCCGCGCGTGATGAACGGCCTGGGTGTTGCGATTGTCTCCACATCGAGTGGCGTGATGACTGACCGCCATGCGCGCGCCAAAGGCGTGGGTGGTGAAGTCCTGTGCGTGGTTGCGTAAGAGGGAGCGGATATGTCACGTGTAGCCAATAATCCTATTACGTTGCCGAAGGGCGTCGAAGTCGCGCTGGGTAGCGCCATTTCCGTCAAGGGCCCGCTGGGTTCCATGAATCAGCCGATGTCGTCCGATGTGTCGGTTGCGCTGAACGATGGCGTGCTGACCTTTGCGCCCGTCGGCGCGAGTATTCAGGCGAATGCCATGGCGGGAACCCTGCGTGCGCTGGTGAACAACATGGTGCAAGGTGTCACCAAGGGCTTCGAGAAGAAGCTGACGCTGGTTGGCGTCGGTTATCGCGCTCAGGCCCAGGGCGACGCACTCAATCTGACGCTTGGTTTCTCGCATCCTGTCGTGCACAAGATGCCCGCTGGCATCAAGGTTGAAACCCCGACGCAGACTGAAATTGTAATCAAGGGTATCGATCGCCAGGCAGTTGGGCAGGTGGCCGCCGACGTGCGCGCATACCGTCCGCCGGAGCCCTACAAGGGCAAGGGCGTTCGCTATAGCGACGAAGTGGTCATCAAGAAAGAGACCAAGAAGAAGTAAGGCTTAAGGACAGAAAATGAACACCAAGCAATCACGGATTCGCAGAGCGCGCAAAACCCGCGCCAAAATCGCGGCCGTCAAGGCGATTCGCCTGGCCATTCACCGCACCAACAGCCATATCTACGCCCAGATCATTTCGGCAGATGGCGGCACGGTGATGACCAGTGCTTCCTCGAACGACAAGGAACTGCGCGCTCAGCTGAGCAACGGTGGAAACGTGGCCGCAGCGGCGGCTGTAGGCAAGCGTCTGGCCGAGAAGGCCAAGGGCTTGGGCATTGAAAAAGTGGCTTTTGACCGAGCTGGCTTCAAGTTCCATGGGCGTGTAAAAGCCCTGGCTGAAGCAGCCCGCGAAGGCGGTTTGGCATTTTAACGAGGCAGAATCAAGATGGCCCGTACAGCACCTACAAGTAACGAAGAGCGCGGCGACGGCTTGCGCGAGAAGATGATTTCGGTCAACCGCGTCACCAAAGTGGTGAAGGGCGGTCGGATCATGGGCTTTGCCGCGCTGACCGTGGTTGGCGATGGCGACGGCGGCATCGGCATGGGCAAGGGCAAGTCCCGCGAAGTGCCGGTGGCCGTGCAGAAAGCCATGGAAGAAGCGCGCCGCAAGCTGGTCAAGATCAGCCTCAAGAATGGCACGTTCCACCACACGGTGGTGGGCCAGCATGGCGCCTCGCGCGTGCTGATCCAGCCGGCGTCCGAAGGTACCGGCATCATCGCCGGCGGTGCGATGCGCGCCGTGTTCGAGGTCATGGGTGTGCAGAACGTGCTGGCCAAGTGCCTCGGTTCGACCAATCCCTATAACGTCGTGCGTGCGACCATCGACGGCCTGATGAAAATGTCCACGCCGTCCGACATCGCAGCCAAGCGCGGCAAGTCTGTCGAAGACATCACGGGGTAAGTCATGAGTGAGCAGAAAAAAATCAAGGTGACGCTGATCAAGAGCCTGATTGGCACCAAGGCGCCGCACCGCGCCTGCGTGCGTGGCCTGGGTCTGCGCCGGATGCACCACACGGTTGAGGTGCTGGATACGCCGGAAAACCGCGGGATGATTACCAAGGTTGCCTATCTGGTGAAGTGCGAGGCTTAAATGGAACTGAATAACATCAAACCGGCAGACGGCGCCAAGAAAGACAAGCGTCGCGTGGGTCGCGGCATCGGATCCGGCCTCGGCAAAACCGCGGGCCGCGGCCATAAAGGCCAGAAGTCCCGTGCGGGCGGTTTTCACAAGGTGGGCTTCGAAGGCGGCCAGATGCCGATGCATCGTCGTTTGCCGAAGCGCGGCTTTGTGTCGCTGACCAAGGCGGATACGGCGCATGTTCGCCTGTATGAACTGGCTGCGGTGGGAGTCGACGAGATCGATCTGCTGGTGCTGAAGCAGGCTGGCGTCATCAGCGCCGCCGCAAAGACGGCCAAGGTCTACCTGGCCGGTGAAATCGGCAAGGCGGTCAAACTGCGCGGTATCGCCGTGACCAAGGGTGCACGCGCTGCGATCGAAGCGGCCGGCGGCAGCATCGCCGAATAAGTCAGCGAGGAACGCGCTTTGGCCACGCCCAAAACCGGCTTGAACAAATTTGGCGATCTCAAGCGTCGCTTGCTGTTCCTGCTCGGCGCCCTGATCGTCTACCGGATCGGCACCTTTATCCCGGTGCCGGGTATCGACCCGCTGGTGCTCGACCAGTTGTTCAAGTCGCAGCAGAGCGGCATCCTGGGCATGTTCAACATGTTCTCGGGCGGCGCGCTGTCACGATTCAGCGTATTTGCGCTGGGGATCATGCCGTACATCTCGGCGTCGATTATCGTCCAGTTGATGACGACCGTGTCGCCGCAGTTGGAAGCCCTGAAAAAAGAGGGTGAGGCCGGGCGGCGCAAGATTACGCAATACACCCGCTATGGAACATTGTTCCTGGCGGTGTTTCAGGCGCTGGGTATCGCCATCGCGCTGGAGTCGCAGGCAGGCCTCGTGCTTGATCCGGGTTTCGGGTTCCGCATGATCACAGTGGTGACGCTGACGGCGGGCACGATGTTCCTGATGTGGCTGGGTGAACAGGTCACCGAGCGCGGCCTGGGCAACGGCATCTCGATCATCATCTTTGCGGGTATCGCCGCAGGCTTGCCGCATGCGATCGGCGGCACGCTGGAATTGACGCGAACCGGTGCATTCTCGATTCCGCTGGTATTGATGTTGTTCGTCGCGGTACTGCTGGTGACTGCGCTGGTGGTGTTTGTCGAACGCGGTCAGCGCAAGATTCTGGTCAACTATGCCAAGCGCCAGGTCGGCAAGATGGTAGTGGGGGGCCAGAGTTCACATCTGCCGCTGAAGCTGAATATGGCCGGGGTGATTCCGCCGATTTTCGCCTCCAGCATCATTCTGTTCCCGGCGACGCTTGCGGGTTGGTTCGGGAGTGGCGAGAACATGGGCTGGCTGAAGGATATCAGCGCAACCCTGGCGCCCGGGCAGCCGATTTATGTTTTGCTGTATGCGCTGGCGATCATCTTTTTCTGCTTTTTCTATACGGCCCTTGTGTTCAATTCCAAGGACACTGCCGACAACCTGAAAAAGAGTGGCGCGTTCGTTCCCGGGATCCGGCCGGGTGAACAGACCGCGCGTTATATCGACAAGATTCTGACGCGGCTGACGCTGGTGGGTGCAATCTACATCACCCTGGTGTGTTTGCTGCCCGAGTTTCTGATTCTGAAATGGAATGTTCCGTTCCACTTTGGCGGAACGTCCCTGCTGATTATTGTAGTGGTGACCATGGATTTCATGGCGCAGGTTCAGGCTTACGTAATGTCGCACCAGTATGAAGGCTTGCTTAAGAAGGCCAATTTCAAGAACGGCTTGGCGGGGCGCTGATGTCTAAGGAAGATGTCATTCAGATGCAGGGTGAAGTGATCGAGAACCTGCCGAACGCCACCTTTCGCGTCAAGCTTGAAAACGGTCATATTTTGTTGGGTCATATCTCAGGAAAAATGCGCATGCATTACATCCGCATCCTTCCGGGCGACAAAGTGACGGTAGAGCTCACCCCGTACGATTTGACCAAGGGCCGGATCGTTTTCCGGGCCAAATGATTTTTAACCGGCAGGTGCTGCCGGTGAGTGAATGGAGAAAACCATGAGAGTGCAGGCTTCTGTCAAGAAAATGTGCCGTAAGTGCAAGGTTGTGCGCCGCAAGGGCGTTGTGCGCGTGATCTGTGACGATCCGCGTCACAAGCAGCGCCAGGGCTGACACGCGTTGCCGGCAAGTTTGTATGCGAGTCAACCCAAAGCTGGGTTGACGTGTTATAATTTTTTGTTTTGCGTTCGGAGCTTTGCGAATGGCTCGTATTGCTGGGGTTAATATCCCTAATCATCAACACGCGGTTATTGCGTTGACCGCCATTTACGGCATCGGCCGGACCACGTCCGGAAAGATTTGCGACGCGACTGGCATTGCCCGTACGTCCAAAATCAAGGACCTGACCGAGGCCGATATGGAGCGCTTGCGTGAGGGCGTGGCACAGTTCACGGTCGAAGGCGATCTGCGCCGTGAAATCACCATGAACATCAAGCGTTTGATGGATCTTGGCTGCTATCGCGGCTTCCGTCATCGCAAGGGCCTGCCGGTTCGCGGTCAGCGCACCCGTACCAATGCGCGTACCCGCAAGGGCCCGCGCAAGGCCATCAGAAAGTAAAGGTTAATCATGGCTACCAAAACAGCAGCGCGTGTACGCAAAAAGGTTAAAAAGAATGTCGCGGAAGGGATTGCGCACATTCACGCCTCGTTCAACAACACCATCGTGACCATCACCGATCGCCAGGGCAATGCCCTGTCGTGGGCGACGGCAGGCGGTGCGGGCTTCAAGGGCTCGCGCAAGTCGACGCCGTTTGCGGCGCAGGTTGCGGCGGAAAATGCCGGCAAGATGGCTCAGGAATACGGCGTCAAAAACCTGGAAGTGCGCATCAAGGGCCCCGGCCCGGGTCGCGAATCCACGGTGCGCGCGCTGAATGCGTTGGGTTTCAAGATCGTTGCGATCTCGGATGTGACCCCGATTCCGCATAACGGTTGCCGTCCCTCCAAAAAGCGTCGTATCTAATTACCAGGGAAAATCATGGCTCGTAATCTTGATCCCAAATGCCGTCAGTGCCGTCGTGAAGGCGAAAAGCTCTTCCTGAAAGGCGAGAAGTGTTTCACCGACAAGTGCGCGATTGAGCGCCGTGCATACGCGCCTGGCCAGCATGGCCAGAAGAGCGGTGCGCGCCTGTCCGGTTATGGCGTGCAATTGCGTGAAAAACAAAAAATCCGCCGCATCTACGGCGTCCTGGAAGGCCAGTTCCGCCTGACGTACAAGCGTGCGGAAAGCCGCAAGGGCGTCACCGGCGAGAACCTTCTGTCGATGCTCGAGTCCCGTCTGGACTCGGTTTGCTACCGCATGGGCTTTGGCGCATCGCGCACGGAGGCCCGCCAGATCCTGCGCCATAACGGCATCACGGTGAACGGTCGCCGGGTCAACATCCCGTCGTATCAGGTGCGTGCCGGTGACGTGGTCGAAGTGTCCGACAAGGCCAAGGCGCACCTGCGCGTCAAGGCTGCGGCCGAGGCAGCAGCTTCTCGCGGCTACCCCGAGTGGGTCGAGGTTGACGCCAAGGCGCTCAAGGGCACCTACAAGGCTGCGCCGCAACGTTCGGAACTGCCGTCGACCATCAACGAGTCGCTGGTTGTCGAGTTGTACTCCAAATAAGCTGAGACGGTCTTAAGGAAACGCACTTTATGCAAAGCGCTACAGAATTTCTCAAGCCGCGTATTGTGGAGGTCGATCGCGCCTCCCCACTGCACGCCAAGGTCATCATGGAGCCCTTCGAGCGCGGCTACGGCCACACGCTCGGCAACGCGCTGCGTCGTATCCTGTTGTCGTCCATGGTCGGCTATGCGCCGACCGAAGTGGCCATCAGCGGTGTCGTTCACGAATACTCGACCATCGAGGGCGTGCAGGAGGATGTCGTCGACATCCTCCTGAACCTCAAGGGCATCGCGTTCAAGATGCACGGCAAGTCCGAGGCTGTCCTGAAGGTCTCCAAGTCGGGCGAAGGCGTCGTCACGGCGGGCGACATTGAAGTCGGCCACGACATCGAGGTGCTGAATCCCGATCACGTCATTGCCCACCTGACCAAGGGCGGCAAACTCGACATGGAAATCAAGATCGAGGCCGGGCGTGGCTATCAGCCCGCGACCGCGCGTAAGGTTTCGGAAGAAACCCGTGCCGTCGGCTCGATCCTGGTCGATGCCTCGTTCAGCCCGGTGCGTCGCGTGGCCTATTCGGTCGAAAGCGCACGCGTGGAACAGCGTACCGACCTCGACCGCCTCGTGATCGATATCGAAACCAACGGTGTCGTCGAGCCCGAGGAAGCTGTCCGCACTGCTGCCCGCATCCTGGTGAACCAGCTGTCCGTGTTCGCCGATCTGGAAGGCACGCCGGCCGAATCCGAGTCGCCGCGTTCGCCGCAGGTCGACCCCATGCTGCTGCGCCCGGTGGACGACCTCGAACTGACCGTCCGCTCGGCCAACTGCCTGAAAGCCGAGAACATCTATTTCATCGGCGACCTGATCCAGCGCTCCGAGACCGAGCTGCTGCGCACGCCCAACCTGGGCCGCAAGTCGCTGAACGAAATCAAGGATGTGCTGGCTTCCAAGGGCCTGTCCCTGGGCATGAAATTGGAAAACTGGCCGCCCGCAGGCCTCGAGCGTCCCTGATCTACTGAACCGAAATCAACAATAAAGTGCGGGTCGCCGTGGCTGGCGGCCTAGCCCAAGAATACTGACTGAAAGGAATAGCCATGCGTCATCGTCAATCCAACCGCAAGCTGAACCGCACCACCAGCCATCGTCTGGCCATGTTCCGCAACATGAGCAATTCGTTGCTGAAGCACGAAATCATCAAGACCACGCTGCCGAAAGCCAAGGAACTGCGCCGCTTCGTCGAGCCGCTGATCACCCTGGGCAAGGAACCCAGCCTGTCGAATCACCGCCTGGCGTTCGATCGTCTGCGTGACCGCGAGATGGTCGTCAAGCTGTTCGGCGAACTGGGCCCGCGTTACAAGACCCGTCCCGGCGGCTATCTGCGCATCCTGAAGTACGGCTTCCGCAATGGCGATAACGCGCCGATGGCGCTGGTCGAACTGGTCGACCGCCCGGAGACCGACGCAGAGCCGGTCGAGGCCGAGTAAAGCGCGTCAGCATGTCGACGCAGAAAAAAGCCGGGGAATCCCGGCTTTTTTAATGTCTGCAAATGGATGCAGGAGAGGGCAGAGCATTGCGCCAGCGCCGTATCCCTTGCCGAGGGACTGCCTCGTCGGGCATAGTGATTCTTTCGTTCGACGCAGGGAAAACGTGTGATCGTCCTCTTTACCGATTTTGGGACACGCGATCCCTATGTGGGTCAGGTCAAGGCGCGCCTGGCCGAACAGGCGCCGGGTCAACAGGTAGTGGATCTGCTGCACGAGGCACCGGACTACAATCCCCATGCAGGCGCCCATCTGATCGCCGCATTTGCCCCCGTGTTTCCACCCGGCTGTACGTTCCTGGCGGTGGTGGATCCGGGGGTCGGCACCCCGCGCGGGGCCGTGGTGGTTCTGGCGGGTGGACACTGGTTTGTCGGACCCGACAACGGCCTGCTTTCCGTGATCGCCGCGCGCCATGCCGACTCCAAGGTGTGGCGTATCACCTGGGCACCCGCGGGGGTGTCGTCGACCTTCCACGGGCGCGACGTGTTTGCGCCGATCGCGGCTGCCATCGCGCGCGGCGAATTTCCCACGGACAAGCTGACCCCGATCGACACGCTCGAGGTTGAATTCGACGCGGGGGATCTGGCGCGCGTGATTTATATCGATCACTTCGGCAATGCCTGGACCGGCGTGCGCGGGGTGCCGGCAGGTGCGCGCGTCAGCGCCGCAGGTGAATGGTTCAAGCACGCAGAGAGCTTCGGACGGGTGGGCAAGGGCGAGGGCTTCTGGTTCATCAATAGCGTCGGGCTGCTCGAACTTGCGGTCAATCGGGGAAGCGCCGCGGCGGCGTACGGGTTGGTGGTGGGTGCCCCGGTCCTGGTGCAGCGCCTGAACTAATCTGAATCGAGTTCGGGCCGCTCGGGCCTTCAATCCAGGCCGAGCAGCAGCGCGCGGTAATCATTGACGTTGGTGCGGGTCGGGCCGGTGACGATCAGATCGCCCAGCGCCGCGAAGAAACCGTGGCTGTCGTGCGTGGCAAGCCGCCCGGCCGCGTCCAGTTCCTCGGCGCGGGCACGCGCAAGCGTGTCCGGCGTGAGCAGGGCGCCGGCGTTGTCCTCGCTGCCATCGATGCCGTCGGTGTCGCAGGCGATCGCCCAGGCGGGGGTGTCTCGCAAGGCGAGCGCCAGGGCCAGCAAATATTCGCAGTTGCGGCCGCCGCGGCCGTGTCCGGGCGGCAGGGTGACCGTGGTTTCGCCGCCGGAAACCAGGGCGAGCGGCCCGCGCCGCGCCCGCGCATGCATCAGTGCTGCATGCTCGGACGCCACGGTTTGCGCATCGCCACTGACCTTGTCTGAAAGCAGCAGGGCTGGAATGCCGTGCCGCTCGAAATAGCGGACCGCGGCCATCAGGCTGCCGCGCGCGCTGGCGATGACGCGATTTTCCATACGGGCAAAACAGGGGTCGCCCGGCTTGGCGGTGTCGGGCAGCCCCCCCGCGGCGCACGCGTCGAGGTGGTGCTGGACGCCTGGCGGCAACGGGATCCGCAGCCGCTGCAGGTGGGCGAGGGCGTCCGCGCAGGTGCTGGGGTCGGGCGCGCAGGGACCGGATGCGATGACGCCGGGGTCGTCGCCGACGACATCCGAAATGATGAGCGCCAAACCCTGCGCACCCTGCGCCGCTTGCGCCAGTCGTCCGCCCGACAGGCGGGTGAGGTGCTTGCGGACGGTATTGATCTCGTGGATCGTCGCGCCGGCATGCAGGAGGGCCTTGGTGACCTGGCGCAATTCCTTCAGGGTGACGCCTTCGACCGGCGCGGCGAGCAGGCTGGAGCCGCCGCCAGAAATCAGCACCAGCAGGAGGTCGTCCGGCCCCAACTGGCGGCTCATGTCCAGCATGCGCAAGGCCGCGGCTTCGCCGCGTCCGTCTGGCAGCGGGTGACTGGCTTCGACGACATCGATGCGGCGGGTGGGCAAGCCGTGCTGATAGCGCGTGACCACCACGCCGGCCAGCGGTGCATCCGCCGGCCAGTGCGTCTCGACGGCGGCGGCCATGCTGGCGGCGGCCTTGCCACCGCCGACCACCAGGGTGCGGCCGCGCGGGGGCGAAGGCAGATGCGGCGGCAGCACAACCGCGGGATCGGCTGCGGCGACCGCGGCCTCAAACGAGCCGAGCAGCAGCGTGCGTGGATTCATGGGACGACAACCTGAAAGGCGAGCCTGAATTGTAGGGCCTGCCTTTCGGGATGTGGCCTGGCAGGTCCCACGAATGGAAAACGGCCAGGCAACCCTGGCCGCTGGGTCGGGGGTCGGCGGCGAATTACGGCTTGGCAGCGGCCTTCGCCTTGTCGGCCATTTCCTGCGCCTTGTCGGCGCCTGCAGCCGCCGCGTCGGCGGCGCCCTGGGCGGCATCGGCAGCTGCGCCGGCAGCGGCGTCGCCTGTGGCGGTGGCAGCGGCCCCGGCCGCTTCGGACGCAGACTCGGCAGCCCCGGCGGCTGAGTCTGCCGCGGCGCCGGCGGCTTCCTTGGCCTGGTCCATGGCAGGGGCGGCCGCTTCGTGCGCCTTCTGGCAGGCGGTCAGGGCAAGCGCCGCGAAGAGGGCGGCGAGAAGCTTGGATTGCATGGGATCTCCTTGAGAGGCTGAATCGAAAAAAGCCATGGCGAGCCCCGCTACCCGCAATCCTTATTGATAATGCAAAACTCGCCGCCTACAAGCCCATCCCGGGAAAATGTGTTGCCCTGGCGCCTAAAAGCGCTCGTCCGGGCGAAGGTAACGCCACTGCCCAGGCGGCAGGTCGCCCAGTCGCACGCGGCCGATGCGCACGCGCTTCAGTCCCACCACCTTCAGGTCAACCAGTTCGCACATCCGGCGGATCTGGCGCTTGCGCCCTTCTTTCAGAATAAAGCGCAACTGATCGGCGTTCTGCCAGACGACCCTGGCCGGGCGCAGTTTGCGGCCGTCGAGCGAGAGGCCGTGGTTGAGCAGCGCGAGACCCTTTTCATCCAGCCGTCCCTCGACCCGCACCAGATATTCCTTCTCGATGTCGGAATGGTCGCCGATCAGCTGCTTGGCGACGCGGCCGTCCTGCGTCAGCACCAGGAGGCCGGTCGAGTCGATGTCGAGCCGGCCGGCGGGCGCCAGACCTTTGAGGTGCGCGGCATGGAAAGCCTGATTCGCACGCCCGTCCTGCCACTGGGTGTCGGGCCGGATCAGCGTGACCGCCGGCTGGTAACCTGGTTCGGGCTGGCCCGATACGTAGCCGACGGGCTTGTGCAGCAGGACGGTGACGCGCTGCTGCTGCTGTGCGCTGGCCGCGCTGTCCAGCCGGATCGCGCAGTCGGGGTCGACCTTGGTGCCGAGTTCGGAGACGCGCTTGCCGTCGACGAAAACCAGTCCTTTTTCAATGTAGCCGTCCGCCTCGCGGCGCGAGCACAGCCCGCGCTCGGACATCAGCTTGGAGAGGCGGACCGGTTCGCTCATTCCTAGTGTCTCGACAGCACTGGCTGGAGGTACTGCCCGGTATGGCTGGCCGGGTTGTCTGCCACGGCCTCCGGCGTGCCTTCGGCGATGATCTGGCCGCCGCCGGCGCCGCCTTCGGGGCCGAGGTCGATCAGCCAGTCCGCGGTCTTGATGACGTCGAGGTTGTGCTCGATGACGACCACGCTGTTGCCGGCATCGCTCAGGCGCTGCAGCACCTTCAGCAGCAGGTCGATGTCGGCGAAGTGCAGGCCGGTGGTGGGTTCGTCGAGGATGTAGAGGGTGCGGCCGGTGTCGCG
Source organism: Pseudomonadota bacterium (assembly GCA_021784115.1). Taxonomy (GTDB): domain Bacteria; phylum Pseudomonadota; class Gammaproteobacteria; order Burkholderiales; family Thiobacillaceae; genus Thiobacillus. Next base: position 27,280 of record JAJXTE010000006.1, on the reverse strand, counting down.
CTTGGATAGTTCGAGCGCGAGCTTGACGCGCTGCGCCTCGCCGCCCGACAGCGTGGTGGCGGACTGGCCGAGACGGATGTAGCCGAGGCCGACGTCGAGCAGGGTCTGGAGTTTTCGTTTGACCACCGGCACCGCGGCGAAGAATTCGTGCGCCTGCTCGATGGTCATTTCCAGCACGTCGCGAATGGTCTTGCCCTTGTACTGCACCTCCAGCGTCTCGCGGTTGTAGCGCGCGCCGTGGCAGACGTCGCACGGTACGTAGATGTCGGGCAGGAAGTGCATCTCGACCTTGATCACGCCGTCGCCCTGGCAGGCCTCGCAGCGCCCGCCCTTGACGTTGAACGAGAAGCGGCCGGGACCGTAGCCGCGTGCGCGCGCTTCCGGCACGCCGGCGAACAGTTCGCGGATCGGGGTGAAGAGTCCCGTGTAAGTCGCCGGGTTGGAGCGCGGGGTGCGGCCGATCGGCGACTGGTCGACGTTGATCACCTTGTCGAAGAATTCCAGACCGTGGATTTCGCCGTGCGGCGCCGGTTCGGTCGACGAGCCGTACAAATGGCGCGCAACGGCGGTGTAGAGCGTGTCGTTGATCAGCGTCGACTTGCCCGATCCCGACACGCCGGTGACGCAGACGAACAGGCCGACCGGCAGATTCAGCGTGACGTTTTTCAGGTTGTTGCCGCTGGCGTCGGTCACTGCCAGCTGCCGCTCGGGGTCGGGCTGGCGGCGCGTCTTCGGAATGGCGATGCGGCGCCGGCCTGACAGGTACTGGCCGGTGAGCGAGCGTTCGCTCAGGCGGATTTCCTCCGGCGTGCCCTCGGCCACCACCTCGCCACCATGCACCCCGGCACCGGGGCCCATGTCGACCACATAGTCGGCCGCGCGGATGGCGTCCTCGTCGTGCTCGACCACCAGCACCGAATTGCCGATGTCGCGCAAGTGCTTCAGCGTCGCGAGCAGACGGTCGTTGTCGCGCTGGTGGAGGCCGATCGACGGCTCGTCGAGCACGTACATCACGCCGGTCAGCCCCGAGCCGATCTGGCTGGCGAGGCGGATGCGCTGCGACTCGCCGCCCGACAGCGTGTCGGCGGAGCGGTCGAGCGACAGGTAGTCAAGGCCGACGTTGTTGAGGAAGCCGACGCGGGCGACGATTTCCTTCACGATCTTGTCGGCGATCTGCGCGCGGTGGCCTTCGAGCTTGAGCGTCTCGAAAAAGACCAGGACCTGTTTCAGCGGCATTGCGCTGACCTGGAAAATCGGCACGCCGCCGACCATCACGTGGCGTGCTTCCTCGCGCAGCCGGGTGCCGTTGCAGGCCGGGCAGGGCTTGTTGTTCTGGTATTTGGCGAGTTCCTCGCGCACGGCCATCGAGTCGGACTCGTGGTAGCGCCGCTCCATGTTGGCAAGCACGCCCTCGAACGGATAGCTTTTCGTGGAAAAGCCGCCGCGCGGCGCGAGCACCTGGAAGGCGATCGCTTCCTTGCCGGAACCGTTCAGGATCACCTCCTGAATGCGGGAGGGCAGGTCTTCGAACGGTGTGTTCAGGTCGAACCCGTAATGCATCGCCAGGCTCTGCAGCATCATGTAGAAGAACTGGTTGCGCTTGTCCCAGCCCTTGATCGCGCCGGAGGCCAGCGACAGGTGCGGGAAGGCGACCACGCGCGCCGGGTCGAAGAACGTGATCTGGCCGAGGCCGTCGCAGGTGTTGCACGCGCCCATCGGGTTGTTGAACGAGAACAGGCGCGGCTCCAGCTCGGGCAGCGCGTAGCTGCACACCGGGCAGGCGAACTTGGCGGAGAAGAGGTGTTCCTTGGCGGAGTCCATCTCAACCGCCAGCGCGCGGCCGTCGGCGTGGCGCAGCGCGGTCTCGAAGCTTTCGGCCAGGCGCTGCTTGGCGTCGGCGCGTACCTTCAGGCGGTCGACCACGACCTCGATGGTGTGCTTCTTGTTCTTGTCGAGCTTGGGCACGGCGTCGATCTCGTGCACCTTGCCGTCGACCCGCACCCGCACGAAGCCCTGCGCGCGCAGTTCGGCGAACAACTCGACGTTTTCCCCTTTGCGCCCCACCACCAGCGGCGCCAGGATCATCAGCTTGGTCTCCTCCGGCAGCGCCAGCACTGCGTCGACCATCTGCGACACCGTTTGCGCCGCGAGCGTGATGCCGTGTTCCGGGCACTGCGGGTCGCCGACGCGGGCGTACAGCAGGCGCAGGTAGTCATGGATCTCGGTGACCGTGCCGACGGTCGAGCGCGGGTTGTGGCTGGTCGCCTTCTGCTCGATCGAGATCGCGGGCGAGAGGCCTTCGATCAGGTCGACATCGGGCTTTTCCATCAGTTGCAGGAACTGCCGCGCGTAGGCCGACAGCGATTCGACGTAGCGGCGCTGGCCCTCGGCGTAGAGCGTGTCGAACGCCAGCGAGGACTTTCCCGAGCCCGACAAGCCCGTGATCACCACCAGCTTGTTGCGCGGCAGGTCGAGGTTGACGTTCTTCAGGTTGTGGGTGCGGGCGCCACGGATGCGGATGAATTCCATGAGTCAGGGTGCGTGAGGCGTAATTCGCAACCTGCTAATATAACGGACTTCACGAATTCGCCGTATCCCGACGTGGCTCAAATCGATCTTTCCGAAAGCATGACCAGCGCAGAAAAGCGCGCCGCATCGGGTCTGGCGGCGATTTTCGGTCTGCGCATGCTGGGCATGTTCCTCATCCTGCCGGTGTTCGCGCTCTATGCCGAGCATCTGCCCGGCGGCAACAACCACACCCTCGTCGGGCTGACGCTCGGCATGTATGGCCTGACCCAGGCGATCCTGATGATCCCCTTCGGCATGGCGTCCGACCGCATCGGCCGCAAGAAGGTCATCATTTTCGGCCTGATCCTGTTCGCGATCGGCAGCTTTGTGGCCGCATCGGCGTCCGACATCTACTGGACGATTTTCGGCCGCGCCATCCAGGGCGCCGGCGCGATTTCCGCCGCCATTACCGCCATGCTCGCCGACCTCACCCGCGAGGAGCACCGCACCAAGGCAATGGCGCTGATCGGCTCCACCATCGGGCTCACCTTTGCCGCGTCGATGGTGGCGGGGCCGGCGCTCAACCACCTGATTGGCGTGCCGGGGATCTTTGCGATGACGGGCATCCTGGCGCTGGCCGCCATCTGGGTGGTGAAGGTATGGGTGCCTGATCCCCTGGTGAGCCATTTTCACGCCGATGCCCAGGCCAATCCGGCGCGGCTGAAAGACGTGCTGCATAACGCCCAGTTGCTGCGCCTCGACTTCGGGATTTTTGCCTTGCACGCTGCGCAGATGGCGATGTTCGTCGTGGTCCCGGTGGCGCTCAAGAACAGCGGCCTGCCGCCGGCCCACCACTGGATGGTCTACCTGCCGGTCCTGCTGGGCTCGTTCCTGCTGATCGTGCCGGCCATCATTTATGGCGAAAAACGCGGCAAGCTGAAACCGGTGTTCATCGGCGCGGTGGCGCTGATGCTGCTGGCCCAGTTGGGGCTGGCATTCGGCATCGGCCATTTCTGGGGCATTGTCGGAGCGCTGTTCTTCTATTTCGCCGCGTTCAACCTGCTCGAAGCCAGTCTGCCCTCGCTGATTTCCAAGCTCGCCCCGGTGTCGGCCAAAGGCACGGCGATGGGCGTCTACAACACCGCGCAGGCGCTGGGGCTGTTCTTCGGGGGCGTCTTCGGCGGCTGGCTGGCGCAGCATGTCGGTTTTTACGCCGTGTTCCTGTTCTGCGTCGTCCTGATGGCGGTCTGGCTGGCGCTGAGCCTGACGATGACCGCGCCGCCCGCGATCAAGACCCGCATGTTCCGTGTCGGGACGATGCCCGCGGACCAGGCTGCACTGCTGAAAACGCAGCTGGCCGGCGTGGCCGGGGTGGTGGAGGCCATGGTGCTGGCCGAAGAAGGCGTGGCCATGCTCAAAGTCAGCCTGCAGGGCTGGGACGAAGCCGCTGCGCGCATCCTGCTTGAGACAGCGGGCGCCTGATAGAATCGACACACTACAAGCTTACATCCAGGGGAAAACATGGCATCCGTCAACAAAGTGATTCTGGTCGGCAACCTCGGGCGTGACCCCGAAATGCGCTATCTGCCGAGCGGAGAAGCCGTCGCCAACCTCGCCATCGCCACCACCGACAAATACAAGGACAAGACCGGCCAGATGGTCGAGCAGACCGAATGGCATCGCGTCAGCTTCTTCGGGCGCACCGCCGAGGTGTGCGGGCAATACCTGAAGAAGGGTAGCCAGATCTACGTCGAAGGTTCGATCCGCACCCGCAAGTACACCGACAAGGAAGGCGTCGAGAAATACGCCACCGAAATCCGCGGCGACCGCATGCAGATGCTGGGCAGCAAGGGCGGCGGCGGCATGGCCGACATGGACGACTACAACCAGACGGCAGGCGCAGGCGCCCAGTCCGCCCCGCGCAGCCAGCCGCGTGGCAGCGCCCCGGCCGCCGCGCAGCGCCCCGCCAGCAGCGGGTTTGACGACATGGACGACGACATTCCGTTCTAGAATAAAGTACGCAGGACGGTCAGCCGTTATCCCTGAAACACACAATAAACAGGGCGGATAGGGAGAGGGTGCGCATGCGCACCGACAACTGCATTGAACAACAGACCACACGCGACATTCCGGGCATTGGCGCGCGCGCTGTTTTTGGGCGGCATCCTGGCGTGCGCCCAGCCGGCGCGGGCTGCGATTACCGAAACCGACTTCCTTGAAGACCTGCCGGTGGTGCTGTCGGCATCGCGCCTGTCGCAACCGGTAAACGAGGCGCCCGCAGCGGTCACCGTCATCGATCAGGACATGATCCGCGCCTCGGGCTTCCGCGACATCCCCGATCTGTTGCGTCTGGTGCCGGGCTTCACCGTGGCCTATACGCGCGACAATACCTGGGGCGTCAGCTATCACGGACTGGGGGATGCATTTTCCCGCCGTATGCAGGTGCTGATCGATGGGCGATCGGTGTATACCCCCGGCTTTGGGGAAGTACCGTGGGCGTCGCTGCCGATTTCCATTGAGGATATCGAGCGCATCGAGGTGGTGCGGGGCGCCAATTCGGCATCGTACGGATCGAATGCCTTCCTCGGGGTCATCAACATCATCACCAAGACGGCGGCCCAGGTGGCGGGCGGCCATCTTTCCGTGCAGGCTGGCAACCACGGCACGGCCGGCGCATTGTTCCGCTACGGGAACGGCACGGACGACCTGCATTACCGCCTTACCGTCTCGGACCAGCGGCGCGACCGTTTTGACAACCAGGCGGAAAGAACGACCACGCGCCATCTGGATTTGCGGGTCGACTACCAGTTGTCCGCAAGCGACGAGATCACCACGACCTTTGCCCTGAGTCGCGGAGACTGGCGCCAGGGCGTGCCTGGCGATATCGCGGACCCCGTGCGTGGCCTCGATGTGGGTTCGGAGCATTTTCAGACCAAGTTCCGCAGGGTTCTCGACGCCGGGAACGAATGGTCCCTGCAGTTTTATCACACGCGTCTGAGCAAGGCCGACGGCTTCCTGGCGGTGCTGCCGTCGCCGCCCTTCCCGCCATCGTCCCAGGTGCCGGTCGATTTCGGCTACACGCAGTGGCGGGATGACCTCGAATTCCAGCGGATTTCCCAGCTATCCGACGCCCTGCGCGTGGTGTGGGGCTCCGAGGTGCGTCGCGAAGGGGTGAAGGCCCCGGGCTATTTCTACAACCAGGGTTCACCCACGGGGACGCTATACCGCCTGTTCGGCAATGCCGAGTGGCGCCTGTCGCCCGAATGGATCGTGAACGCGGGCGCCCTGGCAGAAGATCATTACCTGAGCGGTTTTGACATATCGCCGCGCCTGGCGCTCAATTTCCTGCCGTCGGCAGATCATGCCCTGCGCGCTTCGATCACCCGGGCCTACCGTTCGCCCACCTTTTTCGAGGAATCCGGAGACCAGCGCTACTTCTACCTGAACGGCCAACCGTTTGACCGCATCTTTGCCCCCTCGGCCGGGCTGCAGGCCGAGCAGATTTTCTCCCGGGAACTGGGGTATGTCGGGCATATCCGCCCGCTCAAGCTGCAGGTCGATATCCGGTTGTTCCACGACAGGCTCACCCGGCTGATTGGTGACAGGAACATCGGAGATGATCCGGCAAGCGTCAACCCCAAGCTGTTTCAGTATGCGAATCTGCTCGATGCGACGATCCGGGGGGGCGATACGCAGTTGCGCTGGACGCCGCGTAAATGGCTCGATCTGATCGTGTCCTATGCCTGGGTGAAGATCGACTCCCCGGATGCGGACATCGCCGCCTCGACGCCCAGAAACAATTTCTCCGCACTGGGCATCTTCAAGCTGGATCAGGGCTGGGAGGCGAGTGCAGGCGTGTACAGGCAGGACTACATGTATTGGCTGGGAGATGGCGATTACACGGCGGCGTTTACCCGCGTCGACGCACGCCTGGCCAAACGCTGGGAACTGCAGGGGAGACAGGTGGAACTGGCGCTGGTGGGGCAGAACCTGGGGGGGAAGCGTTATGAGGAATTCCGTAACGACAACCGCTTCGGTCGGCGCGCGTACCTGAGCCTGACACTCGACTGGTAGAACTCGAGGCGGGGCATCGGGGCGTTAGTTTGTCAGGGCATGATTGAACTGGCGATACCCCGACCCATATTCGGTATCGTGCCCGGCGCTTTGTGGGCTGTGCCCTTTGGGTACTGGTGCCCGTAAGGGTATAATCTCGCAACTTCTTGATTGTCGGAGAATTTTCATGCCGATTTATGCTTACAAATGTGCCTCCTGCGGCTTCGCCCAGGACGAAATGCAGAAAGTGTCCGATGCGCCGCTGACCGTGTGCCCGTCCTGCGGCAAGGCCGAATACGCCAAGCAGGTGACAGCGGCCGGCTTTGCGCTCAAGGGAACCGGCTGGTACGCCACCGATTTCAAGGGGGGCGGCAGCAAGCCCGCGGAAACGAAGCCCGACGCGCCCTCGCATGCCTGCGGCACCGGCGCGTGTCCGGCGTGTAACTGACGAGGCGCGAAGGAACCGGGAAGCGGGCGGTGCGAGCCGTCCGCTTCTTTGTTTTTGACTGAATTGAACGTATGAAGCGTTATTTCATTACCGGCCTGCTGATCTGGGTGCCGCTGGGAATCACCCTGTGGGTGCTCAACCTGCTGATCGGAACCATGGACCAGAGCCTGCTGGTGCTGCCCGAGAAATGGCAGCCCGAAGCCTGGCTGGGGATGCGGATACCGGGCCTGGGCGTGATCCTGACGCTGCTGATCATTGTGCTCACAGGCATGTTCGGTGCCAATTTCTTCGGCCAGAAGATCATCGACTTCTGGGAGCGGCAGCTGATCCGCATCCCGGTGGTGAAAACCATCTACGGCAGCGTCAAGCAGGTGTCCGACACGATCCTGTCGGGCAGCGGCCATGCCTTCCGCAAGGTGCTGCTGGTGCGCTATCCGCATCCACAGGCGTGGTCGCTGGCGTTCCAGACCAATCTTCCGGACGAGGTGGCGCACATGCTGCCGGAGGAGCACGTCGCGGTGTTCATCCCCACCACGCCGAGCCCGGTCAACGGATTTTATTTTTATGTGAAAAAGAGCGAGGTCATCGAACTGGATGTGTCGGTCGACCGCGCGTTGAAATACATCGTCTCGATGGGCGTCGCCTCCGGCGAGTCGGGGCGAGGCAGCCACTAGGAAAAGCAATCATGCGTACACATTACTGCGGCGCCGTCACGGCCGCCGACATCGGCAATACTGTCACCCTGTGCGGTTGGGCGCATCGCCGCCGCGACCACGGCGGCGTGATCTTCATCGACCTGCGCGACCGCGAGGGCACGATGCAGGTGGTGATCGACCCCGACACCCCGGACGCGTTCAGGCTGGCCGAGGACGTGCGTTCCGAATTCGTGCTGAAGATCGAGGGGCTGGTGCGCCCGCGCCCCGCCGGCACCGAAAACCCGAACATGCCGACCGGCATGGTCGAATTGCTGACCAAAAAGCTGGACGTCCTGAACCCGTCGCTGACGCCGCCGTTCCAGCTCGACGACGAGGCCGTCAACGAGAACATCCGCCTGCAGTACCGCTACCTCGACCTGCGCCGCGAGCCGATGCAGAAGAACCTCAAGCTGCGCTACCGCGTGTCGAAACTCATGCGCGACTATCTCGACACGCACGGCTTCATGGAAGTCGAAACGCCGATGCTGACGCGCTCCACCCCGGAAGGCGCGCGCGACTACCTGGTGCCGAGCCGGGTGCACGACGGCATGTTCTACGCGCTGCCGCAAAGCCCGCAATTGTTCAAGCAGCTCCTGATGGTGTCCGGCGTCGACCGCTACTTCCAGATCACCAAGTGCTTCCGCGACGAGGACCTGCGCGCCGACCGCCAGCCCGAGTTCACCCAGGTCGACCTGGAAACCTCGTTCATGGGCGAAGAAGAAATCATGAACCTCGTCGAGGGCATGATCCGCGACATGATGAAAAAGGCGCAGGACATCGACCTGCCCGCCGCCTTCCCGCGCATGACCTATGCCGAGGCGATGCACCGCTACGGTTCCGACAAGCCCGACATGCGGGTGACGCTGGAGATCGTCGACGTCGGCGACGTCATGAAGGACGTCGCGTTCAAGGTCTTCTCCGGCCCGGCCAACGACCCCAAAGGCCGCGTCGCCGCCCTGCGCATCCCCGGCGGCGCGGCGCTGACCCGCAGCGAGATCGACGGCTACACCGAATTCGTCAAGATCTACGGCGCCAAGGGCCTGGCCTACATCAAGGTCAACGACGTCAGCCAGCTCAACGAAAGCGGCCTGCAATCGCCCATCGTCAAGAACCTCTCCGAAGCCGCCTTGCGCGCGGTGATGGAACGCACCGGGGCTGCGAACGGCGACCTGATCTTCTTCGGCGCCGACCGCGCCAAGGTGGTCAACGACGCGCTCGGCGCGCTGCGCTTGAAAGTCGGCCACGAGAAGGGTCACGTCGACGGCCGCGCCTGGGCGCCGCTGTGGGTGGTCGATTTCCCCATGTTCGAATACAACGAGGACGAGAACCGCTGGGACGCGCTGCACCACCCCTTCACCGCGCCCAAGGACGGCCACGAGGACTGGCTCGCCACCGACCCCGGCCGCTGCCTGTCCAAGGCCTACGACATGGTGCTGAACGGCTGGGAAGTCGGCGGCGGCTCGGTGCGCATTCACAAGCAGGACGTGCAGGAAAAGGTGTTTGCCGCGCTCAACATCGGCGAGGCAGAGCGCCGCGAGAAATTCGGCTTCCTGCTCGACGCCCTGCAGTACGGCGCGCCGCCCCACGGCGGCCTGGCGTTCGGCCTCGATCGCCTGGTCACGCTGATGACCGGCGCCGAGTCCATCCGCGACGTTATCGCCTTCCCCAAGACCCAGCGCGCCTCCTGCCTGATGACCAACGCACCCAACGTGGTCGACGAAAAGCAGCTGCGCGAACTGCACATCCGCCTGCGCAACACGGCGGCGGACAGGGCGGCATGAAATTCTCCGACGCCCTTAAAACCCTGCCCGAGTTCGCGGGCGACAAGCTGGTGCTGACCGACGCCGGCGGCGTCGAGGTCGCGGCGATCGCCAACGCGCCCGGCACTGCCGGCTCGTTCCGCGTCTATGCGCATCTCGCGCAGCAATACGGCACGATCAACGCCGAGGCCGCCGCCGAAGGGCTGGCGATTTTCGCCGAACACACCGAGGATGCCAGCACGCATCCGGGCAAGCATCCGAATATCGATCGCCTGATCGCCATCCTGACGACGGGCGCTCCGCTCAACGCCCGCATCGTTTGATCGTCCACAAGATCCCCGTCTCGGTGCTGGTCGTCATCCACACGGCTGACGGCCAGGTGCTGCTGATGGAGCGCGCCGACGCGCCGGGGTTCTGGCAGTCGGTCACCGGATCGCAGGATGAAGGTGAAACGCTCGAACAGACCGCGATCCGCGAAGTGCGCGAGGAGACCGGGCTCGACGCCGCGCAGTTCGAGTTGAAGCCGTGGGACCTCGCGACCCGCTACGAGATTTACGAACGCTGGCGCCACCGCTACGCGCCGGGCGTGACGCATAACACCGAGCACGTGTTCGGCCTGAAGCTTCCGGGGCCGTTGCCGGTCGTGCTGGCGCCGCGCGAGCATCTGCGCTACCTGTGGCTGCCGTGGGAGCAGGCTGCGGAGCGCTGCTTTTCGCCCAGCAATGCGGCGGCGATTCGCCTGCTGTTCACGCGCCTATAATCGGTTTATGACATCCCCGCTTCACATCGCCAGTTACAACATCCACAAGGGCCTGTCGCAATTCAACCGGCGCCTGATGGTCCATGACCTGCGCGACCGCCTGGGCACCCTGGGAACCGACATCGTGTTCCTGCAGGAAGTGCAGGGCAGCCACGGCCTGCGCGCCAGCCGCTTCCAGCACTGGCCCAGCCGGCCGCAGCACGAGTTTCTGGCGGGTCAGGTCTACACCGACTTCGCCTACGGCAAGAACTGCATCTACGACACCGGACACCACGGCAACGCCATCCTGTCGCGCTACAAGATCCTGTCGTGGGAGAACGAGGACATTTCCGCACATGCCTTCGAGAGCCGCGGCATGCTGCATTGCGAAATCGAGGTGCCCGGCATTCCCAGGCCGGTGCACTGCATCAACGTGCACCTGGGGCTGACCGAACGCGGACGCAAGCGACAGCTGGGGATGATCGCCGCGCGCGTGCGTGCCCTGGTGCCGGACGACGCGCCGCTGATCCTGGCGGGCGATTTCAACGACTGGCTGATGCGTGCCGGGCGCTACTTCGAGGACGAACTCGGGCTGGCCGAGGTGTTCGAGGCCCATCATGGCAAGTCGGCGCGCAGCTACCCGTCGATCCTGCCCATGTTCCAGCTTGACCGCATCTACGTGCGCCGCTTCAGCATCGAGTCGGCGCAGGTCCATACCGGCAATGCCTGGCACCGCATTTCCGACCACGCCGCCCTGAGTGCCAAGCTCAACCCGGCTTGATGACCTCGCGTAGACGCCTAAGAAAATCGTTCTTTCACGGCGTCGAGCCGGTTTCCGGCAACCAGCTGCAACTGCTTCAAAGCGGCGCCGGATTCTTCCCGGCGCTGATCGCGGCGATCGACGCCGCGCAGGCCGAGGTCCACCTCGAAACCTATATTTTCAACGCCGATTCCAGTGCCGAGGCCGTGCGCGATGCGTTGGTGCGCGCGGCGCGGCGCGGGGTGCAGGTGCGGGTCATGATCGATGGCGTGGGCTCGCGCGATTTGCCCGCAGGCTGGCTGGATGCGCTTAAAGCCGCAGGCGTCAGCGTATTGACCTACCGCCCGATCGTAAGCGGCTGGCTTTCCAATCCTCACAATCTGCGGCGGCTGCATCGCAAGCTGGCGGTGATCGACGCCCGGATCGCCTTCCTCGGCGGCATGAACCTCATGGACGATTTCGAGCCGGTTCGCTTCGACGCGCCGCGCCTCGACTTCAGCGTGGAAGTGGAGGGCCCGTTGCTTGCCCCCATTCATCGAAGCGTGCGCCACCTGTGGCGGCTGGTGGCGTTGACGCAGTTGCACCCCGAAGCGGACACGCCCGCGCTCGTCGAACCGTCCTGGCCGACCGACGGCCACGTGCGCGCCGCCTTCGTGGTGCGCGACAACTTCGCCCACCGGCGCGACATCGAGCGTGTCTACCTCGCTGCGCTGGCGCTGGCGCGCGACGAGATTGTCATCGCCAGCGCCTACTTCCTGCCCGGCCGCCGGTTCAGGAAACTGCTCAGGAAAGCCGCCGCGCGCGGCGTGCGGGTGCACCTGCTGACACAGGGGCACACCGACCACCCCTTTTTTCAAAGCGCCGCGCGTGCGCTGTACCGAGACCTGCTCGCTGCCGGCGTGGCCATATACGAATACCAGGCGAGCGAACTGCACGCCAAGGTGGCCGTGGTCGATGGCCGGTGGGCGACGGTGGGCTCCAGCAACATCGATCCGTTCAGCCTGTTGCTGGCACGCGAAGCAAACCTCGTCGTTGACGATGCAGCATTTGCGCGCGACCTGCAGCAGCGCCTGCAGCAGGCAATCGGCCAGTCCGTCCCGCTCGATCCCGCCGACTGGCGGCGCCGCCCCTGGCCGCAGCGCATGATGTCCTGGCTGGCGTATGGCGCCGTGCGATTGATGGTGGGCCTGTCCGGCGCCGGGCGGCTCACCTAGGGAAACGCCGAACAAGTCCTTCGACAAACTCAGGGCGAACGGCAAGTGCTTGATTCCGTTCGGGGTGCGCCCTTCGATTTCGCTCAGGACAGGCTTGTCGAATCATGAACGGAATCAATATGTTCAGCCTTTCCCTAGCTGCGCCGCCGCGCCATAAACCGGTCGAGTTGATTGGCAAACGCCTGCCGGTCCGCCTGCGAAAGCGCGGCCGGACCGCCGATATCCGCCCCGGCGCCGCGCATGCCCTCCATGAAATCGCGCATGCCCAGCCGCTCGCGAATGTTTTCGGCGCTGTAGAACTCACCCCGCGGCGACAGGGCGAACGCGCCTTTCTCGATCAGCGCGGCCGCCAGCGGAATGTCCGCCGTCACCACGAGGTCGCCGGCCGCCACCTCGCCCATGATGTGCTGATCGGCTAAATCGAACCCCATCGGCACCTGCCGCGCGCGTATGTAAGGCGAGGGCGGCACCCGCAGCAGGCGGTTGGCCACCAGCGTCAGCGGCAGGTGCAGCCGCTCGGCCACGCGGAACAGGATGTCCTTGATCACCGCCGGGCAGGCGTCGGCGTCGACCCAGATGTGCATGGCGCGAAGCGCGTGCCTTACAGCTGTGCCGCCTTGAAGGTGTCGCACTGCGCCGGGTCGCCGCCCTGCATGCCGCGGCTGAACCAGCGCATCCGCTGGTCCGACGAGCCGTGGGTGAACGAGTCGGGCACCACGTAGCCGCGCGCCTGCTTCTGCAGGCGGTCGTCGCCCACCCCCGCCGCGGCCGCCAGCGCTTCCTCGGTGTCGCCCGGTTCCAGGATGTGCCGCGACTGGTTGGCGTGGTAGGCCCACACCCCGGCGAAGCAGTCGGCCTGCAGTTCCATCCGCACCTGCAGCGCGTTGCCCCCGGCCTCGCCGGCGCGGCTGCGCGCCGCGCTGACCTTGTCCGAGATGCCCAGCAGCGTCTGCACGTGGTGGCCCACCTCGTGCGCGATCACATAGGCCTGCGCGAAATCGCCCGGCGCGTCGTGGCGCGTCGCCAGGTCGTTGAAGAAGCCCATGTCCAGATACAGCTTGTGGTCGCCCGGGCAGTAGAACGGCCCCATCGCCGCCTCGGCAAACCCGCACGCCGACTGCACCGCGCCGGAATACAGCACCAGCACGGGCTTCTCGTACGCCTGCCCCGATCCCTTGAACAGCGCGCCCCACACGTCTTCCGTATCCCCCAGCACCACCGACACGAAGTCCTTCAGCTTTTCCTCCTCCGGGCTGAAGGTTGTCGGCTGCTGCTGTTCTTGCGGCGCCACCGTGCCGACCTGGTTCAGCACCACCGACGGGTCCACCCCGAAATACATCGCCACCAGCGCGAGGATAATCGTCCCGATGCCGCCGCCGACCAGCCCGGCACTGCCCACGCGCATGCCGCGCCGGTCCTCGATATTCTCGCTGCGACGTCCGTTTTCCCAGCGCATGGGGGTTCTCCTGTGAGGTGGAAGGGCACGCTCATTGTAGCCGTGCGCGCCGCGCCAGCATGGCCTTGCGCGCGCGCGTGCCCGGGCCGCCCGGCCACGCCATCCGTTGCATATGTGCAACAAAACAACACTTTTCAGGCTGTGTGACGGAAAAAACAACAACTTTTCTTGCCCGCCTACCCCGAGTCTGGATAATCGATCGCGTCCACCAAGCACACGTCCGTGCAGGACAGCTCTGCAGAGCTTTCAAAATTCTGAACAAGGAGATTTGCAATGCAAAAGAAACTGATTGCGCTGGCACTGGCTTCCGCCTTTGCCGCCCCGGCTTTCGCCGCCACGTCCAACGTCGACATCGGCGGCACCATGGACCTGTCGTTCGACTACCTGAACGCTGACAAGACTGTCACCGCTACCCAGACCAAGGACAACGGCAACCTGAACGTTTCCAGCAACGCCTCCAACATCTTCTTCAAGGGTTCCGAAGACCTCGGCGGTGGCCTGAAGGCGATCTGGCAGGTTCAGAGCTATTTCTCGATCGGCGGCACCGGCAACGCTGACACCGGCGTTCTGGGCGAAGCGCCGAAGGATGGCATTTCTTCCGGCAACACCTTCGTCGGTCTGAGCGGCGGTTTCGGTACCGTCCTGATGGGCAAGCATGAAGCCCCCGCCAAGCTGATCAGCCGCAGCGTTGACCTGTTCAACAACCAGATCGGTGACACCCGCAACTTCACGGCCAATTCCGGCAAGAGTGTGGCTGTTGCACTGACCACGACAGCCACCGCGGGCCCGGCCTCGGGTGTCTACAGCGCTGGCTTCGATCTGCGCCCCAACAACGTGATCGCCTACGCCACCCCCAACTTCAGCGGCTTCAGCGCCATGGCGGCGTATGTGACCAACGTCGGCGAAGCCGGTGCGACGACCGACCACTCGGTTGACGCATGGAGCGCCAATGCCAAGTACGAAAACGGCCCGGTCTACGTCGGTCTGGGCTACCAGAAGCACAAGCTGAGTGAGGCTGACCCCGACTTTAAAGACGAACAGTCCCTGCGTCTGGCTGCCCGTTTCACCATGGCCGACCTGAAGCTGGTTGGCTACTATGAGAAGCAAAGCAAGCTGAACAGCTGGGACCAGGCCACCCTCACGCTTAGCAGTGCTCACCGCAACGTCTGGGGTCTGGGCGCTGGCTACACGATGGGCGCGATCACCCTGAAGGGCCAGTACTACAAGGCGGGCAAAGTCTCGTCCGTCGCCGACAGCGGTGCCAGCATGTATGCCCTGGGCGCGGATTACGCCCTGTCCAAGCGCACCACGGTCCTGGCCGCCTACGCCAAGACCAACAACGACAGCGGCGCCAGCTACAGCGCCTTCGGTGGCGGCCATGGCGACAACCCTGGCACCTCCCTCGGTGGCGATCCCAGCGGCTTCTCGGTGGGCGTGCGTCACGCCTTCTGATTCAGCGCCGGGGCAACCCGGTTTTGGATAGGGAAGTTGAAACGGGCTCCTTCGGGAGCCCGTTTTTTTTCGCCTGGCTTCGGCATGCGGCTGCTCATCCGCCGTAACGGTTGACCGAAGCGGACTCGGCATGCGGCGTGACATGACCCGGTTTCCGGCGTTCCGCGCAACGGCTGCCGCATCGACGTGCGATGCGATATCATCGCCGGCTCCCGAGAACCCGCCTTCGAAGCACACCATGAACATCGCCGCGACCCTGGAGCTTGCCGCGAACTACGTCGAGGCAGGCCGGTTCGGCGAAGCCGAGCGTCTCTATCGCCAGGTCCTTGCCAACGTGCCGGAGGAGCCTAACGCGCTCTATGGCCTCGGCTTTGTGGCCCTGATGGCCAGGGCGTATGACGACGCCGCGCGGCTGTTTGCTGCCGCGGTGAAACGGGCGCCACGGGCCGGCCATGCCTGGCTCCATCTGGGCGACGCCCACCGTTACGCCGGACGCCTGCAAGACGCGATACGGGCCTACGAAAAAGCCGCCAGGCTCTTGCCCGGCGACCCGCTGGTCCACAACAACCTGGGTGCCGCTCGGCAGGAAAGCGAGGACTATCAGGACGCCGTCTTTGCCTATCGGCGGGCGGTGAGCCTTGCGCCCGGCGACCCCCAGTATCTGGCGAATCTGGGCGCTGCCCTGCAGAAACTGGGGCAGAACGCGGAAGCCCTGGCCTGCTGCGAACGGGCGCTCGCGGTGGCCCCCGATTACGTGCCCGCCCTATTGAACCTCGGCAATGTGCTCATTTCGGAGGGGCGGTATGAGGACGCCTGCGCGCCCTTCCGCCGCGCCATCGCCTTGCAGCCCGAATTGCCGGGGCCGCGGGACAACCTGGCGGTGGCGCTCGCCCGCGCGGGCGAGTTCGACGAAGCGACTGCGGTGCTGGAAGAAAGCCTCGCCCATGTCCCCACCCCCCTGACCTACAAGGAACTCGTCGAGGCCTTGATCAAGTTGCGGCGAAGCACTGAAGCGGAGCGCCGCGCACGCGAGGGGATGGCGCGCTTTCCGGACACGCCGCGGCTTGTAGGCTCCCTGGGCGAAGCGCTCACCGCCCAGGGCCGGACGGAAGAAGGCATTGCCGCCTACCGTCGGGCCCAAAGCCTCGGCAACGGCGAGATCGTGGCAGCCAGCGGCATCGCCTTTCTGTTCAATGCGATCCCCGGCGCACGCGACGCACAGCGGGCAGCGACGATCGCAGCGGGCGAGGCGCTTGCCGCCAAGCCGGTCCGCCCCGGTCCACTGCGTCCCCGGCACCCGGAAAGGCGCTTGCGGATCGGCTACGTCTCCCCGGATTTCCGGGGCCATTCGGTGGCGCACTTTTTCATGGCCCTGATCGGCCACCACGACCGCACCCAGGTGGAAGTGGTCTGCTACCACGCTGCCTTTCAGCGGGACACCGTGACCGAGCGCATCCAGGCCGCCGCCGACCAGTGGGTGGATATTGCCCGGATGGAGCCCGAACCCGCTGCGCGCCGAGTCCAGGGCGACCGCATCGACATCCTGGTGGACCTGGCGGGCCACACCGCGGGGAACCGTCTCGACATCTTTGCCCGCCGCCCTGCGCCCATTCAGATCGCCTATCTGGGCTATCCCAACAGCACGGGGCTTGCAACCATGGATTACCGGCTCACGGACGCACTGGCCGATCCCGAGGGCATGACCGACGCGGACTATACGGAAACGCTGCTGCGCCTGCCGCGGGTGTTCCTCGCATTTACCCCCCCGCTCGACGCGCCCCCGGTGGAGCGGGGCCCCGCCACCCGGGGCGAGCCGTTTACCTTCGGCAGTTTCAACGCGATTCACAAACTGTCCGACTTCGTCCTGGAACTGTGGGCTCGTGTGCTCGAGGCCGTGCCGGACTCGCGGCTGCTCTTGAAGACACTTGCCTTCGCCGACGCCGGCGTCGCGGACCGCATCCGGGGCAAGCTCGAGTCCCTTGGCATCGCGCCGGAACGGATCACCCTGCTGGGCTATGAAAAGGAACGGTCGCACCATCTGGCCATCTACCAGCGTGTGGATGTCGCCCTGGACACCTTCCCCTATCACGGCACCACCACGACCTGCGAAGCCATGTACATGGGCGTGCCGGTGATCACTCTCGCAGGGGACGCCCACGCGAGCCGGGTAGGCGTGAGCCTGCTCAATGCCGTAGGCTTGTCCGAACTGGTGGCCGACAGCCGCGAGGCGTTTGTCCAAGCCGCCCGGCGTTTGGCCACAGACCGGCAGGCCCTGGATGCACTGCGCCAGGACTTGCGGCAGCGTTTGTCGAATTCCCCGCTAATGGACGGGGAAGGCTTGGCCCGTGCCATCGAATCGGCCTACCGTCAGGTCTGGCGCCAGGCTTGTGCCAACTGACGGTTGCGAGCCGGTCCGCCCGAGCGCCTGCTGATTTTGCCTCTATGCGATGGGTCGCGCATCCCCCGCAATCTGGAAGCGGCAGACGTGGTGCGAGTGGCCGCGGCCGCGCGAAGCGGTAGGTAGAACGATTTTGGTAAACCCAACCCACTAAAAAGCACTTTCTCATTTCGCAGATGACTATGTATCCCAACGTGACTCTCACTCTTGTCGATGGTGTGCGCATCGTCGTGCCGGATTCTCTTGACGTGGTGACCACCTACGTTGTGCGGGAGCAAGGAGACTGGTTCGAGGACGAGATCAAGTTTCTAAGACGCTTGCTACAACCGGGGCAGAAGGTGATCGACATCGGGGCTAACTACGGAATCTATACCCTGACAACGGCGAAGCTGGTTGGACCGAGCGGGCGGGTATGGGCCTTTGAGCCAGCTTCAAGTACCGCAGAGTTGCTGGCTGCCAGCATCGCCACCAACAACTATAGCCACGTTGTGCTTGAGCGGAGCGCACTCTCAAGTACAACTGGAACGGCGCAATTGTCGCTAAACAGCAATTCAGAACTGAATGAACTGGTACGCGCCGAACAGTTTGCGGGTGAGAGCGAAACCGTACCTCTTGTAACGCTTGATGCCGCCATGGAAACCCATGGTTGGAAAGGTATCGATTTTGTGAAGATCGATGCTGAAGGGGAAGAATCGAACATCCTGCGCGGAGGGCTGAATTTTCTTGCCACTGAATCACCCCTCATTCAGTTCGAGGTTACTGCAGGAAATACTTTGCACCTGGATCTCGTGCAAGAGTTTTACGCGCTCGGGTATAAATCCTATCGACTTGTGCCGGGACTTAATGTGCTGGTCCCTTTTGATTCCGAGGAGGAGGACATAGTCGGCTACCTGCTGAATCTTTACTGCTGTAAACCTGACAGAGCTGCTCTGCTCGCCGCTCAAGGATTCCTGATTGAAGCGCCATCGAACCCCAGTTATTCGCAGAACCCCACAACTACCCATGTCGACAGTACGATTAGTCGCGGTGGCGCGCACGGTTGGCGTGACACCCTAGCGAAATTGCCCTACGGCAAGGAGCTGTTTGAGCATTGGGAAAAAAGGGTGGCCGAGGGACAGAGTGGTGAAGTTGAGGAAGCATTGTTCCTTTATGCGCTCTCGCACGACGAGTCGTTCCCAATGGCTGAACGTTTTCCTGCGCTGGAGGCCAGTTTTCACAAGCTCATGAGGCTATGTGAAACGCAGCCTGTCTATCTGCGCTTGGCCAGCCTTGCTCGCGTGGCTCGAGATTATGGTGCCCGGTCGGTCGCGGTGAAATCGCTTGCGCAACTTTGCAATATTATTTTTCAGCAACGGCAGGTGAATCCGATTGAGCCATTTATTGCGCCGGGGGAGCGTTTCGACTCGATTTCACCCCAGGGCTCCTTTGGGAATTGGATTGCGGCAGTTGCTCTGGAAGAGTTTGAAAAGAATCAGCACTTTTCGTCATATTACTCGGTGCAATCAAGTGCGGAGCGACTCGAGATTATTCGCGACCTTGGCTTTGGGAGTGACGAAATGAAGCGCCGGCTGGCGCTGGTCAGACAGCGTGTAGATGCAGCTACGAATGCTTAAGCGAATAGGCCCAATGCATCATGTGGGCCTTCCTTGAGACCGCACAAGCGCTTGACTCGGCATCCTTCGTTGAACAGGAGTGAGAATTCCTGAAGACGCACGAATAAGAAATAAGGGGCTCCATATGGCGCCCGTTTTTTTTTTTGGCGGTCAGCCTTCCACCACCTCGAAATCGTGCGTGATCTCGGCGACCTTGCCGAGCATGATCGACGCCGAGCAGTATTTCTCGGCGGAGAGTTTCACCGCCTGTTCGACCCGTTTGGGGTCGAGCTCCTTGCCGGTGACGGTGAAGTGGACGTGTATTCGGGTGAAAACCTTGGGGTCGGTGTCGGCGCGGGTGGCGTTGAGGTCGGCGACGCAGTCGGTCACCGCCTGGCGGCCCTTGCGCAGGATGTGGACGACGTCGAAGGCCGAGCAGCCGCCCAGCCCCAGCAGCAGCATTTCCATCGGCCGCACACCGAGGTTCCGGCCGCCGGAATCGGGCGGGCCGTCCATGACCACGCTGTGGCCGGATTCGCTCTGGCCGACGAAACTGACGCCTTCGATGAGCTTGACGCGGGCTTTCATGGGGTTCCTTCCATTAAGGGCCGTCGCCCTTCGACGGGCTCAGGGCGAACGGGGTTTGTCAGAAATTGGCCCGGAGTTTGTACCACAAAATGCCCAGCCATTCGTGCAGGGCGAAGCTGCTGTCGCGCAGGCCGGCAGGCGTGGGCAGCACGTCGAGCGGGGAGTCGATGCGGGTGCTGGAAAACTGGATGCCGGCGGGGACGACGGCAAGCCCCTGCGCCTCGAACAGCGGCACGGCGCGCCGCAGATGCCAGGCATGGGTGACCAGCACGATGCGCTTGACGCCTCCCTGCTTGAGGAGTGCCGCGGAAAACCGGGCGTTGTCCCAGGTGGTGAGCGCGTTGTCTTCGATCCAGCGGGGAGGACTGCCGTATTCGCGGCTCAGGACGTGCTGCATGATGCGGCCTTCGGCGAGCGTGCCGCCGCCGGGCTTGCCGCCGGTGACCAGGATCGGCAGGCCGCTGGCGCGGTGCAGCAGGGCGGCGTAGCGCAGGCGTTCCAGGCTGCGCCCGTTGAGCGTGTCGCCGCCGTATTCGGCTGCGTCAAGATGGCGCCCGCTGCCGAGGACGACGATCGCGCCCGCGGTTTCGAGGTCGTTTGGGGTGACGGGGCGGCTGATTTCCAGGCTTTTCTGCAGCAGGCCGCCGACCCAGGGGGTGGACAGGGCATACAGCGCGGTGGTGGACAGCAGGATCAGCGACATGGCGAGGCGTGGGCGGTGACGGTGGACGATCAGCCCGGCGGCCAGCAGGATCACCAGGGACAGCGGGGGCAACAGCGCAGCGGCGATCAGGTTGGTGGCAAGCCCGGCAGTCATGGTGGCGATTGTAAGCCAGCCCGGCAATCTCTTCGCAGACAGTGTTTGACTTTGTTCCGGGTGGGCGGTTAAAATGCCCGGCTTTCCGAGATTGTCCTCTGTGCAGAGGTTGGGTCATGAAAACCTTTTCCGCTAAAACGCATGAAGTCAAACGCGACTGGTTCGTGGTTGATGCCGATAACAAAGTTCTGGGTCGCCTGGCTTCCGAGATTGCCCGCCGTCTGCGCGGCAAGCACAAGCCCGAGTTCACGCCCCACGTCGACACCGGCGACTACATTGTGGTGGTCAACGCCAGCAAGATGGTCGTGACCGGCAACAAGGGCCTCGACAAGAAATACTTCCGCCACTCCGGCTACCCCGGCGGCATCTACGAAACGAACTTCGACAAGATGCAGGAGCGTTTCCCGGGCCGTGCGCTGGAAAAAGCGGTCAAGGGCATGCTGCCCAAGGGCCCGCTCGGCTACGCCATGATCAAGAAAATGAAAATCTACGCGGGCGCGGACCATCCGCACGAGGCTCAACAGCCCAAGCCCCTCGACATCAACGTTAAGGCTGCATCATGATCGGTAACTACAACTACGGTACGGGTCGTCGCAAATCGTCGGTTGCCCGTGTGTTCCTCAAGGCCGGCAGCGGCAAGATCATCGTCAACGACAAGCCGGTGGACGAGTACTTCTCGCGCGAAACCGGCCGCATGATCGTGCGTCAGCCGCTGGCGCTGACGGACAACCTGAGCCGTTTCGACATCATGGTCAACGTGTCGGGCGGCGGCGAATCGGGCCAGGCCGGTGCGGTTCGCCATGGCATCACCCGTGCGCTGATCGATCTGGACGCCGAGATGAAGCCCACGCTGAAGGCCGCCGGTCTGGTGACCCGCGATGCCCGCGAAGTCGAGCGCAAGAAGGTCGGCTTCCACAAGGCGCGTCGCCGCAAGCAGTTCTCCAAGCGCTGATCGCATTCAAGCATCCGCTTCGACTGTTTGGCAAGAAAGCCGTCCTTTTCCGGGCGGCTTTTTTTTCGCCTGTCATCAGGCGTGTCTTACAATAAAATTATTCTTTGCAAGGAAATCACAGCATGATCAAAGTCGGTATCGTGGGCGGCACAGGCTACACCGGGGTCGAACTGCTGCGCCTGCTGGCGCGCCATCCGCAGGTGGAACTGAAGGCCATCACCTCGCGCAAGGAAGCGGGCATGCCGGTGGCCGAGATGTTCCCCAACCTGCGCGGACGGGTGAAGCTGGCGTTTTCCACGCCGGAGGAGGCCGGGCTGGAGCATTGCGACGTGGTGTTCTTCGCCACCCCGAACGGCGTGGCGATGCAACAGACGCGCGCGCTGCTCGACGCCGGCGTCAAGGTAATCGATCTGGCGGCCGACTTCCGCATCAAGGACATCGCGGTGTGGGAGACGTGGTACAAGATGGAGCACGCCTGCCCCGACCTGGTCGCCGAGGCGGTGTACGGCCTGCCCGAGATCAATCGCGACAAGATCCGGGGCGCGCGGCTGATCGCCAACCCGGGCTGCTATCCGACCGCGGTGCAACTGGGATTCCTGCCGCTGCTGGAGGCCGGCGCGGTCGACACCGGCTTCCTGGTGGCGGACGCCAAGTCGGGCGTGTCGGGCGCCGGGCGCAAGCCGGAAACCCCTATCCTGTTCGCCGAGGCGGCGGACAACTTCAAGGCCTACGCCGTCGGCGGCCATCGCCACTGGCCGGAGATCAAGCAGGGGCTGGACAGCTTTGCCGGCAAGCCGGTGGACTTCACCTTCGTGCCACACCTGACGCCGCTGATCCGCGGCATCCACGCCACGCTCTACGCGAAGGTGAGCACTAACGTCGACCTGCAGGCGCTGTTCGAGACGCGCTACGCGGGCGAGGCGTTCGTCGACGTGATGCCGGCCGGCGCGCATCCGGAAACCCGCTCGGTGCGCGGCGCCAACGTCTGCCGCATTGCGGTGCACCGGCCGCAGGGCGGCGACACCGTGGTGGTGCTGTCGGTGATCGACAATCTGGTCAAGGGCGCGGCGGGGCAGGCCGTGCAGAACATGAACATCCTGTTCGACCTGCCCGAGGATACGGCGCTGGCCGATGTCGGCATGCTGCCCTGACGGCGCCGCGCTGGGGCGGAACTCCGCGGCCAAAACAGGGTCTTTGCTTGACGCAAGCCGGGTGATGCGGATAATCACCCCACACGTTTTTTAGGAGCATCACCATGAATGCAGCAACCGAAATGGAAGGCCCGCTGGTTTTCACCGACAGCGCAGCCAACAAAGTCAAAAGCCTGATCGACGAGGAAGGCAACCCCGACCTGAAACTGCGCGTGTTCGTTTCCGGCGGCGGCTGTTCCGGCTTCCAGTACGGCTTCACGTTCGACGAAGCGCAGAATGCCGATGACACCGTGATGGTGAAAAACGGCGTCACGCTGCTGGTCGATTCGATGAGCTTCCAGTACCTGGTCGGTGCGGAGATCGATTATTCCGAAGGCCTGGAAGGCGCGCAGTTCGTGATCAAGAACCCGAACGCCACCACCACCTGCGGCTGCGGCTCGTCGTTCTCGGCGTAAGCATTGCCAGCCAATAAAAAAGCGGCCTTGGCCGCTTTTTTTGTTTTTGGGCGCTGGCGTCAGGCGGGGTAGATCGCGCCCAGAATCCGCTCGCCCCGCGCGCCGGTTACCGCCGGCAGGTTGCCCGGCGCCTGATGCAGCGTCTGCCGCGCCAGCCATGCAAAAGCGAGTGCTTCCACCCAGTCGGGATCGATGCCCAGCGCAGCGGTCGTCGCCACCCGGACATCCGGCAGATGGGCGCGGATGCGCTGCATCAGCGCGCCATTGTGCGCCCCGCCGCCGCAGACATAGAGTTCCTGCGCGCCTACACATTCGTGGTTGACGGCGTCAGCGAGGCTTGTGGCGGTGAATTCGAGCAGCGTGGCTTGCACGTCGGGTGGCGCAATCGTCTCATTGAGGTGGCCTAGAAGCGCATCCAGCCAGTCCAGGTTGAACTGTTCGCGCCCGGCGCTCTTGGGGGGCGGCATATGCAGGTAGGCATGCTGCGTCAATGCTGTCAGCAGGCCGGGGTGGACGGTTCCACTCGCGGCCCAGCCACCGTCGCGATCGTAATGGGCGCCGCTGTGGCGCTTGATCCATGCATCCAGCAACATGTTGCCGGGCCCGGTATCCCAGCCGCGCACCGCGCCGTTTACGGGCAAATCGGTGATGTTGGCGATGCCGCCGATGTTGGCGATGACGCGGTGCGAGTCCGGATGTGCCAGCGCGCGGGCATGAAAGGCGGGCACCAGCGGCGCGCCCTGGCCGCCGGCCGCGATGTCGCGGCTGCGGAAGTCGGCCACGACCGTGATGCCGGTGAGTTCGGCCAGCAGGGCAGCGTTCCCAATTTGCAGCGTATAGCCGTCGCCGGGACGGTGACGCAGGGTCTGGCCGTGGCAGCCGATCGCCCGCACCCTGGCGGGGGCAGCCCCGTCGAGCAGGGCCTTGACCGCATCCGCGTAGAGGCGAGCCAGTTCGTTGGCGGCGAGGGCGGCGAGGTGGATTTCGTCGGGCTGCGGCGTATGCAGCGCCAGCAACTGCGCGCGCAGGGCGTCCGCGTACGGCAGGTAATGCGTGTGGAGGAGCCGGAGGTGGCCTGCCGGGCCTATTTCGGCGAGAACCGCATCGACACCATCGAGGCTGGTGCCGGACATGAGGCCGACATAGTGTTCGGCCTCATGCGCGTGTCGTGCACTCAATCGAGTGCGGCAAGGTTGGTGCCGCGCAGCAGGCCCAGCTTTTCAGACCAGCCGGCAGTCTGTTGCAGGAAGCGCGCATGTTGTGCGGCGGCCAGCGGGGGCGAGCCGGGCAGCTTGACGGACAAGGGGTTGTAGGGCTTGCCGGCTATCCGGACCTCGTAATGCAGGTGCGGGCCGGTCGCCACGCCGGTGGCGCCGACGTAGGCAATGACATCTCCCTGGCTGACGGCGCGGCCTTGGCGGATGCCGGGTGCAAAGGCACTCAGGTGGCCATAATAGGTCTCGTAGCCGTTCTGATGCCGCAGGATGACGAGGTTGCCGTAGCCGCCTCTGCGGCCGGCGAATTCAACGGTGGCGTCGCCGGTGGCCTTGACGCGGGTGCCGGTCGGCGCACCGAAATCGACGCCGGTATGGGCGCGCGCGTAACCCAGCACGGGGTGCAGGCGCGAACTGCTGAAGCTGGAGGTGACGCGGGAGAACTCGAGCGGCGAACGCAGGAAACCTTTTTTCAGCGACTCGCCCTCGGGCGTGTAATAGCTTTCCTGCCCCGACGCGTCGCGGAACAGAACGGCACGGTAGGCTTTGCCGGCATTGAAGAACTCCGCCGCCAGCAGTTTGCCGGTGGAAACGGGCTCGCCGTTGCGGTAGTCGACGGTGTAGACGACCGAGAACGTGTCGCCGCGTCGCAGGTCTTCACGGAAATCGAGGCTGGTCGAGAAGGTTTCGGCCATCTTGTCGGCGATCTTGTCGGGGATGCCGGCGCTGTCGGTTGCGCCATAGAGCGACGACACGATGCGGCCGGAGCGCATCACCACGCGGGTTTCCACCACATCGCGGCTGTCTTCGGAGGCAAAGCTGTCGCCTTGGCGACGCACCGTCAATGCAGGCGCATCGCCACGCTCAAAGCGGACGGCCAGCAACTGGCCGTCCTGGGAGGTGGTGGCCTGGATGTGCCTGCCGGCCCGGATGCTGGAGGCCATCTGGCGGACGGCATCGGTGGCGAGCAGGCGCTGGATCTCCAGATCATCGATCTTGAGCCGTGACAACGCGGTAGCGAGCGTGTCGCCCGGCTGAATCACGCTTTCGCGTTCAAATGTGCCGGCGGTGTGTGCGCCAGACAGCGTCGGCAGCGCGATCGCTTCGGTGATGGTTTCCGGGGTGATGTCGGTGGTGCTGGTATCGGGCGCCAGGCCGAAGGCGGCAACAACGCCAAAAAGCGGCAGGCTGGAGAGTGCAACCAGAGTGCGCAGGCTGAAGCGGCGTTCCGCTCCGGTCATGCGATAGGTTAAGATTCTCAGTTTGGTGAGCGGCATGGACCGTTTCCCTTCCGTAATCGAGCCGGGAGTCTACCACAAATGTCTCCGGCGGACTTTGTTTAATCCAATCAGCAGCTTATGTGCTGACGGACGAAGTGGTATTCATGTTTTACGGCCAAGTCCGAGCAAACTTGACCCGTACAGAGAGGTATTTGATGCACGACGCTTTGCAGGAAATCAAGCGTGGCGCCGACGAACTGCTGGTCGAGGCCGAGCTGGTCGAGAAGCTGAAAACGGGCCGCCCCTTGCGGATCAAGGCGGGGTTCGACCCGACGGCGCCGGATTTGCACCTGGGCCATACGGTGCTGCTGAACAAGCTGCGCCAGTTCCAGATCCTTGGCCACAAAATCATATTCCTGATTGGGGATTTCACCGGCATGATCGGGGACCCCACCGGCAAAAACACCACACGCCCGCCGCTGACGCGCGAAGCGGTGGTCGAAAACGCCAAGACCTATCAGGAGCAGGTATTCAAGATTCTCGACCCGGCCCTGACCGAGGTGCGCTTCAATTCGGAGTGGATGGAAGCGCTGGGCTCGGTCGGCATGATCCGGCTGGCGGCGACCCATACCGTGGCGCGCATGCTGGAGCGGGATGATTTCCGCAAGCGTTACAGCAGCCAGCAGCCGATCGCGATCCACGAATTCCTGTACCCCCTGATCCAGGGCTACGACTCGGTCGAGCTGAAGGCGGATGTCGAACTGGGCGGCACCGACCAGAAATTCAATCTCCTGATGGGGCGCGAACTGCAGAAGCATCACGGGCAGCCGCCGCAGTGCATTCTCACGATGCCCTTGCTGGAAGGGATGGATGGCATCAACAAGATGTCGAAGTCGCTTGGCAACTACATCGGCATCAACGAGCCGCCGCAGGAGATCTTCGGCAAGCTGATGTCGATCTCCGATGACTTGATGTGGCGCTATATCCAGTTGCTGTCGTTCGAAGCGCTCTCGACCATCGAGGGCTGGAAGCGGCAGGTGGCGGACGGTGCCAATCCGCGGGACATCAAGGTGCGATTTGCGCAGGAAATCGTCGCGCGGTTTCACAGCCAGGCAGCAGCCGAGCAGGCGCTGGTGGAATTCGAGGCGCGCTTCCAGAAAGGGGCGCTGCCCGACGACATGCCGGAAATCAGTCTGCCGGGTGTCGATGGAGGCTTGCTCGTGCCGCAGTTGCTGAAGCAGGCCGGGTTGGTACCCAGCACCTCCGATGCCATGCGGCAGATCGCGGGCGGCGGTGTCCGGATCGATGGTGAACGCGTGGCTGACAAAGGCGTGAGCGTGCCGGTAGGCGCGACCGTGGTGGCCCAGGTCGGCAAACGAAAATTTGCACGCGTGACGATTATTTGAAAATTATTTCGTCGAAAGTGTTGACGGATGTTTTTTGCTCTGTAGAATGCGCACCTTCTCGAAACGCAGCGAGAACCGCAAAAAGCGGGTCAAGTTGCTAATCGATTGATCTTTAACAATTTACAGCCGATAGGTGTGGGTGTTGTTGCGGTAGTTGGATCGACTTCGGTTGGTCTGACAACTAGCATAAATGCTCACACTTGAATGAAGCGTCGTTATTAATTTAGCGGCGTGAGTTTGAGTTGAGCGACTGAAGTATTTGAAGTAATAGCAGTGATTGAACTGAAGAGTTTGATCCTGGCTCAGATTGAACGCTGGCGGAATGCTTTACACATGCAAGTCGAACGGCAGCACGGGAGCTTGCTCCTGGTGGCGAGTGGCGAACGGGTGAGTAATGCGTCG
>JAJXTE010000005.1 GCA_021784115.1 Pseudomonadota bacterium | reverse complement strand
GCGTAAGCGATGCGCAGATGGAAGCGATCAGCTTTGGCGAGGAAAAGCCGCGCAACGAGGGCCATACCGAAGAAGCCTACGCCGAGAACCGCCGTGCCGACGTGGTGTATAGCGACGAGAAATGAGCAGGGTCCCGCGTTATGCCTTGATACTCGCGTCGACGTTCATGCTGGTCCAGCCAGCGTGGGCGGCACTGTTCGGCAACACCGAGGAGTTGGCGCGCCAGCAGCAGGCACTGCAGCAGCGGGTGGATGCGCTTGATGGGCGCCTGGGCAAACTGGAGGAAGCGATCCGGCAGAACCAGCCCATGCTGGACCTGCTGAAGGAAGTGGAAACGCTCAAGGCGGAGATGGCCAGAATGCGCGGCCAGGCTGAGGTGCAGACGAATCAGCTGGACACGCTGGGCAAGCGGCAAAACGACTTGTACGCCGATCTCGACCAGCGTGTCGCCGATCTCGCCAAGGCGGCCGGGCCCGCGCCCGATGCGGCGCAGCCTGCCGCATCCGGCCAGGCGGCATCCGGAACGGCGGCCACGGCGGCGCAACCCGATCCGCTGGTCGAGACGCGCAGTTATGAAGGCGCACTCGCCCTGTTCCGCGACGCCAAGTACACGGGTGCCATTGCCGGATTCAAGGATTTTCTCAAAGCCTATCCGGCCAGCGCGCTGGCGGCCAATGCGCAATACTGGATCGGCTATTCGTATTACGCGATGAAGGATTACAAGACATCGCTCGCGCATCAGCGGAAGCTCGTGGCGACCTACCCGGACAGCCCCAAGGTCCCCGATGCACTGCTCAATATCGCCACCAACCAGGTCGAGCTGAATGACATGGCGGGTGCGCGCAAGACCCTCAAGGACGTGGTGGCCAGGCATCCTGGCACCCCGGCGGCCCAGCTCGCCGCTCGCCGGCTGGCGGCGCTCAAGTAGGTCCCGTGCCCGAGTCCCTGACACTTCCGCCCCACGAGGCGGGCCGTGGGCGCGCAGACGTCAAATCGCCGGCAACCACCACGCTCCACCCGCAAGGAGTAGGCCGTGGTTGTCCCCGCGAGGGGGAGGCCGTGGTTGTAGAGCCGACAAGTCGGCAACAACCACGCACTAAAGCCGATAAATCGGCAACAACCACGCTCCGCCTGACGGAGATGTTTCTGTCGCTGCAGGGTGAAACCAGCCGCACCGGCCTGCCAACCGTGTTCGTTCGCCTGGCGGGCTGCCCGCTGCGCTGCCGCTGGTGCGACACGACATACAGTTTCCAGGGTGGCGAAAGCGTCACCTTGACTGCGCTGCTGGCGCGAGTGGCGGAGTATGGCGTGCCGACCGTGTGCGTCACCGGCGGCGAGCCGCTGGCGCAAAAAAACTGCCTGCCGCTGCTGACCGCATTGTGCGACGCCGGCTATTCGGTGTCGCTCGAAACCAGCGGCGCGCTCGACGTCAGCACGGTCGATCCGCGGGTGTCGCGCATCGTCGACATCAAGCCGCCAGGGTCGGGCGAGGCGGATCGAAACCGCTGGGAGAATATCGCCCATCTGACGCCGCACGACGAGATCAAGTTCGTCCTGGCCGACCGCGCCGACTACGAATGGGCGCGCGAGGTCATCCGCGCGAGGAAGCTCGCGCAGGTGTGCCCCGTCCTGTTTTCGCCGGTGCAGGGCGAACTGCCGCCTGCGCACCTGGCGGAATGGATTCTGGCCGACCGCCTGCCGGTTCGGATGCAGCTGCAGCTGCACAAGGTGCTGTGGGGCAACAGACCCGGCACATGAAACCGGCGGTCATCCTGCTCTCCGGCGGCCTGGATTCCGCCACCGTGCTCGCGATCGCGCGCGAAGCAGGATACGCCTGCCACACGCTGAGCCTGGATTACGGCCAGCGCCACACGGCCGAACTGGCCGCCGCCACGCGCGTATCCCGCAGCCTGGGCGCGGTCGAACACCGGGTGCTCCGCCTCGGGCTCGGCGACATCGGCGGCTCGGCGCTGACCGACGATTCCATCGCCGTGCCCGAAAGCCCGACCGCAGGCATTCCGGTCACCTACGTGCCCGCACGCAACACGGTGATGCTGGCGCTCGCGCTCGCCTGGGCCGAAGTGCTCGGCGCTTGCGACATCTTCATCGGCGTCAATGCGGTCGACTATTCCGGCTATCCCGACTGCCGGCCCGAGTTCATCGAAGCCTTCGAGCGCATGGCCAACCTGGCGACCCGGGCCGGCGTCGAAGGCGCGCAGCTGCACATTCACGCGCCGCTGCAGCATTTGTCGAAGGCGGAGATCATCCGGCGCGGCGTCGAACTCGGCGTGGACTATGCGCAGACCGTGAGCTGCTATCAGGCCACCCCCGAAGGCCTGGCCTGCGGACGCTGCGATTCCTGCCGCCTGCGACGCGAGGGGTTTCTCGCCGCAGGCATCCCCGATCCGACGCGCTACGCGCACGGAACCGGGTAAGCCGGGGCGATGACGTGCGAGTCTAAACGCCCGTGCTGCCCACGCCGAGAGCACGTCCACGCGCGCATCGGGCCAACGCTTGCCAACCCGGCCTTGGCGGAGCGGGCTCGATGGTACTTATTATCCAGCCTGGCTCCCGGGTGAACCGATTAAAATTCGTCGTTTATCCGACATCTGCGGCAGCCCCGCTCTACCCTTCCCGAGGAGAACCCGATTCATGACCTATGAGAATTTCGCAAGCGCACAATCGATTTTTCTGTGGTCGACCTTCGCGATTGCCCTGATCATGGGCGCCGTGGTCAACAAGACCAATTTCTGCACCATGGGCGCGGTGTCCGATTGGGTCAACATGGGCGACACCGGACGCTTGCGCGCATGGGTGTTCGCCATCGCGGTCGGCGTGCTGGGTGTGACGGCGCTGGAGGCGGCCGGGCTGGTGAACGTCAGCAGCACCTTCCCGCCCTACCGCCAGAACAATCTCGTCTGGCTCGAGAACGCGGTCGGCGGCGTCCTGTTCGGCATCGGCATGACGCTCGCCTCCGGGTGCGGCAACAAGACGCTGGTCCGCATCGGCGGCGGCAACCTCAAGTCGGTCATGGTGCTGCTGGTCATCGCCGTGATTGCCTACTTCATGGTCAACCCCTTCCCGGGCAGCGACAAGACGCTGTACTCCACCCTGTTCTATCCGTGGACCAATCCGACCGCCATCACGTTGACCACCAATCAGGACCTCGGCGCGATGCTCTTCGGCGACAAGGTTGCCACCGGCCGCATGGTGATGGGCGCCGTCATCGGCATTCTGATGCTGGTGTGGGCGTTCAAGTCGGCCGATTTCCGTGGCAGTTCCGACAACATCCTCGGCGGCCTCGTCGTCGGCCTTGCCGTGCTTGCCGCCTGGTATGTCACCAGCAACATCAAGGTGGACGCCGACGGCGACATCCTGTCGCTGCAGGCCTACGTCCAGGACTGGGACCTGTATGCGCCCGCCGACGCGGTCAGACCCGCAGCCGCCGGGCCGCTCGCGTCGCAGTCCTTCACCTTCATCAATCCGATGGGGCAGACCCTGGGTTACGCGGCGAGCGGCTTCGCCCGCACCCTGCTCACCTTCGGCGTCATGGCGCTGGCAGGCGTCATCGCCGGCTCCCTGCTGTGGTCGCTGGTTTCGCGCAGCTTCCGCGTCGAGTGGTTCGCCTCCGCCCGCGACTTCGTCAATCACCTGATCGGCGCGATCCTCATGGGCTTCGGTGGCGTGCTGGCGATGGGCTGCACCATCGGCCAGGGCATCACCGGCTTCTCCACCCTGGCGCTGGGTTCCATCCTCACCTTCGTTGCCATCGTGCTCGGCAGCGCGGTCACCATGAAAGTGCAGTACGCCATGATGATGCGCGCGGAGGGCTGAGCTCCGGGCGTGTCAAAAAACCGCCGCGACGCTTTACCCGTCCGCGAAGCTTCGGCTATAATCTCGGGCTTTCGCGGATAGGGCGGCAGCCAGTTGGCTCCAGTCAAATCCCCGGGTCGGTAGCTCAGCCGGTAGAGCAGCGGACTTTTAATCCGTTGGTCGCGAGTTCGAATCTCGCCCGACCCACCATGTCCAAAAAGCCACGCGCAAGCGTGGCTTTTTTATTGCGCCGCGGATGGGGTGACAAAAAGTGTCACCTCGTGCCCATGCCGGGCATGCCGAACGGGCGGCAATCGGACAGGGAAGTGAGGGACAGAGTGGGCACCCGACTCCGCATCTCGAGGACTGGCAGGCGTTCCCGGCCGGTTTTCTAAAAAGTCGCACTCGGATTCTAAAGTTGGCATGGCAACTGCTCGTTATAGCTCCAGACACGGGAGGCTCGTGTTTATCTTGCCCAACCAAAGGAGATTTGAAATGCGTAAAGTTCAACAAGGTTTTACCCTGATCGAACTGATGATCGTCGTGGCGATCATCGGTATTCTGGCTGCCATCGCCATCCCTGCTTACCAGGATTATGTCGCAAAATCCAAGGCGGCCGCCGGCCTGCAAGAGATTGACGGCGGCAAGACCTCCTATGAGCTGCTTGCCACCGAGGGTTCTACCCAGACCCTTCAAAACGTGGGCTTGGCTACGCAGACGGGTTCCTGCGACTTGAGCGTGACGCCAACGGCAGCGAGCGGTACCACTACAGCGGCAATCCTGTGCACGTTCAGAAACCCGGGCCGTCTGGGTGCGGGCGCAAAGATCCAGCTTAATCGTGACGCAACGGGCCTTTACAGCTGCGTGACCACCGCCTTCGCCAAGCCTGAATTCAAGCCGGCCGGCTGCGCCTGATCAGGATTGCGCTCGAGCGGGCGGGATGGTTCCTGTCGCCCACGCTTGAGCGGAAAGCCAACAACAACGCCACCAGTCGGTGGCGTTGTTGTTTATGCTCCCGGAAATCTACTGTTCTTCGAAGCAAGGCGGTGATATGAATGCACGCTGGAAGCTAATCGCGCCCGTATTGATCGTGGCGGCAGCCGTGGGACTGTATTGGCCGTCGCTGCATACCCCGGTCTTCTTTGACGATATCAATTTCTTCAAACGCGGCGGCCTGAACCTGATTTTCATCAAGGGGTTTGTCTTCGAGACGCGCTGGCTGCCGTATTTTCTCACCGCGTGGGTGGACCTGCTCTTCGACGACAAGCTTTTTGCGCAGCGCCTTCTCAACGTCGGCCTGCATCTGGCGACCGCGTTCGTGCTGTATGCGCTGGTCAAGCAGGTCAGTAACCGTGCGGCGCCGCATCGCAACAACGAACGTGCGGCCATGGCGGCGGCCTTGCTGTTTCTGCTGCATCCGCTGGCGGTCTACGCAGTGGGCTACCTGATCCAGCGCACCATTGTCATGGCGACGCTGTTCGGCCTGCTGGCGCTCAACACCTATTTTGACGGCCTTATCACGCGCAAGAAAGCCTATTTTGTGTTTTCGGCCCTGTTTTACCTGCTTTCCACTTTCAGCAAGGAACATGCTGTCCTGATTCCTGTTGCGGCCCTGGCGCTGACGCCGTTGGCCGCGCCGATCACGCGGCAGACCTGGCGCCAGCTCGTGCTGCCATTTTCGCTTTTTCTGCCCATAGCCATTTTGGTGGTCATCAAGAGCACGAGGAGTCAGGTGGGGCAGCTATACGAGCCCTTCGTCGAACAGTTTGTTCAGGTGCATGCGAATGAAAGCCACGCAGTTCTCTGGCTGCTGAGCATGATGACCCAGGCTGCGCTGTTCTTCAAATATCTGTTGTTGACGCTGATACCCAATCCCGGCTGGATGTCGATCGACATGCGGGTGCCATTTGCCGAGCATGTCTGGCAGTCCAAGTACGTGCTGGGGGTCTTGGCGCTGGCGGCGTATGGAATGACCTCGCTGTTGTGGCTTCTCAAAGGCGGGCGGCGCGGCTTGATCGGGTTTGCCTTGCTGGCGCCTTTGCTGTTGTTTGCGGTGGAGTTCTCCGCGGTGAGAATCCAGGAGCCTTTTGTCCTCTATCGCGCGTATCTGTGGATTCCCTTGCTGTTCATTCTGGTCCCGGCGTTGACATACGCCGTCCCGGACAAACTCTTCTGGCCGTCGGTCCTGGTCATTGCCTTGGTGTTCGCGGTTTTTTCGAGCGACCGCCTGAAAAGCTTCTCGAGTGAGTACGCGCTTTGGGACGATGCCATACGTAAATTTCCAACTGAACGGGTGCAAGGGTCCGCCAGGGCCTATGGCAATCGCTGTCTACTGAATATGCAACGTGGGGATTTGCAGGCCGCTATTGCAGATTGCACGCGTTCGCTCCAGGTGAATCCGAGCTATCAGATGGCGTACCGGAATCGCGCCTTTGCCTATATGAAACAAAGGAATTACCAGGCGGCCATTCAAGATGCCGAAACGGTTGTTCGGCTATACCCGCAAGACCCGAATAATTTTGCCGTGCTGGGGGCGATCTATCGGGGTGCAGGCCAGCTCGACAAGGCAATGGCCAATTTTGAGATTGCCTGCAAACGGGACTCTCTTGTGGGGTGCAATGAACTCGACGTGACGAAGCGTGACTACGCGACAATGAAAAGTTCGCACAGGTTCTAGTCGTTGGCCTGATTACGCGTCGTTTGCGTTGTCTGCGACGCGCCGGATCACCTCCAGCGTGAACCCCCGACTCTGCAGAAAACGCATCTGTCTGGCTTTTTCTGCGGCATCGTTGGGACGGGTACCGAATTTCCTCTGCCACACGTCGCGGGCCCGATCGAGTTCGCTGTCGCGGTTGTCGCTCAATACGTCTGAAATGATGCCGTCGCTCACGCCGCGCTGGCGCAGGTCGTGGGCGAGCTTGACGCTGCCGGCGCGGGCGCGGTGGTCGGCGACCCAGCTTTCGGCGAAGCGGCGGTCGGACAGCCAGTTTTTTTCCTCGAATTCGTCGAGCAGCGGGTCGATGTCGTCATGCGCAAAACCCGCAAGTCCAAGCTTGCGGGTGAGCTCAAACCGGCTGTGCTCGCGCCGCGCCAAGAGGCGCAGGGCGCGTTCACGCAGCTCGCCGGGCTCAGGCGTCGATTTCATCCTCGTCCTCTGCCATCGCGGTCGGGTTGTTGACGCCGACGGCGGCGCGGATCTTGGCCTCGATTTCGTGGGCGATCTCGGGGTGCTCCTTGAGGAATTCGCGCGCGTTGTCCTTGCCCTGGCCGATCTTCTCGCCGTTGTAGGCGTACCAGGCGCCGGACTTGTCGACGAACTTGTGGGCGACGCCGAGTTCGATGATCTCGCCTTCGCGCGAGATGCCCTGGCCGTAGAGGATGTCGAAGAAGGCTTCCTTGAACGGCGGGGAGACCTTGTTCTTGACGACCTTGACCTTGGTTTCGTTGCCGATGATCTCGTCGCCCTTCTTGATCGCGCCGACGCGGCGGATGTCGAGGCGGACCGAGGCGTAGAACTTGAGCGCGTTGCCGCCGGTGGTGGTTTCGGGGTTGCCGAACATGACGCCGATCTTCATGCGGATCTGGTTGATGAAGATGACCAGCGTGTTGGTGCGCTTGATGTTGGCGGTGAGCTTCCGGAGCGCCTGGCTCATCAGGCGAGCCTGCAGGCCCATGTGCGAATCGCCCATTTCGCCTTCGATCTCGGCCTTGGGAGTGAGCGCGGCGACCGAGTCGACGACGACCACGTCGACCGAGCCGGAGCGCACCAGCATGTCGGCGATTTCCAGCGCCTGCTCGCCGGTGTCGGGTTGCGAGACCAGCAGGTTGTCGACGTCGACGCCGAGTTTCTGCGCATAGTTGGGGTCGAGCGCGTGTTCGGCGTCGATGAAGGCGGCGGTGCCGCCCATTTTCTGCATTTCGGCGATGACCTGCAGGGTGAGCGTGGTTTTGCCGGACGATTCCGGGCCGTAGATTTCGACCACGCGGCCGCGCGGCAGGCCGCCGACGCCCAGCGCGATGTCGAGCCCCAGCGAGCCGGTGGAGACGGCCTGAATGTCGCGCGAGACGTCGTGGTCGCCCAGGCGCATCACCGAACCCTTGCCGAACTGTTTCTCGATCTGGCTCAGCGCGGCGGCGAGCGCCTTCGTTTTGTCTTCTGCCAATGCGGGGGATGCCATGGTTTCTCTCCTGATGGTCGGTTTGGTGAAGGCAGGCGGCGTGGCGTCTGCATGGACTGCAATGTAGGAGATATATTCTCATGTGTCAATACAAAATATCACCTACATATAAAATACAGCCTGATAGATTGTATTTGGTGCGCGCCGCCCTATAATTCCGCTCAAACCGGCTCGATCGGAGCGATCGATATGATTACAAAGGAAAAAATGCGCCTGGATGTGAAGTGGGCGACGCGCCAGCGGCTGCAGTACATCGAGATCATGGCCTGGTACACCGGGGTCGTGACGCGCAGCGACGTCGCGCGCGCCTTCGGTCTGTCCGATCCGGCCGCGACCAAGGATCTCAAACTCTATGGCGACCTGGCGCCCAGCAATCTTGTCTACAACCACACCGTGTTCGGCTTCGTGCCGAGCGAGGCGTTTGCCGCCGTGTTCGCCGACCTGACGCCCGCCGCCGTGCTGCCGATCATCGCCGCCAACCTGGCGGTGGCGAACGGGCCCTATGGCGACACGCTGGTATACGGCCTGCCGACCGCGTTGCTGCCGCTGCCGGCGCGGCTGCCCGGCCCGGCGATCCTGGCGCAGGTCACCCGTGCCATCCATGGGCGGCGCAAACTGCGCGTCGACTACCGCTCGCTGTCGAGCCGCGAGAGCGGGGCAGAGCGGGTGCTCGAGCCGCACACCCTCGTCAATACGGGCCTGCGCTGGCACGTGCGGGCGTATAGCGAGGACACCTGCGATTTCCGCGATTTCGTGCTGTCGCGCGTCCTGGCGGCCCAATGCCTGGAGACACCTGCCGAATCCGGCGAGCAGTACGACGACGACTGGGTGGAGGGGGTGGCGATCAGGCTCGCCCCGCACAGTGGGCTCGATGCGGCCCGGCGCGCAAGCCTGCTGCTGGATTACGGCGCGAGCGGGGAGGTCATCGAGGTGAAGGTGCGGCGCGCGCTGCTCGGGTATGTGCTGCAGCGTCTGGGCGTGGACACCACGCCCGACCAGAGCCTGAATCCGAATGCCTACCAGTTGATGCTGCTGAACCGCGACGAGATCGAGCCGTTTGCGGCGTGGGCCTTCAGCGAGCGGTAAGCGGGAAGCAGGAAGCGGTAAGGTCTGTCCGCTCACCGCTCACCGCTCACCCCTCACCCAACCAATTCAATCAGCCCGCGCAGGGCCGCGGCCACCGCACGTGAGCGGATTTCCTCGCGGTCGCCGTCGAGGCGGCAGGTGGACGACATGACGCTGCCGTCCGCCAGCGCCCAGCCGTAGCAGACCAGGCCGACGGGCTTATGCGGCGTGCCGCCGCCGGGGCCGGCGATTCCGGATATGGCGAGGGAGGCGTGCGCGTGGCTGTGCTTAAGCGCGCCGGCCGCCATCGCGGCAGCGGTTTCCTCTGAGACCGCGCCGAGGGTCTCGATGAGGTCTGCGGGCACGCCGAGCATCTCGATCTTGGCGGCGTTGGCATAGGTGATGAAGCCGCGCTCGTACCAGTGCGAGCTGCCCGGCAGCGAGGTGA
Organism: Pseudomonadota bacterium; assembly: GCA_021784115.1. GTDB lineage: Bacteria > Pseudomonadota > Gammaproteobacteria > Burkholderiales > Thiobacillaceae > Thiobacillus. The sequence continues at coordinate 36,209 of JAJXTE010000005.1, read as the reverse complement.
GCAATTGCCCGACCCAGCCGCCGGTGCAGGACTCGGCGGTGGCCAGCATCCAGCCGCGCGCGATGAGCTTCTCGCCCACTTCGGCCGCGAGCTGGCGCAGTTCTTCGTCGCTTACACGAGCCATTGCACTCCCTTGATAACGGCGATGGCGTAGCCTGCCGCCAGAAGATCGTCGAACATCACGCCGAAGCCGGTTTTCAGATGCGTGTCGGCATACCGGATCGGCCATGGCTTCAGGATATCGAACAGGCGGAACAGTGCAAAGGCCAGCGCGATCCACAGCCAGCCGGACGGCGTGAAAAGAAGGACCAGCGCATAGGCGACGATTTCGTCCCACACCATGCCGCCGTGATCGGCGACGCCGAGCGCCCGGCCGGTGCGGCCGCAGGCCCACACGCCGACCAGGAAAGCGGCGGTCAGCATAATGATCCGGTTCGTCAGGCCCGGCGCGACGGCGACGATCAGCCCGAACAGCGGCAGGCCGAGCAGCGTGCCGACGGTACCGGGCGCCTTGGGCGCGAGTCCGCTGCCGAATCCGAAGGCGATCAGGTGCGCCGGATGCGCGAAGAGGAATTTGAAATCAGGCCGCAAAGTGGTCATAGCCGGTTCTGTCGAAACGCAGCGGCTGGCCGTCGGCGCTGATGACAGTGAGGCCCGGTTCGGCGGTGATGCGGCCGATGCGCGTCACGGGCACGCCTGCGGATTGTGCGGCGGCAGCGATGGCATCGCGCCTGGCGGCCGGCGCGGTGAAGCAGAGTTCGTAGTCGTCGCCGCCCGCCAGCACGCAGTCGCGCGCAACCGGTTCATGAAGATAGCCCTGCACCACCGGCAGCGTCGGCACCGCGCCGAATTCGAGCGTGGCACCGACGTGCGAGCGCTCCAGAATATGGCCGAGATCACCGAGCAGGCCGTCCGAAATGTCGATCGCGCTGGTCGCGATGCCGCGCAGCGCCATGCCGAGTTCCACCCGCGGCGTCGGCAGGTAGAGCGCAGGCAAGACCTTGGCGGCATCGATCTGCTCCATGAACAGGCGCCCCTGCCGGTAGGCGAGCGCCACGGCTGCGGAACCGATCACGCCGGACACCCAGACGTCGTCGCCGGCCTGGGCGCCATCGCGCCGCAGCGCCTGACCCGGCGGCACTTCGCCGATGACGGTAATGGACAGGGTCAGCGTGCCGCGCGTGGTGTCGCCGCCGACCAGCTCGATGCCATGCTGGTCCGCCATGCGGAAGAAGCCGCGCGCAAACGCGGTGAGCCAGGCGTCGTCTTCTTCGGGCAGCGCAATGGCGAGGGTGGCCCAGCGCGGCGTCGCGCCCATCGCGGCGAGGTCGGACAGGTTCACCGCCAGCGACTTGTGGCCAAGTCCCGCGGGGCTGTCCTGCGGCGAGAAATGGCGGCCTTCGAGCAGCATGTCGGACGACACCGCAAGCTGCATGCCCGGCGTCGGCGCCAGCAGCGCGCAGTCGTCGCCCACACCGAGCACCGCGCCGGGGGTGGCGCGGGTGAAGTGGCGGGCGATGAGGTCGAATTCCATGTGGGTGAGCGGTAAGCGGTGAGCAGTGAGTGGTTTTTCCGCTGACTGCTTAATGCTCCCCGCTCACGCCTTTCTTCTTCGCATGCTCGATCTCCACTGCGCGCACGTCCTGCGCCAGCTTGTCGAGTACGCCATTGATGTATTTGTGGCCGTCGGTGCCGCCGAACTTCTTGGCGAGTTCGACGCCTTCGTTGATTGCGACGCGCCACGGCACGTCGGGGCAGTGCAGCAGTTCATAGGCGCCGATGAGCAGGATGCCGCGCTCGATGGGCGAGAGCTCGGCAAGCGGGCGATCGAGCAAGGGCGTGATGCGCGTGCTCAGCGTGCTCTCCTCCTTCAGCACGCCGTAAAGCAGGGTGCGGAAATAATCCTCGTCGGCGCGCTTGAACTGCTCGTCTTCCTTGAGGCTGGCGGCGATCAGCGTGACGTCGGCGCCCCCCACCAGCCAGGAATAGACACCCTGCAGCGTGAACTCGCGTGCGACCTTGCGGGAACCGGCCATTAAACGTCACCTCGCGCAGCGAAGCTTTGTCCCCTTCTCCCGCAAGCGGGGGAGGGAGGGGAGGGGGTGACTGTCATGTCGGGCATCATGGTGGGTAATGGAAGGTGCGGCATGACAGTCACAGGCGCTTCAGCAGGTTGGCCATTTCGATCGCCGCGCGTGCGGCGTCGCGGCCTTTTTCGGCCATGCGCGCGTGGCCCTGCTCTTCGGTGTCGACGGTGAGGATCGCATTGGCAATCGGCACGCCGGTGTTCAGTTGCACGTCGAGGATGCCGCGCGCAGATTCGTTCGAGACGATTTCAAAATGATAGGTGTCGCCGCGAACCACCGCGCCGAGGGCGATGAGCGCATCATACTTCTCGGACAGCGCCAGTTCCTGCAGTGCCAGCGGATGTTCCAGCGCGCCGGGCACGTTGACCAGCAGCACGTCCTGCCTGGCCACGCCAAGCCGCAGCAGTTCGGCCTCGCAGGCCGAGAGCAGGCCCTCGCAGATGTCGCGGTTGAAGCGGCTCATGACGATGCCGAATTTCAGGCCCTTGCCCTGGTAGGCGGGGTCGAGTTCGGAGAAAGTGTCCTTTGTGGTTCCCATGGTGCGTCCTTTTTTCAGTGGCTCATGCTTTTTCAGAATAGCCGGTGACTTCCAGCCCGAAGCCGTCCATCGCCGGCATCTTGCGCGGGCTGGCCAGCAGCTTCATCTTGCCGACGCCGAGGTCGCGCAGGATCTGTGCGCCGATGCCGTAGTCGCGCAGATCGTACTTGCGGCTGGCAACCGGCGCAGGGTTGATGCGATCGAGCAGCGCGTCGGCGGTTTCCGGCCGGTGCAGCAGGACGATGACGCCGGACTGCGATTCGGCGATGCGTTCCATCGCCCCCATGATCGGCCACGAATGGCCGCCGCCGGTGACGTCGAGGAAGTCCATCACCGAGAGGGGTTCGTGTACGCGCACCAGCGTTTCGCGGTCCGCGTGGATTTCGCCCTTGACCAGCGCGAGATGGGTTTCGCGGGCGCTGGTGTCGCGGTAGGCGATCAGGCGGAAGGCGCCGTACACGGTCTGGATCAGGCGGTCGGCGGCGCGCTCGACCAGGCTTTCGGTCTGGTTGCGGTAGTGGATGAGGTCGGCGATGGCGCCGATCTTCAGGCCGTGTTCCTGCGCGAACGGCACCAGGTCGGGCAGGCGCGCCATGGTGCCGTCGTCCTTGAGGATCTCGCAGATGACGGAAGCGGGTTCGAGCCCGGCGAGCCCGGCGAGGTCGCAGCCGGCCTCGGTGTGGCCGGCACGCACCAGCACGCCGCCGGGCTGCGCCCGCAGCGGGAAGATGTGGCCGGGCTGGATGATGTCGGTCGGCCTGGCGTCCTTCTTCACCGCGGCCTGGATGGTGACCGCGCGGTCAGCCGCCGAAATGCCGGTGGTCACCCCTTCGGCGGCCTCGATCGACACGGTGAACGCGGTGCCGTGCGGCGTCTGATTGTCGGAGACCATCTGCTTGAGGCCGAGCTGGCGGCAGCGGTCGTCGGTCAGCGTGAGGCAGATCAGGCCGCGTCCGTACTTGGCCATGAAGTTGATCGCATCCGGGGTGACGTGCTCGGCGGCCATCACCAGGTCGCCCTCGTTCTCGCGGTCTTCCTCGTCGACCAGCACGACCATGCGGCCGGCCTTCAGTTCTTCAATGATTTCCAGCGTGGAGGCGAGGCTCATCAGTCTTTGTCCGTTGTGTTGGTGAATTGCATCATGCGCTCGACGTAGCGCGCGATCATGTCGACTTCCAGGTTGACGCGGCTGTCCGCCGTCAGGTGCTTGAGCGTGGTCATCTCCAGCGTGTGCGGGATGAGGTTGAGGGCGAAGCGCGCGCCGTCCACCTTGTTGACCGTCAGCGACACGCCGTTCACCGTGATCGAGCCCTTGCGGATGATGTAGCGCGCGAGTTCGCGCGGCGCGTCGATTTCCAGCAGGTGCGATTCGCCCACCGGGACCAAGCGATAGACCGTGCCGACGCCGTCGACGTGCCCGCTGACCAGATGCCCGCCGAGGCGGTCGGCCAGTCGCAGCGCCTTTTCGAGATTGACCTCGGCGCCCGGCGTGAAGCCCTCGGTGACGCGCAGGGTTTCGGCGGAGACATCGACGGTGAAGCTGTTCGGCGTCAGCGCCACGGCAGTCAGGCAGACGCCATTGACCGCGATGCTGTCGCCGATGGCGACGTCGGAAAAATCGAGCCCGCCGCCGGTGATGACCATGCGTGCGTCGGCGCCGCGCGCTTCGTATTCATGGATGCGGCCGATGGATTGGATGATGCCGGTGAACATGCGTGAGAGGCCAGCCAGTTGAGACCCCGCATTGTAGGCGTTTAGGCGGGGCGGGTGAACCCCGGCGCGGCGCCGGAACGCCGTCTGCGCGTGTCGAGGGGGCGCGTATGCGGATTCGGGGAATGTTGGACAAACCATGCGCATGCAATTACGATAAGCACATCGGCATATATGTATACGACCCGCCCGGATCCGAAATCACGCCATGTCGCACCCCCCGCTTTCGATGTTCTCAGTCAAGGGAACGCGCCTGCTGCCCATCGTTCAGGGCGGCATGGGCGTGGGCGTGTCGGCTCACCGGCTGGCAGGGGCGGTGGCGCGCGCGGGCGGCGTCGGCACGATCGCGAGCATCGACCTGCGTCATCACCACGCCGATCTGACGGAGCAGTCGAAGCACTGCCGCGACAAGGACGAACTCAACCGGCTCAACCTCGTCGCGCTCGACCGCGAGATCAGGGCGGCCCTCGACATAGCGGCGGGCCATGGCGTGGTCGCGGTGAACGTGATGAAGGCCGTGACCGAGCACCCGGCTCTTGTGCGGCAGGCGTGTGCCTCGGGCGCGCAGGCGATCGTGATGGGCGCGGGTCTGCCACTCGACCTGCCGGACATGACCGAGGACTATCCCGACGTCGCGCTGATCCCGATCCTCTCGGATGCGCGCGGCGTCGCCATCCTGCTGAAGAAGTGGGCGCGCCTGAAGAAATTCGGCCGCGACGGCCGCCTGCCGGACGCCATCGTGATCGAGCATCCGCGCTACGCGGGCGGCCACCTTGGCGCGCCGAATCCGGCCGAGCTGGATCATTCCAGGTTTGATTTCGCGGATGTGCTGCCCGGCATCTTCAAGGTGTTCGACGAGTTGGGCATCGCGCGCGGGCGGATTCCGGTCATCGTCGGCGGCGGCATCAACAGTCACGAAAAAGTGATGGACGCCTTGTCCGCGGGGGCGAGCGCGGTGCAGGTCGGGACGCCGTTCGCCGTCACCGAGGAGGGCGACGCCCATCCCGCGTTCAAGCGCGTGCTGCTCGATGCGAAACCCGACGACATCGTCACGTTCATGAGCGTGGCCGGGCTGCCTGCCCGCGCGGTGAAAACGCCGTGGCTCGTCAACTACCTCAAGCGCGAATCCGGGCTGCAGGCCGTCGCCAAGGCGGACCCCAGGCGTTGCGCGATCGGACTGCATTGCCTGACGCATTGCGGCCTGCGCGACGGACTCGCGAAGGCCGGCCAGTTCTGCATCGATTCGCAGCTGGTGGCCGCATTGAAGGGCGACGTCAGCAAGGGACTGTTCTTCCGCGGTTCGGAACCGCTGCCGTTCGGCAGTGCGATCCGGACGGTGCAGGAACTGATCGGTTATTTCCTGACCGGCGTGAGGCCAGGGTCCGGGTCCAGGCATGTGCCGGGACCCGAGGCCGTGGCCGTGGCGGTGTGAGCCTCCTTACCGACCGCATCCATACGTTCGGCCGCGCCATGCTGGAGCGGCATGGCGAGCGGGTGCACAAGATCGCGCTCGACGCCGGCTTCACCTGTCCCAACCGCGACGGTTCGAAAGGCATCGGCGGCTGCACCTTCTGCAACAACAAGTCATTCGCCCCGGGCGCCCGTGACCCGGCGCCGCTCGCCGCGCAGTTCGAGCGCGCGCGCGGCCGCATTGCGAAACGGACCGGTGCGCGCCGCTTCATCGCCTATTTCCAGGCCTATACCAATACCTATGCGCACGTGGATGAACTGCGCACCCTCTATGACGCCGCGCTGGCGACCCCAGACGTGATGGGGCTGGCGATCGGCACGCGGCCCGACTGCGTGCCGCCGCCGGTGCTCGATCTGCTGGCGGAATACCGCGATCGCGGCCACGAGGTGTGGCTGGAGCTCGGCCTGCAGTCATCCTTCGATGCGACCCTGGCGCGCGTCAACCGCGGCCACGGCTTCGCCGAATATGAACAGGCGACCCGGGCCGCGCGGGCGCGCGGCATTCCCGTGTGCTGCCACCTCATCGTCGGCCTGCCGGGCGAGGATGAGTCCCACAGCCATGCCAGCCTCGACCGTGTGCTCGACGTCGGCGTCGACGGGCTCAAGCTGCATCCGCTGCACGTCGTGAAGCACACGCGGCTCGCCATCGAGTGGAAGCGCGGCGAGTACGAACCGCTGGCCGAGGCCGACTATGCACGCATCGCCGCCGACCTCATCGAGCGCACGCCGTGGGACGTGGTGTACCACCGCGTCACCGGCACCGCCTCGCCGGACATCCTGCTGGCGCCCGCGTGGTGCGCGAAGAAGTGGGACGTGCTCAATGGCATCGCCGACGAACTGGCGCGCCGCGACAGCCGCCAGGGCGCATGCGCGGGCCACCCCTGGATGGAGAAATGTCATGCCGCTTGACCTGGTATGCCCGGCGGGCAGTCTGGTTTCACTCAAGGCCGCCATCGACAACGGTGCCGACGCCGTCTACATGGGCTTTCGCGACAACACCAACGCGCGTGCCTTCCCCGGTCTCAACTTCGACGAGGCGCAGGCAGCGGAGGGACTGCGCTATGCGCATGACCGCGGCCGCAAGGTCCTGCTCGCGCTCAACACCTATCCGCAGCCCGACACCTGGAGCCGCTGGACCGGTGCGGTCGACCGCGCCGCAAAGCTTGGCATGGATGCAGTGATCCTCGCCGATCCCGGGCTGATGCGGTATGCCGCCAGGCAGCATCCGGATCTCAGGCTGCACCTGTCGGTGCAGGGCTCGGCCACCAGCTACGAGGCGGTGAATTTCTACCGCGAGCACTTCGGCATCCAGCGTGCCGTGCTGCCGCGCGTGCTGTCGCTGCCGCAGGTGGAGAACGTGGTGAGGCACACCGACGTCGAGATCGAGCTGTTCGGCTTCGGCGGCCTGTGCGTGATGGTAGAGGGGCGCTGCCTGCTCTCGTCCTATTGCACCGGCGAATCGCCCAACTCGGCCGGCGTGTGCTCACCGGCAAAAGCGGTGCAGTGGAAGGACACCCCGACCGGGTTGGAGTCGCGCCTGAATGGCGTACTGCTGGACCGCTACGGCCGCGACGAGAAGGCGGGCTACCCGACGCTGTGCAAGGGCCGCTTCGAGGTCGGCGGCGAAACCTACTACGCCATCGAGGAACCGACCAGCCTCAACACCCTCGACCTGTTGCCCGAGATGCTGAAGATCGGCATCGCAGCGATCAAGATCGAGGGCCGCCAGCGCAGCCCGGCCTACGTCGCGCAGGTGACGAAGGTGTGGCGTGCCGCCATCGACGCGGTGAAGAACAACGCCGACAGCTTCAGGCCCGCGCCCGCCTGGCAGGCCGAGCTCAACAAGCTGTCGGAGGGGCAGAGCCATACGCTCGGTGCCTACCACCGGCCATGGAAATGAATCTGAGTCTCGGCCCCCTCCTGTACTACTGGTCGCGCGACGACGTTCTCGCCTTCTACGATGAAGCCGCGCGCTGGCCGGTGGCAAGAGTCCATCTCGGCGAGAGCGTGTGCTCGCGCCGCCACCTGCTGCGCCTGCCTGACTGGCTGGGGCTGGCCGAACAGCTTGCCGCCGCCGGCAAGGAGGTGGTGCTCTCGACGCAGACGCTGATCGAGTCGGAATCCGACCTCAAGACGCTGCGCCGCATCGTCTCGGACGGCCGCTTTGCGGTCGAGGCCAACGAATGGGGCGCGGTGCGGCTGCTGTCCGGGGCGGGCGTGCCCTTCGTCGCCGGGCCCACGCTCAACGTCTACAACCCCGAGACGCTCGCCGTGCTCGCCGGCCTCGGCGCCACGCGCTGGCTGCCGCCGGTTGAAATGTCGCGTGTCACGCTCGCCGCACTGCTCCAACGCGCACCGGCCGGGATGGAAACCGAGGTGTTCGCCTACGGCCGCCTGCCGCTGGCGTATTCCGCGCGCTGCTTCACCGCGCGCCACTACAACCTGCCCAAGGACGACTGCCAGTTCCGCTGTCTCGATCATCCCGACGGGCTGGCGCTGGCGACCCGCGAGGGCGAGCCTTTCCTCACCCTCAACGGCATCCAGACGCAGTCGGCCGGCGTCTACACGCTGATTGGCGAACTGCCCGCGCTGCGCGAACTCGCTGTTGCCAGCCTGCGCCTGTCGCCGCAGTCGCGCCACATGGGGCGCGTGATCGACGCGTTCCAGGCGGCGCTGGCGGGCGAGAGCGGCGGCGCAGACGGGCTGGCGCGCATCATGCCCGGCCCGCCGGTGGACGGTTACTGGCACGGCCGCGCGGGACTCGAGCATGGCCCGGAGAAAGGCGGGGCATGCTGATCACGCGCAGACTGGAATTCGATGCCGGCCACCGCATCCCCAACCACGCCAGCCAGTGCCGGCACCTGCACGGCCACCGCTACGCCATCGAAATCTCGCTTTCAGGCGAGATCATCGGCGCCGAAGGCGCGGCGGAGCAGGGCATGGTGATGGATTTTTCCGAGATCAAGCGCATCGCCAACGCGGTGCTGGTCGATCGGTGGGACCATGCGTTCCTGGTGCATGAGGGCGATCATGACGTGGTGGCCTTCCTGGCCACGCTCCCCGGCCACAAGACTGTCGTGCTGCCGGTGGTGCCCACCGCGGAAAACCTCGCGGCTGAGGCCTTCCGCATCCTTGCCGCCGCCTATGTCCACACCTATGGCAACCAGCTCAGGCTGCAGCGCGTGCGGCTATATGAGACCCCCAACAACTGGGCTGACGCCGAGCGCTAGGGTACGGCCCCCTTCAGAAACGGAGTCATCATGCTGAACCTTGCCCTTCCCCCGCAGCTCGCCAGTGTGGTCACCCGCCTTCCAGTTGCGCCGCCGAGCCTGGCGTTCTGCATCGTGGCCAACCGCCTGCTGTGGCCTGCGCTCCAAACGCTAGACTGGCAGCCTCTGGTCGGCCGGCGTTACGCGATTCGCGCGAAAGACCTCGGTCTGGGCCTGCGCTTCACGGTCACTGCGCGCGGCTTCGCACCGGACAGCGGCGCCCCCGACCTGACCATCAGCGCCACGGCCCGTGATTTCATGCTGCTGCTTGGCCGCCGGGAAGACCCCGACACGCTCTTCTTCAGCCGTCGCCTGGTGAGCGAAGGCGACACCGAACTCGGCCTCATCGTCAAGAACCTGCTCGATGCCCTCGACCCCGAGGCGGTGCTGCACCGGTTGCCCGCGCCGCTGGCGCGCGCCGCCCGGCGCATGATGGCGCCATAGCGGGAAACCGCCGGCGGTTTCAGGAAAAGGATTGCCAGAACAGGGCGGCGTGACGCCGCCCTGCGAACTCAGTCCGGCAGCGCGATTTTCTGCTCGACGCTGAACTGGTAATCGTGAAAGACATGCTCCGCGCTGAGCACCTGGTAGCCGCCGTCAGGCGCGCGCCGGGTGGTGTCCTTGAGACGCCAGGCGGTCTGTCCGCAGGTCCAGATGTCGAAGTTGCGCATGTGCGTGCAGAGGCAGGTCTTCTCCTTGACCGAAATCTTCTTCGCGTCCGGGTGCAGGGCGACCTCGCGGTTGTAGGCGTCGATGTAGGCGCAGTTGCCCTTGACGTCGAGCAGGTAGCCATAGGCCTCGCAGTTGGGGCGGATGCCGGCGCCGATGCCGGGGCTGCCCTTGATCATGCGCATCGGGTAGCCGGTCGGCGAGATCGTGTTGACCTCGATGTCCTCCTCGCTGGCCTTGAAGTATTCCTGCTTGATCTTGTCCGGCAGGCCGCATTCGCGGGTGACGGTGAATCGCGTGGCGACCTGGACGGCGGCCGCGCCCTGCTCGAGGAAGGCGGTGGCATCGCTGCCGGTGAATATGCCGCCGGCCGCAATGACCGGAATATCGAGGTGCTCGGCTTTCAGGAATGCCAAAACTTCGCCCATGATGGTGGCGAGATCATACTGGGCCCAGTCCAGGCCGAAGCCGAGGTGGCCGCCCGCGAGCGGCCCTTCCACCACGATGTAGTCCGGCAGGCGATCGAGCCGCGCGTTCTTGCGCAGGAACATTGCCAGGGCGCGCGGCGAGGAGACGATGATGCCGAGCTTGGCGTCGCGGAAGCGCGGATGGTCCTCGATCAAGGCGAAGGAGCCGAGGTGCAGGCCGGCGGAGAGGGTGATGCCATCGATGCCGGCGTCGAGGGCGGCGGACAGGCGCATGCGCAGCGTCTCGCGCGGCGCGTTCATGGTGAGCTTCTCCATGCAGTTGATGAAGATCATGCCGTCACCGCGCTTGGCGTCCATGGTCCGGCCGACATGGTTGCGCGTGGCTTCTTCCAGGACGGCGAGATTGAAGTGAACGCCGGACTTGTCGCTGCTGGCGACGTTGGCCTTGTATTGCTTCAGCTTCTGGCTGACAAACTTGGTGTCGAAGCGGGTGTCGGACACGGTCTGCACCATGGCGTCGGAAATATGGCCGATGCCGCCGAGGCGCGCCACCTCAAGCGCCAGTTCGGCGGTCGAAATGTCCACCCCCATGCCGCCGATCACGATCGGCACCAGTTCCTGCTTGCCGAAGCGCAGGCGGAAATCATCCACGCATTTCATTCTGATCCTTTGGTTCTCATTGACAGGGCCGGCCGGCGCTTGCGCATCCGCCACGCTGCCCTGTATCGGTTCTCGGCAATACGCCGCCCATCAAGGCCGTTGCGGACACACCCGCACGTTGCCGGGCCCCATTCACTGCTGCAAGGATGAAATTGTATCCGCACGGTGCGGCGATGACACCGAATGATTCGGGTGGGCACTGCGAGCGGCCGCAACTTGAATAAGGACTTGACGATCCGCTTGCATAAAATAACGCGGCTTATATAATCAACCGAACATGTGATCGGACGATCATGTGTTGATTCCGTGCCAACGCACCTCCTGGAGAACCTTCATGAAAAAAGCCCTGTTTACCCCCCTGATCCTTGCCGGCAGTCTCGTGACGTCTGGCCTTGCCGTAGCCGAAACGCCCAAGAACGCTGCCTCGGCACCGGCTGAAATGCAGCAGATGATGAAGACGTACAAGCCGGAACTGCGTCAGAAGGTGATGGCCCTTTCCCCGGAACTGAAAGCAACCATCCAGAAACTGCATGCTTCCCATCCACGGCGCGCCAAGGAAACGACCCTGCGTCAGGTCATGCACGAAATTCTGTCCGAGTATCAGGCCATCGCGTCGGCGCTGGCGACCGACAACGCCGAGCAGGCATCCGATGCCGCCCGGCGACTGGCCTTCCATCGGATTCCGAAGGGCGGGCTGCTGGCCTATTTCCCGCTGGACAAGGTCAACGACAGCGATCTGGCGGTACTGCCGGCGATGAACGCCGCGGTCGAAGGCAGCGCGCTCAAACTGGCTGACGCTGCAGATGCGGGCGACATGCCGAGAGCAGCGTCCTACATGAGCGACATCATGACCGGATGCGTGGCCTGCCATCAGAAATTTCGTGGCACACCCGGCATTTCGGCCAACCTGATGACGCCCCTTGGCAAGTAGAACCCACCCCCTGTATCGAGGAGACTTGATCATGAACAAACAGCTCGTTGCAGCCGCCGTGTCGGCTGCCATCTATTCTTTTGCACCCGCGGCCCACGCCACCAACGGCGATCAGATGATCGGCGTCACCGCCATCCAGTGGGGCATGGCCGGCGCGGTCGTGGCGGCCCCCCAGGATGCCGGAACGATCATGAGCAACCCCGCCGGCCTGGCTGAGCTCGGAATGAAGGACGTGCGCTTCGACATGGGCTTTGGCCTGCTCAATCCGCCGCGCAAGGCCAACGGCTTCGAGAGCGATTCCGACTATTACCTGATTCCGTCGGGTGCGGTGGCCTTCAATGTGAATGACCGACTCTATCTGGGCATGGGCATGGCGGGTCTGTCGGGCATGGGGGTCGATTTCCCCGATACGGCGGCGGCGCCCGGCAATCAGGCCGTTGTCACCACCAAGCAGTTCTACAAGATCGCCCCCGGCTTCGGCTACAAGGTCAGCGACAAACTGTCTGTTGGCGCCGCGCTCAACATCGATTACCAGAGCCTGGCGCTGTCCAATCCGCAGTACACCCTGCCGCAGAACCAGGTGTACGGCTTCGGGGCGACCGCGGGCGTGATCTACAAGCTCAGCGACCGGCTGCAGCTGGGTGCTTCGTGGACCAGCAAGCAGAGCATGGGCGAATTCAAGTGGAACACCACGGCGGGCGAGATTGCCATGACCATGGACGCACCCCAGCAATTTGCCCTGGGCATGGCTTTCAAGCCCATGCCGGGACTGCTGATCGAGGCCGACGTGAAATATATCCAGTTCAGCGATGTACTGGGGTCGATCGCCGTGAGCCGACCCGCTGGCTACGCCGGACCCATCCCGGCCAGTCTGAATTTCGGCTGGGACGACCAGATCGTGTATGCCATTGGCGTGCAGAAGGAGATCAACCCCAAGACCACGGTGCGGGTCGGTTTCAACTATGGCAAGTCTCCCATCGGCCGGGAGGACGTGAACGCCAACATCGGATCGCTGGCCGTCACCGAGAAACACCTGTCGGTGGGCATGACACGCAAGCTGAGCGACAAGGTGTCGGCTTCGCTTTCATACATGCACGCCTTCCAGAACGATGTGACGTCCAATACGACCCCGACGAAGATCGAGTTGGAACAAAACATCGCCAATGTCCAGATCAGTTACATGTTTTGATAGGAGAACGTCATGACCGTCGATCGAACCGTACATCTTGTGGCGGGCCTGATGGTGCTGCTCAGCATCGCTCTGGCCCATTTTTCCGATCCTGCGTGGATCTGGCTGACGGCATTTGTCGGAGCCAATCTGGCGCAAAGCGGCGTGACCGGGTTCTGTCCGCTGGCTTTCATGCTCAAGAAAGCAGGCGTCAAGGAAGGCAGTTGCTGTTCCTGAACAGGATCTGACGGTGTACCTTTCGGCAGCAGGTATTCTCACTGCTGCCGTTTTTGCTTCCGTGTACCTGACGGGTCACCGCCCGGCAGAATGCTCCTACTATTCGCACGCTGGAATTGCGCCAGACACAAGAACCCAATGGTCGTTAAAAAAAGGAAATCTGCAGAGGTCCGCCGCCATGACATCATCGAGGCGGCCATGGAAATCATTCGCTATGAAGGGGTGGCCAGGCTCACCACGCGTTCGCTTTCCAAGGCGGTCGGCATTGCCCAGCCCACCCTGTTCCTCCACTTCGGCAACAAGAGTCACGTCCTGGTTGCGCTGGTGGACACCGTGCAGGAGCGGCTTCAGCAAGAAATGGCCGGGCTCGGTCTGGCGCAGCTGACGCCACTGGAACGCCTGAAGGCGGTCATCCGTGCGCACCTGAATTTCATCCAGAAGCAACCGGGCATTCCCAGGCTGTTGTTTTCCGAAGAACTGCAAAGCGGCGACCCAATGGTCCGCGACCGCATGAACGAATTGGTGCTTTTTTTTCTGAATTTCATCGCCGGCCTGATCGTCGCCGCGCAGGCGGATGGGGAAATCCGCTCCGACATCGTTCCCCAGCAGAACGCCTGCATATTGATCGCGGCCGTGCAGGGGCTGGCTTTCCGCTGGATACTCTCGGACCACCGCTTCGATCTGGCGGAGCAGGCCGATGCGGTCATCGCGACCCTGATCGAGGGCTGGGCGCCGAGGGCTCAGGCTTGAATCGGGCGCCGTCGGCCGGCCAGGCCGCATCAACGTAGCCGTATTCGATCCTTCCGTTGTCGGCAGCGCCGAAGCGTTCGGCGAGGGGATCGTGCAGCGTGATGCGGGCAACGGCATCGAAAAAAGCCGGGACGCTCATGGCGTATTGTCTTTCGGGATGATCGCGGCATGCAGCAGGGCCCCAACGGCCTGCAGCACGAACCAGGCCAGCGTGGCCCCGCCCAGCAGAACGCCCCATTCAAGGCCCGCTCCGGCCAAGATGCCGCTCATGCAGAACAGCGCGGCACGGGCGCCGCCGTAGCGTCCCAGATTGTTTCGCAGCGACGCGTGCCAGGGGCCCTGCACGCCCGGGCGCAGCCAGACGGGCAAAAGCTGGCTGGCCGCGCCGGATACCAGGGGCAGCAGAAAGCCGGCGACAAACGCCGACGTGGGGGCGAGCGCGGGAAGGGCGGCAGCGGCGGCGCCGGCAAGCAGGCTGAGGGCGAGTCCGGCCAGCGCGGCGGCGAGCAGCGGCGCGGCGCCGTGCAGTGCGAAGATTTCGGCGCGATACAGCCGCAGCCAGCTGGCCCCCAGCCGCAGCAGCGGGATCGACCATAACGCGCCGCCGAGCCACGCGAGCGGGCCGAACCACGCCGCGCCGAGCGCGACCAGCAAGGCACCGGCCACGGCCCAAGGCAGATCGTGGCGCAACCGTGTCCCCACGTTCGGATCGGGCCGGCCGGTGACGGTGGGCAGCAGCACCGAGAGCGTGCTCAGAGCGGTCAATCCGACGAAGCCGAGTGTGTTGAGGTGGAGGTGGAGGCGGCGCAAGGCGGTCCACTGCTGCGGCCAGATCGCGCTGGCGAGGATGGCGAGCAGGGCGCACAGGAGACAGGCCAGCGCGGCGTCGTACCAGGCCAGACCGGGGTGCGGGCGGCCCAGCATCCCGGCGCGCCGGCGCCCGCTCCAGACGAGCAGCGTGCCGGCAGCCATTGCCGCCAGGAACGCGCCGGCATAGCGTCCCCATGCCATGCCGGGGAGGCTGAATGAAGCCACAGCCAGCGCGCCGCCGGCCAGCCCCAGGATGGGGACGCTAAGCACGCCGGCGCGGGCGGCGCGGGTTCGCGTCAGCACGGGAATAAAGTAACCCATGGCGCCGAAGATCAGCGGCATGGCGCCCACCGCCAGGAACAGGTGCAGCGTGGCAGCGCGTCCGGCGTGGGGTGAACCCAGCAAGGCCGCGGCGAACGCAACCAGAGCAAGGAACACCAGCGCCGGCAACACAGCGGAACTCAGCTGCGGATGAAGTCGATCACGATTTCGCCGGGGTTGCGCTGCAGGTACTGGATTTCAACGGCTTCGCCGTAACGGTTGCGCAGCTGATCGAGGAGGGGCAGGGGGTCGTGATCGTTGACGAAACGCATGCGCTCGCCCGAATTCAGCGCGTCCAGCGCGCCGAAAATGGCGGCATGACGGAAGCGCTTGGCGATCCCGCGGGCGTCGAATGGGTAGACCTGGTCCTGGCGTAGATGAAGGTGGGCATTCATGTCTGCTGTCCTTAAAGAAGTAAATGGAATGCATATTATAGACGCAGGTTTTCATTTTCTGTCTGCTTTTTTGGGCACGCTCCCGGGTGCCCGTCCCGGCGGCGGCGGGCAGGGGCTGCATCCGTCACCGCATCCATGCATGCGCCGGCCCGCGCTATTTGCCGGCATCCAGTTCATCCGCCCCGGGGACGCGGAAAATCCCTTGCAGCCGCAGGAGTTCTTCGCGGTGCTGCGCCGCAAGCTCGGCCAGCACTTCGTTTCCTTCGGGCGTCAGGTGCACCTCCACCGAGCGTCGGTCGTGGCGCCCCACCTGACGCGTCACCAGTCCCAGCTTTTCGCAGCGCGAGATCAGCGAGACCACGCCATGATGATGGGCCTGGAGGCGTTCGGCCAATTCGCTTACCGTCGCCCATTCGCGGCCCGGAAACCCGCGTATGTGCAGCAGCAACTGGTATTGCAGATGGGTGATGCCGCGCCGGTGGGTCACCTCTTCGCTGAAACGCAGGAAGCGCCGGAGCTGATAGCGGAAATCGGAGAGCGCTTCGAAGTCCTTTTTGCTCAGGCGGGGTGAGGTCATTTTTCAGGGCTCAGACAGGTTGCTGGATTTTGTATCATATTGTGATATAAATAAACCGTGACCGATCTTCGTGGGTGGATTTCAGCACTGCGGCTCGGAGAGGGCCACCAAACATGATCGGACGCTGCGTTCTGAAAAGGAGATTCCCATGAGTATCCTGCACATCCACAAGCTTTTCACATCATCGAGGGACGGCTGGAATCAGGTTGCGCAAACGCAGCCCTCTGCCCTCAAGCTGTTCGCCCTGCTGGTCGTGCCGTTTTCCCTGGTTCCGCCTCTGATGCTCGAATATGCCGGCCATCATGTGGGTGCCGTGCTGTTTCCGCATACGACCGGGATGGCATGGAGCATGGCCGCGCTCATCTTTCTGATGGCCGAGTTGCTGACCGTTCCGCTCATGGCCTGGACGATCCAATCGGTTGCGCGCAGCAAGGGGATCGCGAGCAGCGATCGCGATGCGTTCGCGCTGGCTGCGATCGCAGCGGTTCCGCTCTGGCTTTCGTCGCTGGTGCTCTTCTATGACCAGGTCATCGTCATCATGGCCGGGCTCGCAGTGGGTCTGGCAGGCTCCGTCATCCTTATTTCTCGCGGCGTGCAGCGCATTCTGAAGGTCCAGGAAGGCCTGATCGCACTCGATATCGCCTATGTCGTGACCGCGCTCGGACTCATCGCATGGGTGCTGCTGGTCATGCTGGGACTGATCCCGGCCCTCGCCTGACGCCGCGAGTGGCCCTGTTTTCTGGTCTGCCTGATGCAATCGTATCGGGCATCTTTGAGGAGGTTGAACGATGGACGCAACGGTAACCCTGCCTGCCCTTGACGAGGAAGGCTATCTGGTGGAACCCGGCGAGTGGAACGAGGCCGTCGCCGAGCATCTTGCACGCGCGGAGAACGTCAAGCTGACCGACGATCACTGGGATGTCATCCGTTTCATGCGGGAATATTACGAAGAGCACCAGATCGCGCCGGACGCGCGCTATGTGATCAAGCAC
This sequence comes from Pseudomonadota bacterium, assembly GCA_021784115.1. Classification (GTDB taxonomy): domain Bacteria; phylum Pseudomonadota; class Gammaproteobacteria; order Burkholderiales; family Thiobacillaceae; genus Thiobacillus. The sequence continues at coordinate 19,197 of JAJXTE010000005.1, read as the reverse complement.
TTGTCGAACCGCCTGGGGGCCGATGCGCGCAACGCGCTCTTCAAGCTGTTCGCCTATGGCTATGTCAAGCAGGCATGCAAGATCGCCGGCATGAAACGTCCGCGCGCCTGGAGTACGGGCTGAACGGTCCGCGGCCGGCATCAGACAAAACGTCCGCCGTGCCGGGAAAATCGGCGCACCGCCGACAGCAGGTTGATCCACAGCAGCAGCGCCGACAAGGCCAGCGTGATGCCCGCCGCCCTGGCCAGCGGCGTCCACAGCAGGCCGCCGACGAGCAATGCGCAGGTGGCCAGATGGATGCGGAAATGCAGGCGCGTCCCGCGCTCCGCAATCATCTCCTTCATGGTGGGAATACTGCCTGCGCGGGCCTGCAACTGCGCCTGCAGATGAAACCACGCCAGAAACGGGATGATCTTGTAGAGCATGCCGCTCACCACACTCACGCCGAAGCCGCCCATGAACAACACGGCCAGCAGCATGGGATAGAGGGGGCTGGCTGCCGCGGCCGGCCATAACCGGGCGGCTAGCCAGACACCCACGCAGGCGATCAGGCTGGCCATCCCCAGCCGCCAGAAATCGAGGGTGACGTCGGGCAACTTCCTGCGGCGGCGGGATTGCAGCCTCAGGGTGACGACGGCAAACAGCAGAATGCCGGCGGCGAGGCCGGAATCGACAAGATGGGCGGCGGCGGGCCGCACCAGCGCCGAGGCGGCGCGGAGCACTAGCAGGACAAAGAGCACGGCGGTCAGCCAGCGGCTCAACTGGGGCGGATAGGGCGGGGTGATCTGGAACATCGGCACGACCTGGAAGGCCACGGCGATGACCAGCAGCAACACCCAGCCGAGCAGTCCGAACGCGGCGTGCGCAGCGAGCGCGGCTTCGGCCGCGGGCGGGGTCCACGCGCCGGCGCGCAGCAGCGCCAGCGCCAGGCCCAGCAGGAGGGTCAGGCCCAGGCTCAGGACCGCAAGGCGCATGCCCCAGACCGTGACGTTGCCCGCGGCGCGCCCGAGACTGGTGGCGGCTGCCGCGATAAAAACGGCGAACCCGCCGCCCAGCAGGACGATGCCGATGCCGAACGCGGCCGGGTTGGCGCTCAGGAAGCCTGTCATCAGGGAGAGCGTTCCGAGCACCAGCGAGACGTGGCTGAGCCAAGCCACCGGCCGTGGTGCAGGCAGCGGCGAACCCGCCACCACCGGCAGCATCTGCATCAGCGCACCCAGCATCGCCATGGCGAGGAAGCCGAGCGTGAGCGCGTGGGTGAGGGCAAGTGCCTGGGGCGTCCAGCGCGTGGCCAGCGATTCCGGCGCCCATGCGATCAGTACCGCGGCAGCCAGGAGAAACAGCGGGGCGGTGAGAAGAAATCGCAGCGGCAGCGAAAACGGCGGGGCTTGTTCGAAGGAGAGCCCGGCTTGCACGCTCATCGGGGCGGCCGATCCGATGGGCGTGCGGCCGCCGCGTCGGCCGGATCGATCAGGATGACGTAGCTGCCGTCGGCTTCCATCCGCGTGGCGTGGCGATAACCGCGTTCGGCGAGCAGGGGATAAAGCGGAAACGGCTCGCGGTGCAGCAACAGCCGGATCGATTGGCCGGGTCGCAGCAGCGCCAGCGTCTGCATGACCTTTTCCATCGGCTCCGGCGGTTCCAGGCCGCGTGCGTCGACGAGGATTTCGTTAGCGGGACCGGTCATGCGGCGCGTTAAGAGCTGCCGGGAATGGCTTGCATGGTGCGAATCAGGTTGTCGCGGTCGCCGCTCAACACCTGGTCGGACATGGGATAGAGCATGTTCTCCTCTTTCAGGTTGTGCTGCTGCATCAACATGTTGAGCGTTTCGGACAGGCCAAGATAGGCGTTTTGATTGCCCGCCGCAACGGCGCCTGCCATGTCCTGCATCAGGCCGCGCATCTGCTCGTGTTCCATGCGCATGACCTGGGTCGGCCCCATGCTGTTGCCGGTGCGTGCCTCGAATGCGGGGAACAGCACGGTCTCCTCCATCGACAGGTGGTGTGCCATCGCTTCCCGAAAGCGGACGAACAGCGTGCGCGCGCTGTCCCAGTTGTTTTGTGCCACGTCGGCTTCGGCGGATGCGAACAGATCGTCGCAGGCGCGGTGATCGCTACCAAGAAAATCCAGAATCGTGCTCATGCCAGGTCCCCCATAAGATGATGAAAAAATACATGTTTAAGTATATCAGGACTTTCTAACCCGAAATTCTTCTTGACTGTCCCACAATATGTCGTATGGTTATTTCACTTGGCACACAAGATGTTGTTTTTCGAGGAGGGTGAGATGAGTTCAGTGATAGCAGGTGGACCCCGCGAAGTCATCAAGCGTGACGGGCGTCGGGCAATGTTCGATGCAGTGAAGATCCGTTCGGCCATTTTGCGGGCCGGGCAGGCCAGCGGCGAATTTGGCGAGGCAGAAGCCGATTTGCTGACGGCCCAGGTGGTGAAGGTGCTGCTTCACAGCTTCCGCAACGCGCCGCCGGACATCGAGCGCATCCAGGATGTGGTCGAGCAGAGCCTGATCGCTGCCAACCACCTCGACACGGCGCGCGCCTACATCGTCTATCGCGAGAGTCACAAGAAGCTGCGCGAGGACCGCAAGACGGTGGTGGACGTGGAGGCGTCGATCAACGAATACCTGTCGCGCCAGGACTGGCGGGTCAATGCCAACGCCAACCAGGGTTACTCGCTGGGCGGCCTCATCCTCAACGTCTCCGGCAAGGTGGTGGCCAACTACTGGCTCAACCATGTCTATCCGCCCGAGCTGGGCGAAGCGCATCGCGACGGGTCCATCCACATCCACGACCTCGACATGCTGGCGGGCTACTGCGCTGGCTGGTCGCTGCGCACCCTGCTGCACGAAGGGCTCAATGGCGTGCCGGGCAAGGTCGAGGCGGGGCCGCCGAAGCACATGTCCTCGGCGGTCGGCCAGATCGTCAACTTCCTCGGCACCCTGCAGAACGAATGGGCCGGCGCGCAGGCGTTCTCCTCGTTCGACACCTATATGGCGCCGTTCATCCGCAACGATGGAATGCGCTACGACGAGGTGCGCCAGTGCATCCAGGAACTGATCTACAACCTCAACGTGCCGTCGCGCTGGGGCACGCAGACGCCGTTCACCAACCTCACCTTCGACTGGACCTGCCCGGAGGACCTGCGCGAACAGGTGCCGGTCATCGGCGGCAAGGAAATGCCCTTCACCTACGGTGAGCTGCAGGTCGAGATGGACATGATCAACCGCGCCTACATCGAGGTGATGACCACCGGCGACGCCAAGGGTCGCGTGTTCACCTTCCCCATCCCCACCTACAACATGACGCCGGACTTCCCGTGGGAGTCGGAAAACGCCGAGCGCCTGTTCGCCATGACCGCGCGCTATGGCCTGCCGTACTTCCAGAACTTCATCAATTCCGAGATGAAGCCGAACCACATCCGCTCGATGTGCTGCCGCCTGCAACTTGACCTGCGCGAACTGCTGAAGCGTGGCAACGGCCTGTTTGGCTCGGCCGAGCAGACTGGCAGCGTGGGCGTCGTGACGGTGAACTGCGCGCGCCTGGGCCATGAATACCAGGGTGACGAAGTCGGGCTGTTGCGCCGCCTCGACGCGCTCCTCGACATGGCGCGCAACGGGCTCGAGATCAAGCGCAAGGAAATCCAGCGCCTGATGGACAACGGGCTGTTCCCCTACACCAAGCGCTACCTCGGCACCCTGCGCAACCACTTTTCGACCATCGGGGTCAACGGCGTCAACGAGATGATCCGCAACTTCACCGAGGACGAGCACGACATCACCAGCGAATGGGGCCACGACTTCGCAGTGCGCCTGCTCGACCACATCCGCGGGCGGATTGCCGGCTTCCAGGAGCAAACCGGCCACATGTACAACCTCGAGGCCACCCCGGCAGAAGGGACCACCTACCGTTTCGCCAAGGAAGACGCCAAGCGCTATCCGGCCATCCTGCAGGCGGGCACTGCGGACGCGCCCTACTACACCAACTCGTCGCAGCTGCCGGTGGGCTTCACCGACGACGCCTTCGAGGCGCTGGAGCGGCAGGACGACCTGCAGCGCAAGTACACCGGCGGCACCGTGCTGCATCTGTACATGTCGGAGCACATCTCGTCCGCAGAGGCCTGCAAGAAACTGGTGCGCCGGGCACTGGAACGTTTCCGCCTGCCCTACATCACCATCACGCCGACTTTTTCCATCTGTCCCAAACATGGCTACCTCGCCGGCGAGCACGAGTTCTGTCCGAAGTGCGACGAGGAAGCCCTGTCCCGCAAACACGCTGTTGCTGCATAACCGAGGAGAGTGAAATGAACGACATGACTGTTCCGACCGAGACCCTGTCCATCGCGCTGAAAGACGAGGAGCGTACCCGCTGCGAAGTGTGGACCCGCGTGATGGGCTACCACCGCCCAGTGACAAGCTTCAACAAGGGCAAGAAGAGCGAGCATCGCGAGCGGCGTTTCTTCGTCGAGAGCCGCTGCAGGATGGGTTGAGCCCGGCTGCGCTTGCGATGATGACGCTTCGTGTTGGCGGCTTCACGCCGCTGTCCACCACCGACTGGCCGGGCATGCTGGCCGCGGTGGTGTTCTGCCAGGGCTGCCCGTGGCGCTGCGCTTACTGCCACAACCCCGACCTGATCCCGGCGCGCAGCGACACCGAAATCCCCTGGGAGGACGTGCTGGGTTTCCTGCACAGGCGCCGCGGCCTGCTCGACGGTGTGGTGTTCTCCGGCGGCGAGCCGACGTTGCAGGCCGCGCTGCCGGACGCGATGCGCGAGGTGAGGGCGCTCGGATTCAGGATCGGCCTGCACACCGGCGGCATGTATCCGGAGCGGCTGGCGGCGGTATTGCAGTGGGTCGACTGGGTGGGAATGGACGTGAAATCACCGTTCGCGGATTACGCGCGCATCACAGGCGCCGCCGGCAGCGGTGGGCGCGCGTTGGCCGGCTTGCAGCGCGTGCTGGCGTCCGGCGTCGATCATGAAATCCGCACGACCGTCCATCCCGCGTTGCTGGATGATGCGGAAGTCATCAGCCTCGCGGGCGACCTCGCTACGCGCGGCGTGAAGCATTACGTTCTCCAGGCTTTTCGCACGCAGGGATGCCGGAACGAAGACCTGCGACAGCGGGCAACGCGCGACCGGCCCTTGCAGGACGTGGGCGGGCAGGTGGCCGCGCTGTTTGAGGATTTCTCGGTGCGGGCTTAACGCCGGCCGACACGCAGAAAAAGCGGCCACTGCAGCGCCCGGGCCACGGCCGGGTCGCCCCATATGGGCGCCAGTTCGGCCATCAGCGCGAGCAGCGGATCATGCCCCTGTGCGTCCTGGTAGCGCCTGACCGCCGACCAGGTCGAGAGGTACGCGAGCAGCCGCGGCAGGGTCCATTCGACTTCGATGAAAAAGGCCGGCGACGGGATTTCCGCAAACGGAAACGCCAGGCTGCGGTAGGCGTCGTCGATCAGTGCGCGCTCGGGTGGCCAGTAGGGACCGACGGTTTGGTCATAGAAGCGCCGGAACGGCGCGTCCATTTCGTCCGGCAAGACCATGCGGCCGTAGCCCCACAAGGCGAGGACGCTGCCGGCTTTCAGCACGCGCGCCGCTTCGGCGTGGAAGCGCGGCAGGTCGAACCAGTGCGCCGCCTGCGCGACTGCGACAAGATCGACGCTGCGGTCCGCCAGGCCGCTGGCTTCGGCAGGGGCTACCCGGTAGTCGATCGCAGGATGTGCTTCGGCGTGGCGGATCTGTTCCGCCGAGGCGTCGGTGGCGACGACACGCCCGAAATGCGCTGCGAGTCCCCGCGCGGCCTGGCCGCTGCCGGTGGCGCAATCCCACGCCGTATCGCGCTCCGCGCACAGGCTGGCAAGCCAGGCGAACAGCGCAGCAGGGTAGTCCGGGCGATAGGCGGCGTAATCACCGGACGCCGACGAAAAATGATCCTTGAAACCCGTCACGCGGGCTGCAGCGTCAGGCGCAGATCGCCGCCGATCTGCCGCACGTCGGCGAGACGGAAGCGCGCAGCGTCGTCCAGCGAAGTGAGTGCCGGGTGGGCAAAAAGCCCGCGCGCGTCGTCGCCTGCCGCCATCGGTGCCACGTAGGCCACCCATTCGTCGACCAGACGATCCGCGAGCAGCGCGCCATTGAGCGCGGCGCCGGCCTCGACGTGCAGTTCGTTGACGCCGCGTTGTGCCAGCAGTGTGAGCAATGCAGGCAGGTCGACGCGACCATGGGCGCCCGGCAATTCGACAACCTCCGCACCTGCCCGTTCGAGCGCGCGACGAATCGCGGGATCGGCATGGTGGCAGGCAACGAGCGCGGGGAGAATCGCTGCATCGCCCGGCGTGCGCAAGGTGGAATCGACGACGACCCGGAGCGGCTGGCGGCCGATGTCGAAGTCGCGCACGTTCATGCGCGGATTGTCGGCGAGCACGGTGCCGCTGCCCGTGAGAATCGCGCAGGCGCGGGCGCGCAGGCGCTGCACGTCGGCGCGCGCGGCCTCGCCAGTGATCCACTGCGACGCGCCGTTCGCCAGCGCCGTCTTGCCGTCCAGCGTCGCCGCGGTCTTCAGCCGCACCCACGGCCGCTTGCGCGTCATGCGCGACACGAAGCCGGGGTTGAGCGCGCGCGCCTCGGCTTCCATCAGCCCGACTTCGGCCTGGATCCCGGCCAGCGTCAACATAGAAATGCCGCCGCCCGCGACCAGCGGATTGGGATCGGTCATCGCCGCCACCACGCGCGCGACGCCGGCATTGACGAGCGCCTCCGCACAGGGCGGGGTGCGACCGTGGTGCGAGCAGGGTTCGAGCGTGACATACACGGTCGCGCCCCGCGCAGCGTCAGCGGCGGCTTTCAGGGCATGGATTTCGGCGTGCGGGGTGCCGGCACGTTCATGCCAGCCCTCGCCGACGATGCGGCCGTCCCTGACGATGACGCAACCGACGCGAGGATTGGGGCTGGTCGTGTAAAGCCCGCGTGCCGCAAGTTGCAGCGCGTGCGCCATGTGGGCATGGTCGGCAGTGCTGAAACGCTCGGTGTGGGGCATTTACTGGTCGATGTCGCGGATGACGTCGCGGAAGTCTTCCACGTCCTGGAAGCTGCGATACACCGAGGCGAAGCGGATGTAGGCGACCTTGTCGAGCTTCTTCAGTTCGTTCATGACCAGTTCGCCGACTTCGCGCGCGGGGATTTCGCGCTCGCCCAGCGTCAGCAGGCGCTGGCGGATGCGGTCGACCGCGGCGTCAACCAGCTCGGTCGGCACCGGGCGCTTGTGCAGCGCGCGGCGAAAACCTTCGCGCAGCTTGGTCTCGGAAAAGTCCTCGCGGGTGCCGTTGGTCTTGACGATCTGCGGCGGCCGCAACTCAGCGGTTTCCCAGGTCGTGAAGCGCTTGTCGCAGGCGGCACAGCGGCGGCGACGGCGAATCGCGTCGCCCGCCTCGTTGACGCGGGAGTCGATGACCTGGGTGTCGAGGGAACCGCAGAAGGGACACTTCATTTTTGGTGAGCGGGGAGCGGGGATCGGTTAGCGGTAAGTGGCGAACGGTAATGGGTTTTTCCGCTCGCCGCTTCCTGTTCACCGCTCACCCATAAACCGGAAACTTCGCCACCAGCTTCGCCACTTCGCCCTTCACGCGCTCGATCACCGCCTCGTCACCCGGCGCGTCGAGCACGTCGGCGATCAGGTGGGCGAGCTGTTCGGCTTCGAGTTCGGTGAAGCCGCGCGTGGTCATCGCCGGGGTGCCGAGGCGGATGCCGCTGGTGACGAAGGGTTTCTGCGGGTCGTTGGGGATGGAGTTCTTGTTGACCGTGATGTGGGCGCGGCCCAGCAGGGCCTCGGCTTCCTTGCCGGTGAGGTTCTTGCTGCGCAGGTCGACCAGGAAGACGTGGCTCTCGGTGCGGCCGGAGATGATGCGCAGGCCGCGCTCGACCAGCACCTTGCACATCACCAGCGCGTTGTCGATGACCTGTTCCTGGTAGTGCTTGAACTCCTTGCTGGACGCTTCCTTGAACGCCACCGCCTTGCCGGCGATGACGTGCATCAGCGGGCCGCCCTGCAGGCCGGGGAAGATCGCCGAGTTGATTGCCTTCTCGTGCTCGGCCTTCATCAGGATGATGCCGCCGCGCGGGCCGCGCAGGGTCTTGTGGGTGGTCGAGGTGACCACGTCGGCGTGCGGCACCGGGTTGGGGTAGACGCCCGCGGCAATGAGGCCGGCATAGTGCGCCATGTCGACCATGAAGATGGCGCCGATTTCCTTGGCGATCCTGGCGAAGCGCTCGAAGTCGATGCGCAGCGCGTAGGCCGAGGCGCCGGCGATGATCAGCTTGGGCTTGTGCTCGCGCGCAAGCGCTTCCATCTTGCCGTAGTCGATCTCTTCTTTTTCATTCAAGCCGTACGCGACGACATTGAACCACTTGCCCGACATGTTGAGCGCCATGCCGTGGGTGAGGTGGCCGCCTTCGGCGAGGCTCATGCCCATGATGGTGTCGCCGGGCTTGAGGAAGGCCATGAACACCGCCTGGTTGGCCTGCGAGCCGGAGTTGGGCTGCACGTTGGCGGCCTCGGCGCCGAACAGCGCCTTGACGCGGTCGATGGCCAGCTGCTCGACGATGTCGACGTATTCGCAGCCGCCGTAGTAGCGCTTGCCGGGGTAGCCCTCGGCGTACTTGTTGGTGAGCTGCGAGCCCTGCGCCTGCATCACCGCCGGGCTGGTGTAGTTTTCCGACGCGATCAGCTCGATGTGATCCTGCTGGCGCTGGTCTTCTTTCTGGATCGCGGCCCACAGGTCGGGATCGGTCTTGGCGAGGGTGTCTTGGCGGTTGAACATGGCAGTCTGGCAGGGCTTGAAAGTCCGCCATTTTAACACGCGGCGCTTTGCCCTTGCGCCTCGTATAATCGGCCAAATTCCGAGAATAGCCATGCAAAGACGAGACTTTCTGACCGGCGCCGGCGTGGCGGCCATGCTGCCGATGGCCGCGGCGCAGGCCGCCAGCCTTCCGGCCATCCGCTGGCGGATGGCCTCGAGCTTCCCCAGGAGCCTGGACACCATCTTCGGCGTCTCGGAAACCCTGGCCAAACGCGTGGCGGCACTGACCGGCGGCCAGTTCCAGATCCGCGTGTTTGCCGGTGGCGAACTGGTGCCCGGCCTGCAGGTGCTCGACGCGGTCGGCAACGGCACCGCCGAATGCGGCCACTCGGCGGGCTACTACTACGTCGGCAAGAACATGGCGCTGGCCTTCGATTGCGCGGTGCCGTTCGGCCTCACCGCGCGCCAGCAGAATGCCTGGATGTATGCCGGCGGCGGTCTCGAAGCGTTGCGCACGCTCTATGCCAAATATAACGTCGTGCAGTTTCCCGGCGGCAACACCGGCACCCAGATGGGCGGCTGGTTCCGCAAGCCGATCAAGTCGCTGGCCGACCTCAAGGGCCTGAAAATGCGTATCCCCGGCATCGGCGGCCAGATCATGGCGAAGCTCGGTGCGGTGCCGCAGACCCTGCCCGGCAGCGATATCTATCCTGCGCTCGAACGCGGCGCGATCGACGCCGCCGAATGGGTCGGCCCCTACGACGACGAGAAGCTCGGCTTCCACAAGATCGCCAGGCACTACTACTACCCCGGCTGGTGGGAAGGCGGGCCGCAGTTGAGTTTCTACGTCAACCAGGCCAGCTGGAAAGCCTTGCCCGAGACATATCGCCAGGCCTTCGAAGTCGCCACCGCCGAAGCCAACCAGCTGATGCTCGCGCAATACGACGCCAAGAATTCGCCCGCGCTGCTGCGCCTGGTCGGCCAGGGCGTCCAGCTGCACGCCTTCCCCAAGGACGTGATGCTCGCCGCGCGCCGCGCCACCTTCGAGCTCTATGAGCAGGAAGCGAAAACCAACCCCGATTTCGCCGCCATCTACCGCCCGTGGAAGCAGTTCCGCGACACCGAATTCCAGTGGTTCAAGGTCGCCGAAGCGGCGTACGAAAACTTCAATTACTTTGTAAAGTGATTTGGCGCTAACCTGATTTCCGTTCGGGCTGATCGTGAGCCCGTCGAACGATCGAAGCCCTGTTCGCCAGACAGAAAACCGAGGCAATACATGAACCGACTCGACCAGCTCATCACCACCTTCGATCTCGGCCTGCGCACCGTCTTCGCCAGCCCCCACGCCGGCCGCCCTTATCCCGGCACCGGCCCCGAGGCCGAACTGAGCGAAGCCGACAAGGCCCACGCCGCTGCCCTGATGCGCGTCAACCACGTCGGCGAAGTCTGCGCGCAGGCGCTGTACGCCGGCCAGGCGCTCACAGCGAAAAATGAGAAAGTGCGCGCCGAACTCGAACAGGCGGCCCGCGAAGAGACCGACCACCTCGCCTGGTGCGAGCAGCGCATCAACGAACTCGGCGGCCGCAAGAGCCTGCTCAACCCGCTGTGGTTCGGCGGCGCGTTCGGCATCGGGGTGGTCGCCGGGCTCCTGGGCGACAAGTGGAACCTCGGCTTCCTCGCCGAAACCGAACGCCAGGTCGAGGCGCACCTCGATGGGCATTTGCAGAAATTGCCGGAAGCCGATGCCAGGAGCCGCGCCGTGGTCGAACAGATGAAGATCGACGAAGCGCAGCATGCGCAGACCGCGGTGGATCACGGTGGTGCGCAGTTGCCGGCGCCGGTGAAAATGGCGATGCGCTTTGCGGCGGATGTGATGCGGCAGACGGCGAGTCGAGTTTAGCGCCGCGGGGAGTGGTGGCTGCTGGGTGTGTTTAACGTTGAACTCACCGGTGACAATAGAGCGGAGCGTAATTGGCGTCCGGTGCAGTGGCTGGTTAGTGGAACGTCTGGCCACGAAAGCATAGCTAGGCCGAGCTTCTCTCTATTTTATCGGATGTGTCGTAAAAACACATCCGGTTAGAATCGGATTTTTTTGCTTTATACATGGCCTGATCCGCGGCTTCTAGCAGAGCGACAGGAGAGGATGCGTCCTGGGGATAAAGCGTGATCCCAATGCTGACGGAAATCTGGACAGGCTGTTGCGCGATGTGGAAGGGCATCGCGAGTGCATCAATAATAGTCTGGGCCACACGCGCTACATCCTCGCGCTGATTAGCGCCGGTGAGAATCACGGTAAATTCATCGCCGCCCAAACGGGCAACCGTATCGTCCTCCCGGACACAATCAGTAAGGCGCGCTGCCACGTCAGCCAATAAACGGTCCCCCGCTTCATGGCCGAGCGAATCGTTGACTTCCTTGAAGTCATCAAGATCCATGAAAAGTACGGAAAGAGGTAGGCTACTGCGTTTTGCATGTTTGACCTCCTGTTCCAGACGATCTAGGAAAAGACGTCGATTCGGCAGCCCAGTCAGAAGGTCATGGTGGGCGTTGTGCCATATTGTTTCTTCGGCGAGCGCCTGTTCGGTAATATCCCGGGAAATGCAGACAGTCGCTTCGGTGTTTCCATCCTCGTCCAGCACGGGCGCAAGCAGATACTCGAACCTTTCACCCTGGCCAGAAGCAAAAGTGTGGACGAACTTGCCTCGGTAGGTGGATTGGTCAGCGATCACCTTTTCAAGATTGCGCTGGAAGTCCGAGGCGAACGAAAACCCGAGGTCAAAGGTGGATTTTCCGATGATCGCGTCGAGCTTCAGAGCGAAAAGATCGGAGGTGGCCTTGTTTGCATAAATAAATCTGCCTTCGAGATCGAGCACATAAATCGGATCAGGCGATGCGACCAGAATGGCGCCGAACAGCCGGGTTTCCATCTCTTTTACGGCCGCATACTGCTCCAGCGATTCGGCGACGGCCTGGTCTATCGCTTCATGGAACCTGGTGAGGTCTTCAATCTGTTGGCCGGTAATCGTTGGGTAGGCTTTGGTCCAGTGTGACACCACGCTCGCACGCAAGGCCCGAAACTCGGAAACTGTCTCAATGACGCTGAAGCCGCTGGTCTGTCGATCGCCACCGTGCACTTCTGCCCAAGACTCCTCCCCAACCTTCGGCCCACGGCCTTTCGATTTGGCGGCCTGTTCTGATGCACTCTGGTGTGAATCGAGATCTTCGGCAATCTCTAGAAGCATGCCCCTGGCGTGGTCGCGTAGCCCGGTCTTGTCCATATGCTTGGCATGAAGGATGCTTTTGGCAAATTCTTCCCAATCCTGAAGAATCGGCTCTATTTCTGCCCGAATAAAATCAGCTAATCGCATATTCATCTGCATTTCTTCGGCTCACAATAAGTAGAGACGTCCGCCTCACGCGACTTTTCATCGCTGCTTCAGTCCGCGGGCTCGCCTGTAGAGCTAACGTCTTGAAGTCGAGCACCTTGCTGCCTGCAAGGCAGCGAGTGTGCTCGGACGACGGGTTGGTCGGGAGAGGTGTCGGGGACTTTTGACGATGCTTGTTTTCGTTCTCACCCAGGCTCCTTGCCCTCTGATTTCATGAAAGAACCAAAGTGTTTTAAGCGCGTGCGTATTAACGCTTGCGTTATCCAACGCGCTTAAAAACACTTCGCTTTTTATCATTGTTCCGTCGTTTTATAAATCGGCCGTATTTCTGGTAGGGACGATTACAGCTCCCTTATATCGGTCGGAGACAGCTATCTCGACCAACGCTAAGTAGACCCTTGAATCGGTGTATATCCAGAAACCCGGAAGGTGTATATCACGTTCATTTTTTGATAAGTCGTTGTTCTGATTGAACCGACTATTTGCTACACCCAGCATGCTGGCTGGAACACACCTACAGCCAATCTCCCGAGAACTGTTTGGTGGGGTACATAATCCAATTACAGCATTACAGCATCCTTGCGGAAGCGCAATAGGCAGTGGGCCATGAAATAAAGCCACCCATTCCCACGCATCGGCCTATGATCAACCTGTGTTGTGTTTGCTTGTGCAAATCCAGGCCCGACACTTCTGAAGCCACTGCAAGGAGAATCACCATGGCAAAAGGCCAGTTACGTGGAAACAAGGAAGCGAAGAAACCCAAGAAGCCGAAACAGGTTGTCGTTCCGGTGGGATCGTTCATCACGCCGCCCAAGGCGGCCACTCCGGCAAAAACCCGGCATTGATTGCCGAAGGGCATCGGGCAAACGCCACCGTCGAGGTGGCGTTTTTGCATCCGAGGTACCTGTAGTAATGCTGACAAGTCCTTCGATCGTTCGACAAGCTCACGATCAGGACGAACGGCATGGATGCAGAGGCTTAGGCTCCCCGTCGACGTGGGTTGATGCGTGCGGGTTTTCCGCATGGCCTCAAATGGCGACAATAGTCAAATGGTTACCGCCACCTTCCGCTTCTACGAGGAACTGAACGACTTCCTGGCGCCCAGGCGGCGCAAGCAGGAATTCACCGTGCCTTGCGCGCGGCAAGCGACGACCAAGCACATGATCGAGGCCGTGGGAGTGCCGCACACCGAGGTGGAGTTGATTCTCGTCAACGGCGAATCCGCGGACTTCAGTCGTCTGTTGCAGGACGGCGACCGGGTCGCGGTGTATCCTCGCTTCGAGTCTATGGACGTGACGCCGCTGCTGCGCGTGCGCGAGCATCCCTTGCGCGAAACCCGCTTCGCCGCCGACGCCCATCTCGGTGGGCTGGCACACATGCTGCGCATGCTGGGGTTTGACACGCTTTACGACAACCACTTCGATGACGACGTTATCGTGGAAATTTGTAAGCATGACGGCCGCATCGTGCTGACGCGCGACCGCGAGCTCTTGAAGCGGCGCGCTGTGACGCATGGCTGCTATGTGCATGCGCTGAAGTCGGAGGCGCAGCTGCGCGAGATTGTCGAGCGGCTGGACCTGGCGCGCAGCGCCCGGCCGTTCACGCTGTGCCTGCACTGCAACGCACCGCTGCGCCCGGTCGACAAGGCCAGCGTGCTGGATCGCCTGCCGCCCAAAGTGCAGATGCATTACGATCACTTCAGCACCTGCGACGTGTGCGGGCGCGTGTACTGGGAAGGTTCGCACTGGCGCAACATGCGGCGGATGCTGAACGGCGTGCTGCCGGGCGAAGAAGCGGGCGGAACTTGACGAGGTGCGGGCGCTCTTTTCTGTTTCTCTCATGAAACAAGTTCAATGATGACAATGAAGCTGCGGCTTGTCGCGATCGTGATCGCTGGTCTGGCTGTCACCGCGTGTGACGGGGGGTCGTCGGGTTTGGCGGATCAGGCCGGCGACGCGCCACTCGATCGCCATCTGGATTCCGCGCAGATGACACGCGGGCAGGCGGTTTATTCGAAGCACTGCATGGAATGCCATGGCGTCGGCGGCAAGGGACAACCCGGCGACTGGCGCATCCGCGATGCGGATGGCCACTTTCCACCGCCTCCACTCGACGACAGCGCGCATGCCTGGCATCACCCGACAGCGGTGTTGCTGGAAATGATCCGCGAAGGCAGCCCGCAGGGTCAGGGCAAGATGCCGGCATGGAAAGGCAGGTTGACCGAGCAGGAGATGCAGGACGTGGTCGCCTACATCAAGTCGCTATGGTCCGATGACAGGTACAAGCTATGGTGGAAAATGGAACAGCAGTCACTGGAACCTTGAGCGGCCTGCCGGCTCTGTTTCATCGGAGCAGGTAAGATGCCGCCATTGAAATCACCTCAACCAGGAGCAACAACATGAGCGACTATGGATTTGACACCCGGATCAGCGGCCCCTTCGACGCAGCCATCGAGAAGGTCACCGCCGCGCTGAAGGCAGAAGGCTTTGGCGTGCTGACCGACATCGACGTGAAGAGCACCATGAAGGCCAAGCTTGACGTCGACATGCGCCCCTATCGCATCCTCGGCGCCTGCAACCCGCCGCTGGCGCACCAGGCCATCACCGCCGAACCGGACGTCGGCATGCTGCTGCCATGCAACGTCGTGGTGCGCGAGGAAGCCGACGGCAAGGTGGCCGTGTCCTTTCTCGACCCCGGCATCATGGTGAAGCTGGTGAGCAATACGGCCGTGCACGGCGTCGCGACCGAAGCACGTGCGCGGCTGATGCGGGTGAAGGACAGTCTGGCGGCCTGAGCGCTGTCTCGACCAAAAAAGCCCGCAATCGCGGGCTTTTTGTCGGGTCTGCGGGGTGCTAGTTGTTCCCGCTGAGCTTGCATTTGCAGAGTTTCCCAACGGAATTGAGTTGAAGCGAAGTGCCTTGCATGGTCGAGGTGAAGGATGTCAGCGTGGGATCGTATCCGCTGACAATTTGACCGCAGTTGTATTCTCCGATGCCCTTCTCCAGAACTAGCTTGAACACCAGGCCGCATGCGCCTTGTCCGCAACTCGGGTCGCCCTGCAACGGAACGGTCTTGATCTCGTCGAAGGTCGTGAAATTGACGCGCCGGTTGTCCGTTCCCTCGAACGCATGCGATGAAACAAACGTCACCTTTCCATCCTGGAAGTCGGTAATGCCCAGCGGGACGGCAGTGAATGTCACCGGAATCTGTTCGCCCGTCGCAGTGATGGTCAGCGTCTCGGTTCCGACGATTGCGCCGCTAGCGAGGCGTGTGCCGCTTCCATTGAGTGTGACCGTGTCACACCCGCTTTCCGTGGGGCTGGAAGCCGCTGCAGTCGAAATGGCTCCCAAGAAGATTGCAAGCGCCAGCTTTTTACCACGATGTTTTGCTTTCATTCGACCCCCCATTCCCTTCGGCAAGTTAGTTGGAGAGTAACTATAGGCAATTATTCGTCCCCTGCTTGGGGCAAGGTCAGGGAGGCAAGAAATGTCAGGGTGCGGACCGTGCTGGTGGCGTTTCCGGTCGGCCGCCATGGGCAATGAGCACAGCCGTTGACCGGCATGAATTCCGGGGGGTCGGCTGACTCGGGCCGGCGTGCTCGCCAACCGATTCGAGCCTTGGGAGGGCTAGGTGTCCAGTTCCTTGAGGACTTCCTGGACCAGCACCCATGGCGCCACCACCACCGCCCAGAACATCGGCTGGCGTGCATGCCAGTCCTCGGCGTCGACTAGCTCGGCGCGGGCGATGCGGCCCGCTGCCAGCCAGGCCTGCACGGTCGCGGCATTGTTCTCGGCGACCTGGAGGGCGGTATCGACCAGATCCGTGCCGGGCGCGACCTTGATCACGCTGCCGCGCGCGAAGTGGCGTTCGAGCTCGGGCCACGCGAGCTGGGCGGTTTCGAGGTTGAGCTTGGCGCGGAGAATGTCGCTGGGGGTGGTCATTTCAGATGCAAGTTGCAGGACACAAGGAAAAATTAGCGGGACTTGCCGCCACCACGGCGCTGGCTGAGGGGGTGCTTGGGCACTTGGGGCGGACGGCCGCGGCTGGCGGGGGCGGGCTTGCCCGATGTCGGTTTGGTGGCGCCGGATTTGTCCGCGCCCGCTTTGGCTGGCGCGGGTTTGCCGGCGGCAGGTTTGGCCAGGCCGGGTTTCCCAGACGCCGGCTTGGCGCGGCTGCCCTCGGCGCGCGGGGTGCGCGAGCCTTCCGGCTGCTTGCCGGTGCCGGCGGGCTGGTACAGCGGAATAAGGTGCTTCTTGCTGTTGCCGATGAGGTCCTCGCGGCCCATTTCCTTCAGGGCTTCGCGCAGCAGCGGCCAGTTGTCCGCGTCGTGGTAGCGCAGGAAGGCCTTGTGCAGGCGCCGCGTGCGGCCCTGCTTGACCACGGACACCGCTTCTGCCTTGCCGCCGAGCACCTTCTTCAGCGGGTTCTTTTCCGTGTGGTACATGGCCGTGGCCAGCGCCATCGGGGTCGGCAGGAAGGTCTGCACCTGGTCGAGGCGGAAGTCGTGCTTTTTCAGCCATAAGGCCAAATTGAGCATGTCCTCGTCGGTGGTGCCGGGGTGGGCGGCGATGAAGTAGGGAATCAGGTACTGCTTCTTGCCGACCGCCTTCGACGCCGCTTCGAACATCTCCTTGAAGCGGTCGTAGGCGCCCATGCCGGGCTTCATCATCTTGGAGAGCGGGCCGGCCTCGGTGTGCTCGGGCGCGATCTTCAGATAGCCGCCGACGTGGTGCTGCACCAGTTCCTTCACGTATTCGGGCGAGCGCACCGCGAGGTCGTATCTGAGGCCCGAGCTGATCAGGATCTTTTTGATGCCGGGCAGCGCGCGCGCGCGGCGATACATGTGGATCAGCGGCGTGTGGTCGGTGTTGAGGTTGTCGCAGATGTCCGGGAACACGCAGGACAGCTTGCGGCAGGCGTGCTCGATCTGCTTCGACTTGCACGCCATGCGGTACATGTTGGCGGTCGGTCCGCCGAGGTCGGAGATGACGCCGGTAAACCCTGGAGTCTTGTCCCGGATCGCCTCGATTTCCTTGATCACCGAATCCTCGGAGCGGCTCTGGATGATGCGGCCCTCGTGCTCGGTGATCGAGCAGAACGTGCAGCCGCCGAAGCAGCCGCGCATGATGTTGACCGAGAAGCGGATCATTTCCCAGGCCGGGATCCTGGCGTCGCCGTAGCTCGGGTGCGGCGCGCGCGCGTAGGGCAGGTCGTAGACGCCGTCCATCTCCGCCGTGGAAAGCGGGATCGGCGGCGGGTTGAGCCAGACGTCGCGCTCGCCGTGTGCCTGCCGCATGGCGCGCGCATTGCCGGGGTTGGATTCGAGGTGGAAGACGCGTGAGGCGTGCGCGTACAGTGTCGGGTTGTTCTTCACCTGGTCGTAGTCGGGCAGGCGGATCACGGTGCGCGCCCGCACTTCCTGGCGAGCGGCCAGCCGCTCGGCTTTCGGCACGATCCGGATGGGCGCCGCACCCTCGGGCGTCTGCGCGGTGGGGCCGGTGGGCGTCATCGCGTAGGGGTCGACGTGGGCGTCGATCGCGCCAGGGGTGTCGAGCTCGGTCGAGAGGACTTCGATCCAGCTCTCTTCGGGTTTCCAGTCGCGCGGCACCATGAAACCGGTGCCGCGCACGTCGCGGATCTCGCCGATCTTCTCGCCCTTGGCCAGGCGATGCGTGATGTCCAGCAGCGCGCGCTCGGCATTGCCGAAGATCAATAGATCCGCTTTCGAATCCGGCAGCACCGAGCGCCGCACGGTGTCGGACCAGTAGTCGTAGTGCGCGATGCGGCGAAGGCTGGCCTCGATCGAGCCGATGATCACCGGGGTGCCCGGATACGCCTCGCGGCAGCGCTGCGCGTAGACGGTGACCGCGCGGTCAGGACGCTTGTTCGGCTCGGCGTTGGCCGTGTAGGCGTCATCGGAGCGGATTTTTCGATCAGAGGTGTAGCGGTTGACCATCGAGTCCATGTTGCCCGCGGTGACGCCGAAATACAGCGTCGGCTGGCCGAGGACGCGGAAGGCGTCGGGTGAATGCCAGTCGGGCTGGCTGATGATGCCGACGCGGTAGCCCTGCGCTTCCAGCAGCCGTCCGACCAGCGCCATGCCGAAGCTCGGGTGGTCGATGTAGGCGTCGCCCGTCACCAGGATGACGTCGCACGCATCCCAGCCGAGCGCGGCCATCTCGGCGCGCGACATCGGCAGGAACGGGGCGGTGCCGAAGCGTGCCGCCCAGTGCTTGCGGCGGGAAAACAGGGCGTGGGTCATGGGGGGATTTTACCCGTGTATAAAAGCACAGGAGGGAACGGAACAGAGGCTGCCCCGTTCCCTCCCGGTTGGAAGCTGACGGATAGACTCAACGAATGCCCAGCAGTTCCACCTCGAACACCAGCGTGGCGTTGGGCGGGATCACGCCGCCGGCGCCGCGGGCGCCGTATGCCAGGTCCGGCGGGATCGTCAGCTTGCGCTTGCCGCCGACCTGCATGCCGGCCACGCCCTGGTCCCAGCCGGGGATGACCTGGCCCGCGCCGAGGCGGAATTCGAAGGGGTCGTTGCGGTCGACGCTGGAATCGAACTTCTGGCCGTTGGTGAGCCAGCCGGTGTAATGAACGGAAACGGATTGCCCGGCGGTGGCGGTGGCACCGTTGCCGACGGTCAGGTCTTCGATGATGAGTTCGGACATGATTTGAGGGCCTGTCAAAAAATCTGAAAGAAGGATTCTAACAGGTCGTCAGCGCCACTCGGCGGGCAGGAAGCCCGTGTCGGAATCGACATTCAGGGGAACTTCCCTGACGCTACTGGCGTCCGCCGGCGCGTCGCGCAACACGACCTGCGGGAAACCCAGCACCACGCCGACCATGACGAGCTGGATCAGCAGGAAGGGAATCGCGCCCCAGTAGATGTCGGCGGTGCGGACCGCCTTGGGGGCGACGCTCTTCAGGTAGAACAGGGCGAAGCCGAAGGGCGGGTGCATGAAGGCGGTCTGCATGTTGACCGCGAGCATGACGCCGA
>JAJXTE010000068.1 GCA_021784115.1 Pseudomonadota bacterium | reverse complement strand
CTCTTCCCCGCCTCCTGGCCACCGCCAGCCCGGCCTTGCCGGCGCGGCCGATGCGCTGTACCTGGCCGAGCTGGCGCGCCACGCCGCGCCGCTGGCCGTGGTGTGCGCCAGCGCGTGGGACGCCAACCGGCTGGCCGAGGAGTTGCGCTGGTTCGACCCGGAACTTCGGGTATGTGCCTTTCCCGACTGGGAAACCCTGCCCTACGACACGTTTTCGCCGCACCCGGACCTGATTTCCGAGCGGCTGGCGACGCTGTACCAGATTTCGCGCGGCGAATTCGACATCGCCGTGGTGGCGCTTCCGACCGCCCTGTACCGTCTGGCACCGCCGGCTTTCCTCGCCGCCCACACCTTCTTTCTCAAGCAGAGAGATACGCTGGACGAAGCCGCCTTCCGCGCGCAGATGGCGCTGGGCGGCTATACGCACGTGAACCAGGTGTTTGCACCGGGCGAATTCTCGGTCCGCGGCGGCCTGATCGACCTCTTCCCCATGGGCAGCGCCCTGCCCTACCGCCTCGACCTGTTCGACAACGAGATCGAGACGCTGCGCGCGTTCGACGTCGACACCCAGCGCAGCATCTATCCGGTCAACGAGGTGCGGCTGCTGCCCGCGCGCGAGTTCCCGCTCGACGAGACCGGCATCACCCGCTTCCGGCAGGCCTTCCGCGAGCGCTTCGAGGGCGATCCCTCGAAGTCCAAGCTGTACAAGGACGTCAGCAACGGGCTCGCGCCCGCCGGCATCGAGTACTACCTGCCGCTGTTTTTCGACGAGACGGCCACGCTGTTCGACTACCTGCCGAAACAGGCACGCTTGGTGGGACACGGCGCGCTCGACCCCGCCGGCCAGGCCTTCTGGGCCGACGCACAGAGCCGCTTCCGCCTGCTGTCGGGTGACAAGGACCGCCCGCTGCTGCCGCCCGCCGAGCTGTTCCTGCCGACGGACACGTTCTTCAGCCTCGCCAAGGCCTACACGCGACTCGACGTGGAACAGGGTGGCACAGGCCTCGCCCGTCCCGTCCCGCCGATTGCGGTCGACCGCCGCGAAGCGCACCCGGTCGCCAAATTGCAGGGCTTCGTCGATGGGTTTCAAGGCAAGGTCCTGATCGTCGCGCCGTCGGCGGGGCGCCGCGAAACCCTGCACGAATATCTCGCCGAGCACGGCCTTGATGCGAAGTTATGCGACAACTGGGACGACAGCCAGCGAAGTCGTGAACGAATCCTGCTGACGCACGGCCCACTGGCCGAAGGCTTTGTCACCGCCGACGGTACGCTCGCCGTCCTCACCGAAACCGAGCTTTACGCGATTCCGCCCAAGACCCGGCGCGCACGCGAAGCCCGTGCCACGCAGATCGACAACCTGTTGCGCGATCTCTCCGAGCTCAAGCCCGGCGATCCGGTGGTGCACGCACAATACGGTGTGGGCCAGTACCTCGGCCTCGTCAACATGGACCTCGGCGACGGCGACACCGAGTTCTTGCAGCTCGAATACGCCAAGGGCGACAAGCTCTACGTGCCGGTCGCCAACCTGCACCTGATCTCGCGCTACAGCGGCGCCGGCGAGGGCGCTGCGCCCTTGCACAAGCTCGGCACCGACCAGTGGGAAAAGGCGCGTCGCCGCGCCATGCAGGCAGCGCGCGACACCGCAGCCGAACTGCTGAACCTGTACGCACTGCGCGCCGCGCGCGAGGGCCATGCGTTCAAGTTTTCGCCGCATGACTACGAAGCCTTCGCCGAAGGCTTCGGCTACGAGGAGACGCCCGACCAGGCCGTCACGATTGCCGCAGTGATGGCCGACATGCAGGCGGGCAAGCCGATGGACCGCCTGGTGTGCGGCGATGTCGGATTCGGCAAGACCGAGGTCGCATTGCGCGCCGCCTTCATGGCGGTGATGGGCGGCTACCAGGTGGCGGTGCTGGTGCCGACCACGCTGCTGGCCGAGCAGCACTTCAACAACTTTTCTGACCGCTTCTCGGCCTGGCCAATCAAGCTCGCCGAGTTGTCGCGCTTCCGCAGCCCCAAGGAGCAGGCCGAGGCCCTGCAGGCGCTCGCAGACGGCAAGCTCGACATCGTCATCGGTACCCACCGGCTGATTCAGAAGGACGTGAAATTTGCGCGCCTGGGGCTGGTGATCATGGACGAGGAACACCGCTTCGGCGTGCGGCAGAAGGAGCAGCTGAAGGCGCTGCGCGCCGAGGTCGACGTGCTGACGCTGACCGCTACGCCAATTCCACGGACGCTGGCGATGTCGCTCGAAGGCATCCGCGATTTCTCGGTCATTGCAACGGCGCCGCAGAAGCGGCTGGCGATCAAGACCTTCGTGCATTCGTTTTCCGCCGGACTGATCCGCGAGGCGGTGCTGCGCGAACTCAAACGCGGCGGCCAGGTGTACTTCCTGCACAACGAAGTCAGCACCATCGAGAACATGCGCGAGCGGCTGGAAAAGCTGCTGCCGGAAGCGCGCATCCGCGTTGGCCACGGCCAGATGGGCGAGCGCGAGCTGGAACAGGTGATCCGCGATTTCTACCAGCAGCGCTACGACATCCTGCTGTGCACCACGATCATCGAGACTGGCATCGACATCCCGACCGCCAACACCATCCTGATCAACCGCGCCGACAAGTTCGGCCTGGCGCAGCTGCACCAACTAAGAGGCCGCGTCGGCCGCTCGCACCACCAGGCGTTCGCCTATCTGCTGGTGGAGGAAGACCGCACCCTCACGCCGCAGGCGAAGAAACGCCTGGAGGCCATCCAGTTGATGGAGGAACTGGGCTCCGGCTTCCATCTCGCCATGCAGGATCTGGAAATCCGCGGCGCCGGCGAAGTGCTGGGCGAGAAGCAGAGCGGCGAGATCCTCGAGGTCGGCTTTTCGCTGTACAACGACATGCTGGCGGGCGCGGTGGCGAGCCTGAAGGCCGGCAAGGAACCCGACATGAACCAGCCGCTCGGCGTGGTGTCGGAGATCAACCTGCATCTGCCGGCGCTGCTGCCGGTGGACTATTGCCCGGACATTCACGAGCGGCTGGTGCTGTACAAGCGGCTGGCGAGCTGCCAGACACCGGACGATCTGACGCAGATGCAGGAGGAACTGATCGATCGCTTCGGCGAGTTGCCCGACACGGCGCGCGCCCTGCTGGCCGTGCACCGCCTGCGCATGTCGACCCGCGCCTACGGCATTGTCCGGCTGGACGTGTCGGGCGAAGGCATGAGCGTGCAATTCGTCCCCAACCCGCCCATCGATCCGGGTAAAATCATCCAGTTGATCCAGGGCAAGGCCGGCTATCGGCTCGCCGGTCCCGACCGACTGAAACTGACCACGCCCCTGCCCGATGTCACCCGGCGGGTCGGTGCAGTCACCGCTTTCCTCGCCGCGCTCGGCGACCCCATGCCAACCGAAAAATAAACCCCTATGAACCTGATTCAGCCTTTTGCCGCCCTCCGCCCCGCCCCCGGCCGCGCCAACGACGTCGTCGCCCCGCCCTATGACGTGCTGTCCACCGATGAAGCGCGGGAACGCGCAAGCGGCCGTCCATGGAGCTTCCTGCACATTTCAAAACCGGAGATCGATCTTCCTGCTCACACCAATCCCTACGCACCCGAGGTCTACGCCAAGGGGGCGGAGAATCTGCGAGCGATGATCCAGGCCGGCGTGCTGGCACGCGACCCGGCGCCCTGCTACTACGCCTATCGCATCGTGATGGGCGGCCACAGCCAGACCGGCATCGTGGCCGCCGCCTCGGTGGCGGATTACGACATCAACCGCATCCGCAAGCACGAGTTCACGCGGCCCGACAAGGAAGACGACCGCGTGCGGCAGATCGATGCGCTCAACGCCCAGACCGGACCGGTGCTGCTGGCCTACCCCGCCGCACCCGAGGTTGACGCCATGCTGGCGACGGCTTCCAGCGGCACACCCGATTCCGACGCTGACCTTGACGGCGTGCGGCATACGCTTTGGGTGATTCACGACCCCGCGATCCTGGCGCGCATCACCGCTGCGTTCAACGCCATGCCCGCGCTCTATATCGCCGACGGACACCACCGTTCCGCGTCTGCTTCGCGCATCGCCGCCGCACGCAAAGCCGCCAACCCCGGACATACCGGCAGCGAGCCCTACAACTTCTTCCTGTCGGTGATCTTTCCCGCGCACGAAATGCGCATCATGGATTACAACCGCGTCATCGCCGACCTCAACGGCATGCGCGCGGACGCCTTCCTCGAACGCGTGGGCGCCGCCTTCAGCGTCGAACCCGCCGCCACAGCGGTCAAACCCCAGTGCCCGGGCAGCTTCGGCCTCTATCTGGCCGGTAAATGGTATCGCCTCGGCATTCGCCCGGACCTGATCCCGGCGGACCCGGTGGGCCGTCTGGACGTCAGCCTGCTGCAGAACAACCTGATCGCACCTGTCCTCGGCATCACCGACCCCCGGCGCGACAAGCGCATCGATTTCGTCGGCGGCATTCGCGGCCTGGCCGAGCTCGAAAAGCGGGTCGACAGTGGCGAGATGGCGCTGGCCTTCGCACTCCACCCCACCCGCATGGAAGACCTCATGTCGGTGGCCGATGCCAATGAAGTCATGCCGCCGAAGTCCACCTGGTTCGAGCCCAAACTGGCAGATGGACTGGCTTCACATGTGCTAGGGTAAACTTGGATTAAGGTTTTCCTAAAAAGGGCCGTATTCAAATCTGATTTGGATCCGTTCCGGAAAAACAGCCCACAGGAATCAATATCTCGTGAAAATCGACAAGCGCATCCCCCCTGCCACCGCCGCTAAAGTGTCATCCGCCAAGGGCAAGGGTGCGGGCAAAGCGTCTGCCTCGCCTGCGAGCGGCGCCGATTCGTTGACGCTGACGGAATCGAGCACCCGCATCCGCGCACTGGAATCGCAACTGGCGTCGGTCGACGTCGCCGATGCCGGCAAGGTGGAATCGGTCAAGGCCGCCCTGGCCAACGGCACCTTCGCCGTCGACGCCGAAGTGGTGGCCGACCGTCTGATCGACCACACCAAGGAAACCCTGCGCAAGCGCCCGCGCAAAAAGTGATCCCCCTCGGAACCGACAGGCCCGCGGATGCCACCCGCGGGCTTTTGTTTTTCAACTGGAATAGAATCGGGATTTGAAACTGCTTTCGGGGGCCCGCATGAGCGAACTCGTTTTATCCGTTACCGGCATGACCTGCGGCGGCTGCGTCAACAGCGTGCACAAGGTCCTGATGGCCCTGCCGGGGGTTCAAAGCGCGGAGGTCACGCTGACGCCTGGCCAGGCGCGGGTGACGTACGATCCCACCCGGGTTGACCGCGCTGCCCTGGTACAGGCTGTCATTGATGCGGGCTATGGCGTAGGCGACTGACGCCCTTGTTTCAGGATTGACCGCACAGCGTCTCCAGCGGCTCGGGACGGTGGATGCCGCTGCCCTGCACGTAATCGACGCCCATCTGCCGCAACAGCGCCAGAATCTGGTCCGATTCGACGTACTCGGCCACCGTCTTCAGTCCCATCTGATGGCCGATGCGATGGATCGCCTCGACCATGGACCGGTCAATGGCGTTGCTGGCAATGTCACGCACGAATGCACCGTCGATCTTGAGGTAATCGACTTTCAGATTCTTCAGGTAGGTGAAGGACGACAGGCCGCTGCCAAAATCGTCCAGTGCGAAGCTGCAGCCGAACGCGCGCATGGCGTCGATGAATTCGTTGACGACGGAAAGATTGCCGATGGCCGCCGTTTCGGTAATCTCGAAGCACAGATGCGGCCCCAGGACAGGGTTTTCCTGCAGACACTCCAGCAACATGCGGCGGAACGCCGGATCCTTTAGCGACGCACCCGACAGATTGACCGCAAACAGGCAATGCTGTTCGCGCCTGGCCGCCAGATACCCCTCGCACACCCGCAGCGTCTCCTCGATCACCCAACTGTCGAGGGACGGCATGATGGAATAACGCTCGGCTGCCGGAATGAAGGCCATCGGCAGGATGTCGCTGCCGTCGTCGTCGATCATCCGCAACAGCAGTTCGACATGGCGCACAGGCTCCGCCGCGCCGTCGGTGCGGCGGATCTCCTGCCACGACAGACGCAGGCGGTTCTCTTCCAGCGCCCGGTGGATGCGCGTCACCCACTGCATTTCGCCGCGGTGGCGAGCCAAGTCGATGTCGCGGCTCTCGTAGACATGGATCTGGTTGCGCCCGTGGTCCTTGGCCACATAACACGCCGCATCCGCAGCCGACATCAGGCTGGCGGCGGTGCCGCTGTCAGGATTGATTGCCACCATGCCCACGCTCATGCCGACCGAGAAAATGCGGTCTCCCCACTTGAAACGAAAGCGCTGTACCTCGGCCCGGAAGGTGTCCGCCACCTCCATCGCATCCTGAATGCTGCAATTTTCCAGCAACAGGGCGAATTCGTCGCCGCCGAGGCGGGCCAGGGTATCGCGTTCGCGCAGATTGCCCTTCAGCAGCAGTGCCAACTGACGCAACAGTTCGTCGCCTGCGGCGTGGCCGCAGGAGTCATTGATCACCTTGAACTGATCGAGATCCATGTAGCACAGTGCATGTTCCCGCCCCTGCTGGAGGGCCGACAGCAGCGTGCGCTCGAGGCGCTGTTCGAATTCGCGGCGATTGATCAGCCCGGTCAGCGCATCGTGGCTGGCCTGGTACACCAGACGCGCAGTGGCCCGGTCGATTTTTTCCTGCATCTGGTCCTGCATGGTCTGCAGATGGGCAGCCATATGATTGACGCCGCGCTGCAGCATGCCGAGCTCGGCCTGACCGCTCGGCTCCACCCGTTCGTCGAGGTGTCCCTCGCCGATGCGGCTCACCGTGTGGGTCAAGGCCAGAATCGGCCGGGTAATCTGGCGCCCGATGCGCCAGGCGAGATAGAGGCTGACGCCCAGGCCGGCCAGCAGGATCGCCAGGCTGCGCAGGATGGCATCACGCTGGCTCCTGATGGTCGCGCTGCGCGAGACATCCAGCCCGACCCACCCCAGCAGCCGCGTGTGGGACCCGGTCTTTGCAGCGACCTCGCGCTCCGGATTGAAATCGTCCACCACCACCTCGGTACGGGTGATCGGCGCGTAGTAGACCAGCCGGTCCTTGGATTCGATCTGGTAGATATGGTCGGCTGGAATCCGACCTTGCAGCGGATTGGCCCACAAACCCAGGCCGACCTGCGCCAGCCGCTCGCCGTTGTCAGCAAATACGGCCACGCCCCGCACGTCCGGCTCGATCGCCGCTTTATCGAGCAGGGTCTGCAACACCTCGGTATTCCCCGAGGCGACACCATATTCAGCCGCCGGCGCCAACTGGCGCGCAATCGCCAAGGCACGGGCACGCAGGGACTGATCGAGATCGTCGATCTTTCCCATGATGAGCTGGAACATCAGCAGAACGCCAATGAAGGCCACCGGCACCAGGGCCAGACCGATGACGCGTCCCCGCAATCCCAATGACGTCGCCATCAATTCCCTCCTCCCAGGCGTTTCTCCAGATCGGCCTCGGACGGCAAGGTGAATCCGAGCGAGCGCGCCACCTGTTCATTGATTGAAACGCTGTAATAGGTGGGGTAGGCCGGTGGCGGCAGGCGCACCGTTCCGCCCTGCAGGGCGCCGCTCACCCACTCGGCGGCCTGGCGACCGATTTGCGCGGGGCTGGAATGCAGCGACAGGAGCGCGCCCGCCCGAGTCAGCGAACGCGAATAGCCCAACACCGGATCGCGGTAGCGGTAGGATGTCAGAAATAGACTTTGTGCCGTGTTGCGGTTGAACACGAGCGGATCCGGCAACGCCAGCAGCAGATCGGCTTCCGACAATACCGCTTCCAGCGGGGTGATCAAGCGTTCGTCCCCCTTTAGCGTCGCATAGACCAGGCTGAGTCGCTGCGCCCGCAGGGCGTCCTCCAGTTCGTTCAGCACCCCGCTCTGCTCGGCGCTCAACAGCACGCCTACCCGCCGCACATCCGGCAAGGCCAGTCGAACCAGGCGCGCCTGACGCTCGAAGGGTTGATCGAGAAAAATGGCCGACGCGCTGCGACGACCGTCCGTATTCAATCGTTCGCGCCCTGTTTTGACATACCAGGCGCGCGGCACCAATATCACCAGCACGGGCGGGCGTTCCGGCAACGCGGCCAGTGCTTCCGCCGCCCCCACACCGACCGCCACGGCAAGACGCGCGTCATTCAACGACGCGGCGCTGAGGCCCGGGGCATATACGCGGCTGGCCTCATGCGGGGTGTCGTCCAGATAGGCCCGGATGACCTGGTAGACCTCTTGATAGGGCGCCGCATCGTCGCTCAGCACGACGGCCACCCGAGCCGCGACGGCCTGTGCCGACGCAATGGCCAGACAGGCGCACGCAAGGCCCAGCCGAACGATGCGCTGGAGCGCAGTCCACCGGGTCGCCCCCCAAAAAACCGTCAAATCGCCTCCTGCGCCCCGGTCCACAAGCATGCGCCCTTGCTTTCCTTGGCGATGGCTTCGAGCAGGGATGCGTGAGCGGCCAGTTCTTCATCGGTCGCCTGCAACAGGATCGGGCTGGGCCGCGTGCGCGCGGCAGCCTGCCCCGCCTGCGCCCCGCGCACTTCCAGCCCGATCGACAGGCTTTCCTGGCCGCGCGTCAGCGCCAGGTACACCGCCGCCAGCAGTTCGCAATCGAGCAACGCGCCGTGCAGCGTGCGCGCCGCGTTATCCACGCCATAGCGCTTGCACAGTGCATCCAGGTTGTTGCGTTGCCCGGGATGCAGCGCCTTGGCCATCGCCAGCGTGTCGGTCACGCCGTCGCACCAGGTGGCCAGCGGCGCCATCTCGAGCAGGCGCAGCTCCATGTTGAGGAAACCGACGTCGAAGGGCGCGTTGTGGATGATCAGTTCGGCGCCCTGGATGAAGTCGACGAACTCCTGCGCGATGTCGGCAAAACGCGGCTTGTCCTGCAGGAATTCCGGGGTGATGCCGTGCACCTGCATGGCGCCGGCATCGATCTCGCGATCCGGCTTCACGTAGCGGTGCAGATGGTTGCCGGTGAGCCGGCGGTTGACCATCTCCACTGCCGCCACTTCAATGATGCGGTGTCCCTGGTTGGGGTCGAGGCCAGTGGTCTCGGTATCCAGAATGATTTGTCGCATGGTGGTTATCAGTGTTGTTGCGCCTGCAGCACGCCCTGGTTGGCCAGTTGATCGGCGCGTTCGTTTTCAGGGTGGCCGGCATGGCCGCGCACCCATTTCCACTCGATGCGGTGCAACTGACTCAATGCATCCAGTTGCAGCCATAAATCCTGGTTCTTCACGGGCTTGCCGTCGGCGGTATGCCAGTTGCGTCGCTTCCATCCGGGCATCCATTGGCTGATGCCTTTTTGGACGTATTGCGAATCGGTGTGAACCTCGACCTTGGAGGGGCGCTTCAGCGATTCCAGCGCACGAATCACCGCGGTCATTTCCATTCGGTTGTTGGTGGTATTGGCCTCGCCGCCGCTGATTTCCTTGCGGTGCCCGCCCGCCACCAGCAGCGCGCCCCATCCGCCCACACCGGGATTGCCCTTGCAGGCACCATCGCTGTAGATGTAAATGGTGTCAGCGTTCACGACGGACCCGATACTGCTTGAGGTTGACCACTTTGGCCGCAGGCGACAACAAGCGTTGTGCCACGGGCGTCGTCCACTGCGGCAGGATGATGTTCATGCCCTGCACCCGCTTGACTGCCTGCAGGAAATACACGCCGCCGCCCATCGCCCACCAGCGGTCGCCGGCGGGCTCCATGAAACGCAGGCGGCGCAACCAGTTATCGCGGTTGACGGGGGGACGGTAGCAGCACATGCTGCCCGCCGCCACTTCGAGCCCCAGCAGCACCATCCAGTCCTTCACCCGCGAAATATTCAGAAAGCTGCCATTCCACGGATAGCCGCGCTCGCCGCCCTGCAGCCTGCGCGCCAGCCCCCAGAGACTGCGCGGATTGAATCCGGCGAGTACCAGGCGGCCCTCCGGGCGCAGCACGCGCTCGGCCTCGCGCAGCACCTGGTGCGGGTTGGAACTGAACTCCAGCACATGCGGCAGCAGCAGCAGATCGAGCGACTGGCTCTCGAACGGCAGGAACATGGGATCAGCCAGCACCTGGGCAGGCGCTTCCACCGCGCAGGTCACGCGCAACGGAATACGGCTGTTGCGCAGGAAATCGATTTGCGGCAGCCCGACCTGCACCGCGTTGAAGCCGAACACATCCGACACGGCATTGTCGAAGTAGCGCTGCTCGCGAAACAGCAGGTGTTGTCCGAGCGGGGTTTCGAACCATCCGGCATTCAGCTTGGATAACATAGTCCTTCCTTCTGTCTGGCAGCTTCCATCATGTTGACACTCATTCCCCTGCCCGCGTTCGACGACAACTATATCTGGGTGTGGCACGACGGCCGGCACGCCGTCGCGGTGGACCCCGGCGATCCCGCTGCGCTGACCGCCTTTCTCGACGCCCATCGGCTCACGCTCACGGCCGTGCTCATCACCCACCACCACCGCGACCATACTGGAGGTAACGTTGTGCTGCGTCAACGCTACGACTGTGCCATCTATGCACCCGACAACCCGCGCATTCCGGCAACGACCCACGTCGTGCGCGGCGGCGATTCGGTGCGCATCGCCGAGCCGGATCTGCATTTCGACGTGCTGGCCACCCCGGGCCACACGCTCGACCACATCAGCTATGTCGGCCACGGCAGTCTGCTCTGCGGCGATACCGTGTTCGGGTGCGGCTGCGGGAAATTGTTCGAAGGCAGCCCCGCGATGATGTCCGCCAGCCTCGATGCCATTTTAGCGCTGCCGGATACTACCCGGGTCTGCTGCGCGCACGAATACACCCTCAGCAATATTGACTTTGCCAAAACCATCGACGGCGACAATCCGGCGCTGCTTGAGCGCGAGCGTGCCGACCGCGCCCTGCGTGCGCAGAACCGTCCCACCCTGCCCTCGACCCTCGCGCGGGAAAAGGCCACCAACCCGTTCCTGCGCTTTCACGATCCCGACATGACGGCATTTGCAAGCAACTACCTCGATCGGCCGCACCCCACCCCGGCCGAGGTATTCGGCGCGATCCGCGCCGCCAAGGACGCATGGGACGGTTGACCTCATCGGACTTGCCCCTTAGGATGAAGCCTTATTGAGTACGGGAGACCGACTTGCCCGGAATCAAATTGGCCGCAACCCAATCCAAGCTGCTTGGCCTGGCCGTTCTGGCAGTGCTCTCCAGCCAGCCGGTGCAGGCGGAAGAACCCGTGGCCGGCATCCAGACGCTGGAATGGAGCGACGCCACCGCCAGGGACGCCACCGCCGGCGACACGTCCGACAGCGAATCCACCCCGGAAGAATCTGTCAGCCAGGACGATGTCTGGCAACGCATCCGCAGCGGGTTCAAGATTGACGACGATGCCGCACAGAACCCGCTCGTCGCCCTGCACGAATCCTGGTACGCAGCGCGGCCGGAATATGTGCGCCGCATGATCGACCGCTCGCGCCGCTACCTGTTCCATATCGTGCAGGCAGTCGATCGCCGCGCGATGCCGATGGAAATCGCCTTGCTGCCCATGGTCGAAAGTGCGTTCAAATCCACTGCGGAATCCCCTGCCGCGGCTTCAGGCATCTGGCAGTTCATGCCCTCAACCGGTCGCCTCTATGGACTCAAGCAGGACACCTGGTACGACGGCCGCCGTGATTTCACCGCAGCCACCGAGGCTGCGCTCGACTACCTGGGCAAGCTCTATCTCGATTTTGGCGACTGGGAACTGGCACTGGCCGCATACAACTGTGGCGAAGGCTGCGTCGCCCGCGCCATCGAGAAAAACGTCCAGCAGGGCCTGCCCACCGATTACGCCAGCCTGCCCCTGCCCAGCGAGACCCGGAATTACGTCCCCAAACTGCTCGCCATCCGGAATCTGGTGAGCAACCCCGAGCGCTACGGGATCGCCATCGACACGCTTCCCAACCAGCCCTACTTCAATCAGGTCACGGTCCAGGCCTGCATGGACATCCGTTCCGCCGCTCGTCTGGCAGGCATGAGCAGCGATGAGTTCATCGCGCTGAACGCCGC
>JAJXTE010000067.1 GCA_021784115.1 Pseudomonadota bacterium | reverse complement strand
CTGCGCGTCGAGCCTGGGCACCTGGCCGGCAATCGTGGTCAGCCGCCCGGCGTCGCCCGGTCGCGGCAAGGCCTCGAACAGCATGCGACTGTAGGGGTGTTGCGGCGCTGCGAAGAATGCGTCGCGCGCGCCCTCCTCGACCAGTTCACCGGCATACATGACGCCCACGCGATCTGCATTCTCGGCCACCACGCCGAGATCGTGCGTGATCAGCAGCATGCCCATCCGGCGTTCGGCGCGCAGACGACGCAGCACGTCGAGCACCTGCGCCTGAATGGTCACGTCCAGCGCTGTCGTCGGTTCGTCGGCGATCAACAGTTCGGGCTCTCCCGCCAGCGCCATCGCGATCATCACGCGCTGGCGCAGGCCGCCCGAGAGCTCGAACGGATAGGTATCGAGACGCCGCGCCGCATCCGGTACGCCCACGGCGTCGAGCAGCGCCCGTGCCGCGTCGCGCGCAACCTGCCCGCCGAGTCCCTGATGCAGGGCCAGCGCCTCGCCGATCTGGTCGCCCACTTTAATGACGGGGTTCAGCGCCAGCATCGGCTCCTGAAACACCATCGCCATCCGCCCCCCGCGCACGCGCCGCATGTCGCGCTCAGGCAGGGCCAGCACGTCGATTTCGCCCAAGCGCACGTCGCCCGACGCGATGCAGCCGCCATCCGGCAGCAACCGCATCAGCGACAGGGCCGTCATCGACTTGCCGCAACCCGATTCTCCCAGCAGGGCATAGGTTTCGCCCGCGGCGACATGGAACGACACGCCATCGACCACGCGTGCAGCGCCGATTTCAGTGACGAGGTCGCGAACCTCGAGCAGCGCTTTCATCGCCGCCCTCCCAGGCGCGGATCGAACGCATCGCGCACGCCGTCGGCGAACAGGTTGGCGGCCAGCACCAGGGCGAACATGAAGGCAAACGCCGCGCCGAGTTGCCACCAGACGACGGGCTCGCGCGCCAGTTCAAGGCGCGCGCCGTTGATCATGTTGCCCCAGCTGTACATGGTGGGATCGACGCCGACCCCCACGTAGGACAGCACCGCCTCGGCCAGCACCAGGCCGGAGAAATCGAGCACGATCGCGATCAGCACCAGGTGAAACACATTGGGAAAAATGTGGCGGCTGATTATGCGTGCGTGCGACACGCCAAACGCCCGGGCGGCCTCGACGTAATCCAGCGTTCTGAGCTTCAGCGATTCGCCGCGCAGCAGGCGCGCGAGGCCGGTCCAGCTGGTCACCCCCATGATTAGGCACAAGGCCAGCAGGCGGATGTCGGCACGCGCCGCCGCGGTGTCGAACAGGTCCGGATTGGCTTCGATCGAGACCTGCACGATGAGCACGGCCGCCGCGATCAGCAGCACGCCCGGGATCGAATTCAGCACGGTGTAGACATACTGGATGACGTCGTCGACCCAGCCCCGGAAATACCCCGCCGCAATCCCCAGCACGATGGCGAGCGGCAGTGTGACCAGCGTGGTGAGCGTCCCAATCACCAGGCCGGTGCGAATGCTCTTGAGGCTGATGTAGAGCACGTCCTGCCCGACCTTGTCAGTACCGAAGACGTGGTAGCCCGCCGCAAGACGAGCGATTACCACCCCCAGCATCAGCATCGCCGTCAGGATCAGGACGACCGTCCGCCCGGGCCAGCCGAGGCGGCCCGTTCCCCAGGCTGTCAGCCACTCACCGAAAGCCAGGTGGCGAAGGCGCGTCTGCCAGGCGGCCAGCAGGCCGAACAGCAGCAGGCTGGCCGCCAGGCCCTGCGCGACGCCGACGAAAATGCGCCGGACGATATCCGGCACCCGTGCAGCAGCCTGCCTCAGGTGTGCCCCACCGTATTTGAGGCGAGGGTAATCGCGCGCGGTTGCGTCGTCGCGCTCGACGAACTCCTTGGCGTACAGCTGCATCGCCAGCGGCGCCGAATAGGTTTTCTCCTGCTGCGTGCGCAGCGGGCCCACCAGCGCGTCGAATACGGACAGCACCTCGACCGAGTATTGCGGCTTGGCAGGGGGACTGTCCCCCAGTTTTTCGCGGTAATGCAGCGAATCGAGCAGGCCGATGATGACGAACACAGCCAGCACCAGCGCCGCCCCGATCGCCATGGGGCGCCGCGCCACGGCGGCCCATGGCGCACGCAGGTGCGGCTGCCGCCGGATGAACCATACGAGCACCAGCACACCGGCCAGAAGCGCGAAGATCAGTGCGTCGGTCCAGAGGATGACGGGCTGGACACTCATTGCAGCCGCACCCGCGGATCCACCCACGAATAGGAAATGTCGGTGAGAATCAGCCCGACGATGTAGAGGAAGGACCCCAGGAATACCATCGCGCGCACCACGGCAAAATCCTGCGCCTGGATCGCGTCGATGGTGTAGCTGCCGAGTCCGGGGATGCCGAAGAAGGATTCTGTGATGAGGCTGCCCATGAACAGCAGCGGCAGCACCACCACGGCGCCTGTGAGGATCGGGATCATGCCGTTCTTCAGCACATGGCGGAACAATACCCGGACCTCGGACAGGCCCTTGGCGCGCGCGGTGCGGACGTAGTCCTTGCCAATCTCCTCGAGGAAAATCGTGCGATACCAGCGCGCCCCGCTGCCGATGCCCGCCACCACGCCAACCAGCACCGGCAGCAGGATGAACCGGATTCCATCGATGCCGCCGGAAAAACCCGAGATCGGCAGCAGGTTCCACAGCTTCGCGATGAAATACTGCCCCGCGATGATGTAGAACAGTCCCGAGATCGACATCAGCACCACGCACAGCACCACCCCCCACAGGTCAAGATAGGTGCTACGGAAGAACACCATCAGGAGTGCGAAAGTGATGTTGACCAGCAGGCCGATCACGAACACCGGCAGGGCGATCGCCAGGCTCGGCCCCATGCGGTTGCGGATTTCATTGCCGATGTTGCGGCCGTCGTCGCCCTTGCCGAATTCGAACGCGAACATCGCCACCGAATGCTGAAAGAAGATCGTATCGGTGAACTGCGCGCTGCCTGTTGCCTGGGCGTTCAGCAAGAGAGGCTTGTCGTAGCCGTGTTCGACCTTCCAGCGCTCGATCGCGTCAGGGGTCACGTGCTTTGCTCCGAGCTGCAGCCGCGCCATGTCGTCCGGCGTGTTGACGACGAAGAACAGCGCGAAGGTCAGCAGATTGACCCCGATCAGGATCGGGATCGCATAGAGCAGACGGCGCAGGATATAGGCGAACATCAGGCCACTTTCCTCTCGTGCCTGCGCCACGCAATCACCGCCGGCGCGATCACGGCGACGAGCCCGCCTGCGAGCAGCACGATCGGCCACAGCACGGGATGGTTCCATTCGGCACGCTTGGCTGCGCGCAAGGCCGGGTCGATGCGCCGGTACTTGAGCGTGTTGTTGGCCATCAGGTTGGGCTTGACGTTATGCACCCAGCCGTGTGTCAGCCCGAATGACTTGGGGTAGTACGCGAAGATCCACGGCGCGTCGCGGCGCACGATCCCGAGCATGGCGTCGATCACCTGCTGGCGTTCGGGGCCGTTGTCCATGTCCTTCATGCGCTCGAACAGGCGGTTGAATTCCGGATTGTCGTAGTTCGCCGCATTCTCGCCGCCGGTGGCTACTTTCTTGTTCGGGCCGTACAGCAGGAAAAAGAAGTTTTCCGGGTCCGGATAATCAGCGTTCCAGCCCCATTCGAACAGCTGGGCGTTGCCTTTGCGCATCTTGTCCTGGAAACGGTTGTAGTCGGTGCCGCGCACGACCAGCTGCACGTTGAGCTTGTCGAGCTGCTTCTTCATCCAGTCGAGCCGGGACTTGGCGTCGGGGCCGCTCGCCATGGTATCGAAATACAGCACCAGCGGCGCGCCGGTCTTGTCACTGCGGCCATTGGGATAGCCCGCCTCGGCCAGCAGCCTCTTCGCCACTTCGATGGGGCGCCGCACGACCTTTCCGCCGCGCGCTGCGTACACATAGGGATTCAGCCCCGCCACGCCGTCGACATAGCCGAACAGTCCGGGCGGGATGGGCCCCTGCGCGGGAATGCCGCGGCCGTTGAGGAAAATGGAAATGAATTCGTCATAGTCGAACGCGATCGAAATCGCCTGCCGCAGCGTGCGACGGTCCTCTCCCAGACCACCCACCACCGGGTCGAGCATGTTGAACCCGACATACCAGATCGAAGCCGCCACCGTGGTGACGAGGTGAATGTCCTTGACGCGCATGCTGTCGGTCAGCTGCGGGCTGCCGGCTGCCGAGAACTGGATGGCCTGGTCGAAGCTGTCCGAGCTGATGCCGGAGCTGTCGTAATAACCCTGCAGGAACTTGCTCCAGTAGGGAATGGTTTCCTTTTCCAGGCTGAACACGGCCTCGTCCACAAACGGCAGCGGCTTGCCGGCGTCGGCCAGCAGGCCGGCCTGCCGGTCTTCCGCGTCGCCCTCCACCGGATAGGTTTCGCCGTGGTAGTAGGGGTTCTTCTTCAGCACCATGCGGCGGTTGGGATCGTTCTCCGCCATGTAGTAGGGGCCGGTCCCGACCGGCTGCCAGTCGAGGGTGAGATTTTTGTCCGCCATGCCGGGCTGCGCGTAGAAGGCTTCCGCTTCCCACGGAACCGGCGCGAAGAAAGGCATCGCCAGCCAGTAGATGAACTGCGGGTATTTGCCCTTGATGTGGATGCGATACGTGTAGCGGTCCACCACTTCCGCACCCGCGAGCGGGAAATCGTTCAGGTCCAGCACCGCATCGGGTCGCGCCTTGGCCACCTTTTCCAGCGTCTCCCCCAGCGCTTTCAGGCCGACGATGTGCTCCGACATCAAACCAAAGATTGGCGAACTCAATCGGGGATTGGCCAGCCGCTTGATCTGATACACATAGTCGGCCGCGACGAGTTCACGCGTGCCCGTTTGCGAGAAATCGGTGATCCGCGTCTTGTCCGCCACTGCAGCGGCGTCCAGGGCATGATAGCGATAGCGGCCCGCCTCATCGCGCGCAAACGCCGGATGCGGTTGATAGCGAATCCCCGGACGAATCCGGATCTCGTACACGCTTTCGGCAATGGCCGCGGACGGCGCATCGTCGGGGAGCGGCCTGCCTGCAGCGTCGAAGAATCTCGGCTTGGGCAGTGTCTCGGCAGTCAGCGGGATCAGCGTGTAGGGACGCTTGAGAAAGTGGTATTGCAGCGGCGGCTCGTAAATCTGGCCGGTGAATTCGACTTCGTTCGAACTGTAGGACCGCGCCGGGTCGAGATGCTTGGGGCGTTCGGAAAATGCGCTGTACACCACATCGGCGCGCGCGTCGCCGTCAGGATAGGGATCATTCCAGTTGCCTGAGCAACTCGCCAGCAGGGTCAGCCCTCCTCCCAGAAGCCCAATCCTCAACAAAATTGCCCCGATGCGCACCATGGCGCCAGTGTACCCAAGCGCGTCGTCAACGTCAGCCGTTATAATCCGGGGCTACTCAACTCTTCGAGACCATCATGGGATTTCTTGCAGGAAAACGCTTGCTGATCACCGGCGTGATATCCAACCGTTCCATCGCCTACGGCATTGCTGCGGCATGCAAGCGTGAAGGCGCCGAACTGGCCTTCACCTACCAGGGTGAGCGCGTCAAGGATCGCGTCACCGATTTTGCCAAGGAATTCGGCTCCAGCCTGGTGTTCCCGTGCGACGTCGCCAGCGACGAGCAAATCGATGCACTGTTCGTCGAACTCGGCAGGCACTGGGACGGCCTGGATGGCCTGGTGCACTCGATTGCCTTCGCGCCGAAGGAAGCGCTCGCCAGCGATTTCCTCTCCTCGGTCACCCGCGAAAATTTTCGCATCGCCCACGACATCAGTTCATACAGCTTTGCCGCGCTGGCCAAGGCCGCGCTGCCGATGATGGAAGGCCGCAAGGCGGCGCTGCTGACCCTGTCTTACCTCGGCGCAGTTCGCTCCGTACCCAACTACAACGTGATGGGCCTGGCCAAGGCCAGCCTCGAATCGAACGTGTATTACATGGCGCAAAGCCTCGGCCCAAAAGGCATACGCGTCAACGCGGTGTCGGCCGGCCCGATCAAGACGCTGGCTGCCAGCGGCATTGCCAATTTCGGCGAAAAACTCGATCTCGTCGCCCAGAACGCCCCGCTGCGCCGCAACGTAACGATTGACGAAGTCGGCAATGCCGCCGCCTTCCTGCTCTCCGACCTCGCATCCGGCATCACCGGCGAGATCACCTACGTTGACGCTGGGTTCAATTCCACCGCCGGCGCGGAGTGACCCGGCCGCCAGCGTGCAACAAAAAACGCGCCCGAAAGGCGCGTTTTTTGTTGCCGCAATCCAATCGGCTTATCGGCCTTCAATCGCATTGGGTTTGATGGTCACTTTCTGGCCCGCGGTGATCAAGGCAAGCATGGCCTTCATATCCGCACGCTGCTGCGCCTGAGTCAAGCCGGATGCAATCGACGCCAGCAGCG
Organism: Pseudomonadota bacterium; assembly: GCA_021784115.1. Taxonomy (GTDB): domain Bacteria; phylum Pseudomonadota; class Gammaproteobacteria; order Burkholderiales; family Thiobacillaceae; genus Thiobacillus. The sequence goes on along the minus strand of JAJXTE010000067.1, from coordinate 5,838 downwards.
CGGAATCGGGCGTGGGCGTCTCCAGCACACGGCTCACGCGCACGACTCGATAGGACCCGTCGGGACGCGCAAACCCGGTGTAGGCCGGAAGCTTGTCAACGTTCGCGCGGAATACCGCCTTGACGCCTGCCGCATCCAGTTCGGGCGACGGCTGGCGTCCCACCACCTTGAACGCCGACCAGTTCAGACCCGCTTCGTCGCCTTTTTCCAGGGCCTTGATGGTCGCGTCGCCCTTTTGTGCCAGCAATTTTGCACGCTGCTCGGCTTGCAGCCGGGCTTCGATCTCCGCTGCCACCTCGGCCAGCGGCCGCAACCGTGCCGGCCGATGATCGATCACCCGTGCCGCGACCAGCGTGCCGGGCTGCACTTCGATGGCTTCGGTGTTCTGCTTCGACTTGATCGATTCAGCACTGAACAGCGCGGCCGACAATGCAGCGTTGTTGAATGGTGCCGGCGCCGTCTTGACGCTCATCCAATCGCTTTGCTTGACGCTGAGCTTGGCCGCAGCAGCTGCAGGCTGGAGGGACTGTGCGTTTTCATAGACCAGGTTGCCAAAGTTGTCAGCCAGATCCGCGAAGGCCTTCTGCGCCTGCTGTTTGCGCACCGCATCAACGACTTCGGCGCGCACTTCGTTCAGCGGTGCCACCTTGGCCGGCTGGATACCATCCAGCCTGATGATGTGATAACCAAAATCGCTTTCCACCGGTCCACGAATTTCATGAGGCTTCATGCTGAAGACGGCATCCTCGAACGGCTTGACCATCATGCCGCGGGCAAAACTCCCCAGGCTGCCGTCCTGCGCTGCCGAGCCCGGGTCCTGCGACTGGGTTCGCGCGAGTTCGGCAAAACGCTGCGGCGATTTCTGCAGAATCTGAGCCAGTTCGGTCGCCTTCGCCTTGGCCTTGGCGCGGGTCGCCGCATCGGCATTCTTGTCGACCGCAATGAGAATGTGGCTGGCGCTTCGCTGCTCGGGCTGCCCAAACTTCGCCGCATTGGCCGCATAGTAGTCCGCCACGGCCTGATCGCTCACCGCGATGCCGGCTGCCACGCTCGCCCTGTCGAGCACCAGATATTCGGCGCGGATTTGTTCGGGCTCCGTAAATTCCGCCTTGTGCGCCGCGTAATCGCGCTCCACGTCGGCTTGGGTCACCTTGACCTGCGACGCAACCGTGGAAGCCGGCAGATCAGCCCAGGCGATCTCACGTTGCTGCGCAACCAGGCGTGCAATCTGCGTCAGCGACGCAGTCGACGGAAACGCTGCGAGCGTCACCGGGCTGGTCACCACATCCAGCATGAAGCCCTGGCGCAGCTCATTTTCGAATTGCGCAGGCGTACGGCCATTTTGACGCAACACCGCTTCATAGCGCTGCTGGGAAAACTTGCCATCCTGCTGGAAGGCGGGAATCTGCGCGAGAACGGATGCAAGGTACGCGTCGGGCGCCAGGAATTTGTTTTTCTGCGCATCCTGCAGCAGCGCCTTGCGCTCGATCAGGCTGTCGAGCACCTGTTTGCGGAAGTCGGCGGTTTCGGCGACAGCGGGATCGAAAGCGGGACCCATCGCCTCGCGCATGCGATCAGTCTGCGTCTGGATTTCCCTCGCCAGTTCCTCGCGCGAAATGCCCACATCGCCGACCTCGGCGACCATCCCGCCGCTCTTGTCGCCCTTCATGTAGGAGTCCACGCCAAACAGGGCGAACGTGATTGCGATCAAAGCCAGTATGACTTTGGCCAGCCAACCCTGTGCATGCTTGCGGATTGCTTCGAGCACGGTCTTTTACTCCGGAAAAAACGTCAGCGCGAATTTTCGCTTACTTTGCGTCTCGCGTCTCGCCCAAACCCCGATTAAAAATCGGGTGGAGATGAAATTCGCGTGACGACAAATCCCACAAATGAAAAAAGGCGAACGCGAGTTCGCCTTTTCGGTGTTGGCGGAGTGGACGGGACTCGAACCCGCGACCCCCGGCGTGACAGGCCGGTATTCTAACCAACTGAACTACCACTCCCTTGCACTACAAAAACGTTGCTGCCTGAAACTCGCCCGCTTGTTGCCCACGCAGCTGGTGGGTGCTGAGGGGTTCGAACCCCCGACATTCGCCTTGTAAGGGCGACGCTCTACCAGCTGAGCTAAGCACCCGACAAAGACCAAAATTCTACAACATTCTTCTCGGTCCTGCCAAGTGCGAAACACACTTTTTATCAGTTGATGGCGTCCTTCAGGCCCTTGCCGGCGCGGAACTTCGGCACCTTGGCGGCCTTGATCTTGATGGCGGCGCCAGTGCGCGGATTACGGCCGGTACGCGCGGCGCGCTTGCCGACGTAGAAGCTGCCGAAACCCACCAGCGTTACCATGTCGCCCTTCTTCAGCGCTTTTTTGACGGCCTCGACCGTCGCGTCCAGTGCACGGCCAGCGGCGGCTTTGGAAATGTCAGCCGAGTCGGCAATGGCATCAATCAATTCGGATTTGTTCACGTGTTGTCCCCTTCTTCAAGTCGCACAGGAAAACCCTGTGCTCGCTTTTATAGCAACCCGCAAAACCTTGTGTCAAGCGGTTTTCCGGGCAGCTGACAAAAAAATCCCGCGACTGGCGCGGGATTCGGACGGGTGGTTGAAAAATACCTAGTGTTTGAGCGCCGCAGCAGAGGTTGCGTCCTCTTCCGAAACAGCAATTGCCGGTGCGTCCGCTACGGGTTCGTCGTGCAAAGGCTCGGGCACATGTTCCAGTGCCAATTCAAGAACTTGATCGATCCACTTGACCGGATGAATGTCCAGTTTGTTCTTGATGTTGTCCGGAATCTCGGTCAGATCCTTGACGTTCTCCTGCGGAATCAGCACGGTCTTGATCCCGCCGCGATGCGCCGCGAGCAATTTTTCCTTCAGGCCGCCGATCGGCAACACTTCGCCGCGCAACGTGATCTCTCCGGTCATTGCAACGTCAGCGCGCACCGGGATGCCGGTGAGGATCGATACCATCGACGTGCAGATCGCGATACCGGCGGACGGCCCGTCCTTCGGCGTCGCACCTTCCGGCAGGTGGATGTGGATGTCACGCTTCTGGTAGAAATCCTCCTGGATCCCGAGCTTGCGTGAACGTGAACGCACCACGGACAGTGCAGCCTGGATCGATTCCTGCATCACTTCGCCCAGCTTGCCGGTGGTCGTCATCTTGCCGCGTCCAGGCAGGGAAACCGCCTCAATGGTGAGCAGCTCGCCGCCGACCTCGGTCCAGGCCAAACCGGTGACCTGTCCCACCTGGTTGTTCTGTTCAGCGATGCCGAAACTGAAACGCCGCACACCGAGGTATTTCTCCAGATTGCGTGACGTCACCGAGATCTTGGTGCTCTGCTTCTTCATCAGCAGAGCCTTGACCGCCTTGCGACAGATCTTGGAGACCTCGCGTTCAAGGCTGCGCACGCCGGCTTCGCGCGTGTAATAGCGCACGACGTCACGGATGGCCGATTCGGCAATGGCGAGTTCGCCTTCCTTGATGCCATTGACCTTCAACTGCTTGGGCACCAGATAGCGCTCGGCAATATTGATCTTCTCGTCCTCGGTGTAGCCCGACAGACGGATCACTTCCATCCTGTCCAGCAAAGGAGCAGGCAGATTGAGCGAGTTGGCCGTGGCAACGAACATCACGTCGGACAGGTCGTATTCGACCTCGATGTAATGATCCTGGAACGTGTGGTTCTGCTCGGGGTCGAGCACCTCCAGCAGCGCCGAGGACGGATCACCGCGGAAATCCTGCCCCATCTTGTCGACTTCATCGAGCAGGAACAACGGATTCTTCACCCCGATCTTGGTCAGGCTTTGCAGAATCTTGCCCGGCATCGAGCCAATGTAGGTACGACGGTGGCCGCGAATCTCGGATTCGTCGCGCACGCCGCCCAGCGCCATGCGCACGAACTTGCGGTTGGTCGCACGCGCGATGGACTGGCCAAGCGAGGTCTTGCCGACGCCGGGTGGCCCGACCAGGCAGAGAATCGGCGCCTTCACCTTGTCTACACGCTGCTGCACCGCGAGGTATTCGAGGATGCGTTCCTTGACCTTGTCGAGGCCGTAGTGGTCCTGATCGAGGACTTTCTCGGCCTTCGCCAGATCCTTGCTGATCTTGGTCTTCTTCTTCCACGGCAGGCCGACCATGGCCTCGATGTAGCTGCGGATCACCGTGGCTTCGGCCGACATCGGCGACATCATGCGCAGCTTTTTCAGCTCGCCCATGGCCTTGGCTTCGGCCTCCTTGGACATGCTGGCCTGCTTGATGCGCTTTTCCAGTTCTTCCAGCTCGGCACCTTCCTCGATATCGCCGAGTTCCTTCTGGATCGCCTTGACCTGTTCGTTCAGGTAGTACTCGCGCTGGCTCTTCTCCATCTGCCGCTTGACGCGGCCGCGGATGCGCTTTTCCACCTGCAGGATGTCGAGTTCGCCTTCCAGCAGCCCGAGCAGATGTTCGAGGCGTTTGTTAACGCCGATCATCTCCAGCACTTCCTGTTTCTGTTCCAGTTTCAACGGCAGGTGCGCGACGATGGTATCGGCCAGGCGGCCCCCTTCATCGATGCCCGATAGCGAAGTCAGGATTTCCGGCGGGATTTTCTTGTTCAGCTTGACGTACTGGTCGAACTGCGTCAGCAGCGCGCGACGCATCGCTTCCACTTCCACCAGTTCCTCACCCTCCGCAGGCAGGATTTCGGCGCGGGCGGCCAGGTGGGTGCCGACGTCGGTCACGTCCAGCACGCGGGCACGCTGATTGCCCTCTACCAGGACCTTGACCGTGCCATCGGGCAGTTTCAGCATCTGCAGGACGGTCGCGACGCTGCCGGTGTCGTAGAGGTCTTCCGGGGTGGGGTCGTCCTGTGCGGCGGTCTTTTGCGCGACCAGCAGGATGCTCTTGCCGGACTCCATCGAGGTTTCCAGCGCCTTGATCGATTTGGGGCGGCCCACGAACAGCGGGATCACCATGTGGGGAAATACCACCACATCCCTAAGCGGCAACAGCGGCAGATCGACCTGTTCCTTGGATATGTTGTCGCTCATCATGATTTCCTGGTAAGGGTTGAGGAAAGGATGCGCGGCATTTCAACCACGCTCGTCCCAGTTGGGGGGCATAGTTTGGAATTCAAGATGGCTGACAGGTTCCCCATCAGCCATCCCGGTTCAGGCACCGGCAGCGAGCGGCTGGTCGCCCTGATCGGAGTAGATCAGCAAAGGCTTCCCGTCGCCGCTGATCAGGCCGTTGTCCACCACCACTTTGCTGACCCCTTTGAGGGAAGGCAGGTCGTACATGGTATCGAGCAGGGAATGCTCGATGATCGAACGCAGACCGCGCGCCCCGGTGCGACGCGCCAGCGCCCGCTTGGCGATGGCGTTCAATGCATCCTCGCGGAACTCAAGCTCGACGCCTTCCATCTTGAAGAGCTTGACGAACTGCTTGGTCAGCGCGTTCTTCGGCTCGGTCAGGATCTGCACCAAGGCGGCCTCATCCAACTCATCCAAGGTCGCGACAACCGGCAAACGACCCACAAATTCCGGGATCAGGCCATATTTGATCAGATCTTCCGGCTCGACCTGATGCAACAACTCGACATCGCGCTTGGTCTCGTCGACGTTCTTGACCTGTGCGCCGAAGCCGATGCCGCCCTTTTCGGTTCGGCCGCGGATGACCTTTTCCAGGCCGCTGAACGCGCCACCGCAGATGAACAGGATGTTGCTGGTGTCGACCTGCACGAATTCCTGGTTCGGGTGCTTGCGCCCGCCCTGCGGAGGAACCGAAGCCGTCGTGCCTTCGATCAGCTTCAGCAGCGCCTGCTGCACGCCTTCGCCCGAGACGTCGCGGGTGATCGA
>JAJXTE010000066.1 GCA_021784115.1 Pseudomonadota bacterium | reverse complement strand
GCGTTGCGGGCAGGCCTTCAAGGCCGGAACCTTGCTCTTTTCCACCGGCGCCTGGCGCGGCTTGCGGATCAGCTGGTTAATCGTTGGCATGTCAAAAATTCCGAAAAATTAAGGTGAGCGTATCGTTGCTAAAACAAGCGGGACGGCTATACGCCGTCCCGGGCTACAGTCCTGCGCTTCCCGGCGGACTTGTGGCCGGAAAAAGACGCGTGATTCTAGGGGAGACCCCTTCCCCTGTCAAGCCACTTCCTGATTCTCGGCAGGATTCACGTCCCCGCCTTCGATCAGGTGACCGGCCCCCAGATCTTCCCCGGCAGCCTGACGGCGACGGGTGTTGTGGTAAGCCAGGCCGCTGCCCGCCGGGATCAGGCGTCCGACGATGACGTTTTCCTTCAGGCCGCGCAACTCGTCCTTCTTGCCCATGATGGCCGCTTCGGTCAGCACGCGCGTGGTTTCCTGGAAAGAAGCAGCCGAAATGAACGAGTCGGTCGACAGCGACGCCTTGGTGATGCCCAGCAGGATGGGATCGTAGGCTGCCGGCTGTTTGCCTGCCGCGGTCATTTCGTCGTTGATCTGCAGCACCTCCGAGCGCTCGACCTGTTCGCCCGGAATGAGTCCGGTATCACCCGGATCCGCCACGGTGACGCGGCGCAGCATCTGCCGCACGATGACTTCGATGTGCTTGTCGTTGATCTTCACGCCCTGAAGACGGTACACGTCCTGCACTTCGTCGGTGATGTAGCGTGCCAGCGCTTCCACGCCCTGCAGGCGCAGGATGTCGTGCGGATCGACCGGACCGTCGACGATCATTTCGCCCTTCTGGACGATCTGGCCGTCGTGCGCGGTCACGTGCTTCTCTTTCGTGATCAGGTACTCGTGCGCCACGCCGTCCAGGTCGGTGATGACCAGGCGCTGCTTGCCCTTGGTGTCCTTGCCGAAGGAGACCGTGCCGGTAACTTCGGCCAGCACGCCGGCATCTTTCGGCGAACGTGCCTCGAACAGCTCGGCCACACGCGGCAGACCACCGGTAATGTCGCGCGTCTTCGAGGTTTCCTGCGGGATACGCGCGAGCACGTCGCCCACCGCCACATCCTGACCGTCTTTCACGGTGATGATGGATCCGATCTGGAAGGTGATGTTGACCAGCGTGTCGGTGCCGGCCAGCTTGAGTTCATTGCCCGCCTCGTCCAGCAGCTTGACCTGCGGGCGCAGGCCCTTGCCGGCGCCGCTGGCCTTGCGTTTGGGATCGATCACGACCAGCGTGGACAGGCCGGTGACGTCGTCGAGCTGCTTGGCCACGGTGACGCCTTCCTCGATGTTCTCGAAGCGGATCCGTCCGGCGTACTCGGTGATGATCGGACGGGTGTGCGGATCCCACATGGCCAATACTGCGCCCGCCTTGATCTTGGCACCGTCGGTCACCATCAGCGTCGCGCCATACGGCACCTTGTGGCGTTCGCGCTCGCGACCGCTGTCGTCGGCAATGATGATTTCGCCACTGCGCGAAATGGCCACCAGTTCCTTGCGGGCATTGGTCACGTAACGCATGGTGGCGGTGTACTGCACCGTCCCGTTGGACTTGGCTTCGAGCTGGCTGGCCGCAGCGGCGCGCGATGCTGCACCGCCGATGTGGAAGGTCCGCATGGTGAGCTGGGTGCCCGGTTCGCCGATCGACTGCGCGGCGATGACGCCGACCGCCTCACCGGCATTGACCAGATAGCCCCGGCCCAGATCGCGGCCGTAGCACTTGGCACACAGGCCATAGCGCGTCTCGCAGGTCAGCGGCGTGCGCACCTTGACTTCGTCGATGCCGAGCGATTCGACGGTGTCGACCACGTCTTCCACCAGCAGGGTGCCGGCTTCGAATACGGTTTCCTGGGTTTCGGGGTTGATGATGTCGCTGGCGGCCACGCGTCCGAGGATCCGCTCGCGCAGCGCTTCGACCACTTCACCGCCTTCGACCAGTGCCTTCACGACCAGACCGTTCTTGGTGCCGCAATCGTCCTCGACCACCACCAGATCCTGCGTCACGTCGACCAGACGGCGCGTCAGGTAGCCCGAGTTCGCGGTCTTCAGCGCGGTATCGGCCAGGCCTTTACGCGCGCCGTGGGTCGAGATGAAGTACTGAAGCATGTTCAGGCCTTCGCGGAAGTTCGCCGTGATCGGCGTTTCGATGATCGAACCGTCCGGCTTCGCCATCAGGCCGCGCATGCCGGCCAGCTGACGAATCTGCGCCGCGGAACCGCGCGCGCCCGAGTCGGCCATCATGTAGATCGAGTTGAACGATTCCTGAGTGACTTCCTTGCCGTGGCGATCGGTAACCTTCTCGCTCCCCAGCTGCGTCATCATGGCCTTGGCCACGGCGTCGCCCGCGCGGCCCCAGATGTCCACGACCTTGTTGTAACGCTCGCCCTGGGTCACCAGGCCCGACGTGTATTGCGACTCGATCTCCTTGACCTCGGTCTCGGCAGCATCCAGGATCTGGTGCTTTTCGCCTGGAATCAGCATGTCCTTGATGGCGATCGACATCCCCGCACGGGTAGCGTAGGTGAAGCCGGTGTACATCAGCTTGTCGGCGAAAATCACCGTCTCGCGCAGGCCGCAGCGACGGAAGCTGGCGTTGATCAGCTTGGAGATTTCCTTTTTCTTCAGCGCCTTGTCGACGAAGCTGAACGGCAGCCCCGGCGGCAGGATCTCGGACAGCAGCGCGCGGCCGAGCGTGGTTTCCACCCGCTTGACGGTCTCGACGCGATTCTTGTCGACATCCAGCGTCACTTCCTTGATGCGGACGGTGACGCGGGCATGCAGCTCGGCTTCGCGGTTGTCATAGGCACGGCGCGCTTCGGTGACGTCGGCAAACATCATGCCTTCGCCCTTGGCGTTGACCTTCTCGCGCGTCATGTAATACAGACCCAGCACGATATCCTGCGACGGCACGATGATGGGCTCGCCGTTGGCCGGCGACAGCACGTTGTTCGACGCGAGCATCAGGGTGCGGGCTTCGGTCTGCGCTTCGAGCGACAACGGCACGTGGACCGCCATCTGGTCGCCGTCGAAGTCGGCGTTGAACGCCGCGCACACCAGCGGATGCAGCTGGATGGCCTTGCCTTCGATCAGCACCGGCTCGAATGCCTGGATGCCCAGGCGATGCAGCGTCGGCGCGCGGTTCAGCATCACGGGATGCTCGCGGATGACCTCTTCCAGCAGGTCCCACACGATCGGCTCTTCGTCTTCCACCATCTTCTTGGCGGCCTTGATCGTGGTCGCCAGCCCCAGCACTTCGAGGCGGTTGAAGATGAAGGGCTTGAACAGCTCGAGCGCCATCTTCTTCGGCAGGCCGCACTGGTGCAGCTTCAGCGTCGGGCCGACCACGATGACCGAACGGCCGGAGTAGTCGACACGCTTGCCCAGCAGGTTCTGACGGAAGCGGCCGCTCTTGCCCTTGATCATGTCGGCCAGCGACTTCAGCGGACGCTTGTTGGCGCCGGTCATCGCCTTGCCGCGACGGCCGTTGTCCAGCAGCGAATCCACCGCTTCCTGCAGCATGCGCTTCTCGTTGCGCACGATGATTTCAGGCGCCTTCAGCTCCAGCAGACGCTTCAAACGGTTGTTGCGGTTGATGACGCGGCGATACAGGTCATTCAGGTCGGACGTGGCGAAACGGCCGCCGTCCAGCGGCACCAGCGGGCGCAGTTCGGGCGGCAGCACCGGCAGCACTTCGAGGATCATCCACTCGGGCTTGATGCCGGACTTCTGGAAGCCTTCGAGAATCTTCAGGCGCTTCGACAGCTTCTTCAGCTTGGTGTCGGAACCGGTCTTGCTGATTTCCGAATGCAGCGTTTCCACTTCGGTATGCAGGTCGAGCGAGCGCAGCAGTTCGCGCACCGCTTCCGCACCCATCAGCGCCTTGAATTCGTCACCGTACTCTTCCAGCTTGGCAAGATAGTCTTCCTCGGTCAGCAACTGGCCGCGGTTGAGCGGCGTCATGCCGGGTTCGACCACCACGAAGCCTTCGAAGTACAGCACGCGCTCGATGTCGCGCAGCGTCATGTCGAGCACCATGCCCAGACGCGACGGCAGCGACTTCAGGAACCAGATGTGCGCGACGGGCGACGCCAGTTCGATGTGTCCCATGCGCTCGCGGCGCACCTTGGACAGCGTGACTTCAACGCCGCACTTCTCGCAGATCACGCCGCGGTGCTTCAAACGCTTGTATTTGCCGCACAGGCATTCGTAATCCTTCACCGGACCGAAAATCTTGGCGCAGAAAAGACCGTCGCGCTCTGGCTTGAAGGTGCGGTAGTTGATGGTCTCCGGCTTCTTCACTTCGCCGTACGACCAGGAACGGATTTTCTCCGGCGACGCCAGGCCAATCTTGATGGCGTCGAACTCTTCCTCGTGGGTGGCCTGCTTGAAAAGATCTAACAATGCTTTCATGGCTGTGTCCTCACCCCTAAATTAATAACGTTCCAGATCGATGTCGATGCCCAGCGAACGGATTTCCTTCACCAGCACGTTGAAGGATTCCGGCATGCCGGCCTCGATCTTGTGGTCGCCCTTGACGATGTTCTCGTACACCTTGGTACGACCGTTCACATCGTCCGACTTCACCGTCAGCATTTCCTGCAGCACGTAGGATGCGCCATAGGCTTCCAGCGCCCACACTTCCATTTCGCCGAAGCGCTGGCCGCCGAATTGCGCCTTGCCGCCCAGCGGCTGCTGCGTGACCAGCGAGTATGGGCCGGTGGAACGTGCGTGCATCTTGTCGTCGACCAGGTGGTGGAGCTTCAGCACGTGCTTGTAGCCCACGGTCACCTGGCGGTCGAAGGCTTCACCCGTGCGGCCGTCGTACAGCGTGACCTGGCCGCCTTCAGGCAGGCCGGCGAGCGTCAGCATGCGGCGGATTTCTTCCTCCGATGCACCGTCGAATACGGGCGAGGCGAACGGCACGCCTTTTTGCAGGTTGCGGCCCAGCTCGATCACTTCCTCGTCGGTGAAGCTGTCGATGTCTTCGGACTTGCCCGACTGGTTGTAGATTTCCTTGAAGAAATGGCGCAGGTCCTTGACCATGGTCTTGGTCTGTGCATCCAGCATCTGGCCGATTTTCTCGCCCAGGCCCTTGGAGGCCCAGCCCAGATGGGTTTCCAGAATCTGGCCAACGTTCATCCGCGACGGCACGCCGAGCGGGTTCAGAACGATGTCCACCGGACGGCCGTCGGCCATGAAGGGCATGTCCTCGACCGGAACGATCTTCGACACCACACCCTTGTTGCCGTGACGACCTGCCATCTTGTCGCCGGGCTGCAGGCGGCGCTTCACCGCCAGGTAGACCTTGACCATTTTCTGGACGCCGGGCGGCAGTTCGTCGCCTGCGGTGAGCTTCTTCTTCTTCTCTTCGAACATCGCATCGAACTCGATGCGCTTCTGCGTGAGGCTGTCCTTCAGCGACTCGACCTGGCGGCTGGCGTCGTCGTCGGCCAGGCGAATGTCGAACCAGTCGTGGCGGTTCACCGACTCCAGGTAGTCCCTGGTGACCTTGCTGCCCTTGGCGAGCTTTTTCGGACCGCCGTTGGCGACCTTCAAGTGAAGCAGCTTTTCCAGGCGCGCAAACGTGTCGTCCTCGACGATGCGCATGCGGTCGGTCAGGTCCTTCTTGTATTCGGCCAGCTGCGTATCGATGATCGACTGCGCACGCTTGTCGCGCTCGATGCCTTCGCGGGTGAACACCTGCACGTCGATGACCACGCCCGACATGCCGGACGGCACCTTGAGGCTGGTATCCTTCACGTCGCTGGCCTTCTCGCCGAAAATCGCGCGCAGCAGTTTTTCTTCCGGCGTCAGCTGGGTCTCGCCCTTGGGCGTGACCTTGCCGACCAGCACGTCGCCGGCTTCGACTTCGGCGCCGATGGCGATGATGCCGGACTCGTCCAGGCGGCCCAACTGGCGTTCGGCCAGGTTGGAAATGTCGCGGGTGATCTCTTCCGGTCCAAGCTTGGTGTCACGCGCCACCACCGACAGTTCCTCGATATGGATCGAGGTATAGCGGTCTTCGGCAACGACCTTCTCATTGATCAGGATCGAGTCTTCGAAGTTGTAGCCGTTCCACGGCATGAAGGCGACCAGCATGTTCTGCCCCAGCGCCAGTTCGCCCATGTCGGTCGAGGCGCCATCGGCAATCACGTCGCCGCGGGCGATGACGTCGCCCACCTTCACCAGCGGACGCTGGTTGATGTTGGTGTTCTGGTTGGAACGCGTGTACTTGATCAGCGAGTAGATGTCCACGCCGACTTCACCGGCACGCGCTTCTTCATCGTGCACGCGGATCACGATCCGGCCGGCGTCGATGTAGTCGACGATGCCGCCGCGATGCGCGGTCACCACCGTACCGGAATCGACCGCTGCGGTCCGCTCGATGCCGGTGCCGACGAAGGGCTTCTCGGGACGCAGGCAGGGTACCGCCTGACGCTGCATGTTGGAGCCCATCAGCGCGCGGTTGGCATCGTCATGCTCGAGGAAGGGGATCAGCGAAGCCGCCACCGACACGATCTGCGCCGGCGCCACGTCCATGTATTCGATCTTGTCGGGGGCCGACAGCGTAAATTCGTTCTTGAATCGGCACGACACCAAGTCGTCCTTGAACTTGCCCTTGGCGTCGAGATCGGCGTTCGCCTGCGCGATCACGTACTTGCTCTCTTCGATCGCCGACAGGTATTCGATTTCGTCGGTCACCTTGTGGTTGACGACTTTCCGGTAGGGCGTTTCGATGAAGCCGTACCAGTTGGTGCGCGCGAACAGGGCCAGCGAATTGATTAGGCCGATGTTCGGGCCTTCAGGCGTCTCGATCGGGCAGACGCGGCCATAGTGGGTCGGGTGCACGTCGCGCACCTCGAAGCCGGCGCGTTCGCGCGTCAGACCGCCCGGACCCAGCGCAGAGACGCGACGCTTGTGCGTGATCTCGGACAGCGGGTTGGTCTGGTCCATGAATTGCGACAGCTGCGACGACCCGAAGAATTCCTTGATCGCCGCCGACACCGGTTTGGCGTTGATCAGGTCATGCGGCATCAGGTTGTCGGATTCGGCCTGCGACAGGCGCTCGCGCACCGCGCGCTCGACGCGCACCAGACCCGCACGGAACTGGTTCTCCGCCAGTTCGCCGACCGACCGCACGCGACGGTTGCCGAGGTGATCGATGTCGTCGATCTCCCCGCGGCCGTTACGCAACTCGACCAGGATCTTGATGACGGCGACGATGTCTTCGGTCGACAACGTACCGGAACCGGTGAGCTCGTCCCGGCCAATGCGGCGGTTGAACTTCATGCGGCCCACGGCGGAGAGGTCGTAGCGGTCCTCGCTGAAGAACAGGTTGCCGAACAGCGCATTCACTGCATCTTCGGTGGGCGGCTCGCCTGGGCGCATCATTCGATAGATCGCCACCTTGGCGGCGTATTCGTCGAGGGTGTCGTCGGTACGCAGCGTCTGCGAAATGAAGGCGCCGTGATCGAGGTCGTTGGTATACAGCGTATTGAATTTCTCGATGCCGGCAGCGGCCAGCTTGCTCAGCAGCTCCTCGGTGATCTCGTCGTTGGCGCGCGCCACCAGTTCGCCGGTGTTCTTGTCGACCACATCGTGCGACAGCACGCGGCCCACCACGAACTCGGCCGGCACCGCCCACTTCTTGACGCCAGCAGCGTCGAGCTCGCGGATGTGCTTGGCGGTGATGCGCTTGTCCTTCGGCACGATAACGTGATCGTCCTTGCCGCAGATGTCGAAGCGGGCGATCTCGCCGCGCAGGCGCTCGGGAACCAGTTCGAACTGCACGCCGCGGGTGTTGATGTAGAACGTGTCCTTGCTGAAGAAATCATCGAGGATGGTGGCCGGCGTGTAGCCCAGCGCTTTCAGGAGGATGGTCACCGGCATCTTGCGGCGACGGTCGACGCGGAAGAACAGGATGTCCTTGGCGTCGAACTCGAAGTCCAGCCACGAGCCCCGGTAGGGAATCACGCGCGCCGAGAACAGCAGCTTGCCGGAGCTGTGGGTCTTGCCGCGGTCATGCTCGAAGAAGACGCCTGGCGAGCGGTGCAGCTGCGACACGATCACACGCTCGGTGCCGTTGATGACGAATGAGCCGGTCGGCGTCATGAGCGGAATCTCGCCCATGTAGACTTCCTGCTCCTTGACCTCCTTGATCGTCGGCTTGGACGCCTCCTTGTCCATGATCACCAGGCGCACCTTGGCACGCAGCGGTGCACAATAGGTCAGGCCGCGCTGCTGGCATTCCTTGATGTCGAACACCGGCTCGCCGAGGTTGTAGCTGACGTATTCCAGCCGCGCATTCTTGGAGTGGCTCTCAATCGGGAAAATCGAAGTGAACGCGGCCTGCAGGCCTTCGTTCAGGCGCTCGTCGCGCGAACGGCCTTCCTGCAGGAAGGCGCGATAGGATTCAAGCTGGGTCGCCAGAAGAAACGGCACCGGAAGGGTGTTGGTCCGGCTGGCAAAACTCTTGCGCAGACGTTTTTTCTCGGTAAAGGTGTAAGCCATGGGGTCTCCTTGACGATCAGGGGCGGGCGGGCACGCGGGTTACGTGCCGGCCCTTGGTGAGGCACACGCAAAAAGCAAACGACCCGGAAGCCGACTCCGGGTTCCGGGTATTTGCTGCTTGCGTCTGCCGCGGGTTGCCCCGCAACATTCGATCGAATAAATTCGTCACCGGAATGAGGCGGCGCGCTTGCGCGCACCGCCCTGGGGTCCGTTGACTTATTTGACTTCGACGGAAGCGCCAGCTTCTTCCAACTGCTTCTTCAGCGCGTCGGCATCGGCTTTGGTGACGCCTTCCTTCACGGCCTTGGGGGCGCCGTCGACCAGGTCCTTGGCTTCTTTCAGGCCCAGACCGGTTGCAGCACGCACCACTTTGATGACTTCCACTTTCTTTTCGCCAGCGGAATTCAGCATCACGGTGAACTCGGTCTGCTCTTCGGCAGCAGCGGCACCACCACCGGCAGCGGGGGCAGCCACGGCAACCGCAGCCGCAGCGGCGGAAACGCCGAATTTCTCTTCCATTTCCTTGATGAGCTCGGACAGCTCAAGCACGGTCATGCTAGCGATGGCGTCCAGAATGTCAGCTTTTGCAACAGCCATTTGTAATACTCCTGTCAATGTGCTTCAGATTAAAAACAATATCGTCGATTCGGATGTCGGCAAACCGCTTAAGCGGCCTGCTTGTCGCGCACCGCAGCCAGTCCGCGAACGAACTTGGTCGGCACTTCGTTGAGGGTACGAACGAATTGCGCGATCGGGGCCTGCATGGTGCCCAAGAGCTTGGACAAGAGCTCGTCGCGGCTGGGCATGCTCGCCAGATTCCCCACGTCCTTGGCGGACATGATGAAGTTGGGCATGGCACCGGCCTTGATAACGAACTTGTCGTTGGTCTTGGCAAACTCGTGCATCACCTTGGCGGCGGCCACCGGATCTTTGGAAACCCCGTAGGCAAGCGGGCCGACCAGCTGGTCGGCAATGCCCGCAAACGGCGTATCCGCAATTGCGCGGCGCACCAGCGTGTTTTTCAACACACGCAGATAGACCCCTTCCTTGCGTGCTTGCGCGCGCAACAGGGTCATGTTCTCCACCGTGATGCCACGGTACTCGGCAACGACAACCGCCTGGGCGTCTGCAACCTGCGCAGCAACCTCAGCAACGACGGCTTTCTTTTCTTCAAGATTCAGACTCAAGGTCTTACCTCCTTCTCAGTTACGGAGCGTTGCCCGCTCCGGCTGGCGACCTTGACAGGAAAATCCTGCTGGGGAACGCCATCTGCGTAGGGTCCGATGCCGGCAAACAGAGGACGGAACACCATCACCCATTTGCCATCCACCGGCGATTAAATCCTTGCGGATGCCTACGGTCTTTGACAACCCGTCAGCCAATGCACCGACTGACGGCCCAAAGTACGCTCGGGCACTCTTCGCAGAGATGCCCGTCAATAGAATTTATGCGCTGACGCTGGTCTGGTCCACGCGCACGCCCACGCCCATGGTGCTCGACACCGACAGGCGCTTGAAATAGATACCCTTGGAACTGGCCGGCTTGGCGCGCTGAAGCGCGTCCAGCAGGGCGGCCAGGTTCTCTTTCAGGTCTTCGACGCTGAACGAGGCGCGGCCGATGGTGCAGTGCACGATGCCGCCCTTGTCGGTGCGGTACTGCACCTGGCCCGCCTTGGCGTTTTTCACCGCGCCGACCACGTCCGCCGATACCGTACCCACCTTGGGGTTCGGCATCAGGCCGCGCGGGCCCAGAATCTGGCCGAGCTGACCGACCACGCGCATCGAGTCGGGGGTGGCAATCACCACGTCGAAATCCATTTTGCCGGCCTTGATCTCGGCCGCCAGATCGTCGAATCCGACGATATCGGCGCCCGCATCTTTTGCCTTCTGCACATTGTCGCCCTGCGCGAACACGGCGACACGAACGGTCTTGCCGATACCCTTGGGCAGCACCACGGCACCCCGCACCATCTGGTCGGATTTGCGCGCATCGACGCCGAGGTTCACGGCGATGTCGATCGACTCGTCGAACTTGGCGGTGGCCGATTCCTTGACCAGTTGCAGCGCGTCAATCACCGGGTAATTGCGGTTGCGGTCGATTTTCTCTTTGAGCGCACGCAGGCGCTTGGATACGTTAGCCATCTCAGACTCCCTCCACGACGATGCCCATGGAACGGGCCGTACCTGCGATCGTACGCACTGCTGCATCCATGTCGGCCGCGGTCAGATCGGGCTCCTTGGCCTTGGCGATCTCTTCCAGCTGGGCACGGGTGATCGTGCCCACCTTGTCCAAGTGCGGCTTTGCGCTGCCCTTGTCGAGCTTGATCGCCTTCTTGATCAGCACGGTCGCGGGCGGCGTCTTCATCACGAAGGTGAAGCTCTTGTCCGCAAACGCAGTGATCACGACCGGAATCGGCAGGCCGGGCTCCATGCCCTGGGTCTTGGCGTTGAACGCCTTGCAGAATTCCATGATATTCAGGCCGCGCTGACCGAGCGCGGGACCGATGGGGGGCGACGGGTTTGCTTTACCCGCCGGCACTTGCAGCTTGATGTAGCCGACAATCTTCTTTGCCATGATGGCTCCTAATAAGTGAGTACCAACGCGCTTTGGGTTGCCCTACTCGCGCTCCTCTCCGGTTGCCCGGACCTGCTATCCTGCTTGAGGCCGCTACCAGCCTGACGCCAGGAATCAGCTTTTTTCGACCTGACCGAAGCCCAGTTCCACAGGCGTCGCCCGGCCAAAAATCATCACCGACACGCGCAACTTGCTCTTGTCGTAATTCACTTCTTCCACGTTGCCATTGAAATCCGTGAACGGACCGTCAATGACACGCACCGATTCGCCCACCTCGAACAGCACCTTGGGCTTGGGTTTTTCCACGCCCTCGCGCATCTGGTCGAGAATGGCCTGCACTTCCTTTTCCGAGATGGGGGCAGGCTTGGTTGCCGTGCCGCCGACAAATCCGGTAACCTTGGGCGTGCTCTTCACCAGGTGCCAGGTATCGTCGTCCATCTCCATCTGCACCAGGACGTAGCCGGGAAAGAATTTGCGCTCGGCAGTTTTTTTCTGCCCCGCCTTCATTTCGACCACTTCCTCGACCGGCACCATGATGGCAGGCCTTGGCTTGCCCGTTTTTTCATCAACGATGACGCCGAAACGGTCCTTCATGCCAGCGCGCTCGATGCGCTCTTCCAAAGCGCGCGCAACACTTTTCTCGAAGCCGGAGTAGGCATGAACCACGTACCATCGCATACTCAACTCCCCTGTCCCATGGCCAGTTTGACGAGCCACAACAAAATTCCATCCACCGCCCACAAGAACAGTGCCATCACGACCACAAAAGCCATGACCACGCCCGTCATCTGGACGGTCTCCTTGCGAGTCGGCCAGACAACCTTCTTGGCCTCGTCACGCGCATCGAGCGCAAAGCGGAAAAACCGCTTGCCCGGGGCCGACATGCCCGCCATCACCGCCGCCAGCACAACGCCAGCGATCACCAACAGGACGCGCACCACGGTTGGCGCATCCGCAAAAAAATAAAAGCCGGCCACCCCTGCGATGACCAGCAATACCGCTACCAGCAGCTTGATTTTGTCAGCCATGAATGCTGTGCGCCTTGCGGCTTATCCTGTGGCAGGCCAAGAGGGTCTCGAACCCCCAACCTTCGGTTTTGGAGACCGACGCTCTACCAATTGAGCTATTGGCCTGTATTGCTTGAAGCTGGCTACTCAAGGCTGGGGCGGGCA
>JAJXTE010000155.1 GCA_021784115.1 Pseudomonadota bacterium | reverse complement strand
TCAAGGTAGCCGAAATGTGGAATAATTGCAAGGCAATCCCCCTCCTAACTTATTGATATTCAAGGGCACCGCATGGACATGGAGCAGGCGCGCTACAACATGGTGGAACAGCAGATCCGCCCCTGGGATGTGCTGGATCAGGACGTGCTGGACCTGCTGTTCAAGGTGCGTCGCGAAGACTACGTGCCCGAGGCGCATCGCGCGCTCGCCTTCGTCGACATGGAAATTCCGCTCGGCCGCGGCCAGACGATGTGGACGCCCAAACTCGAAGCGCGCGCCATCCAGGAACTCGCCATCCGCCCCACCGACCGGGTGCTGGAAGTCGGCACCGGCAGCGGCTACTTCACTGCGCTGCTGGCCTCGCAGGCCGCCGAGGTGGTGTCGGTCGACATCGTCCCCGAATTCACTGCTGCGGCCACGCAGAAACTTCGCGCGCACGGCTTCGACAACGTCGCCCTGCATCCCGGCGATGCCGCCCACGACTGGCCCGACGTGGCCGGCTTCGATGTCATTGTTCTCACTGGCTCGACCCCGCTGCTGTCGGAAGCCTTCCGCCGCCGCCTTCATGTGGGCGGGCGCCTGTTCGCGATCGTCGGCGAAGCGCCGGTGATGCAGGCGCAGCTCATCACCTGCACCGCCCCGGGGGCTTTCCGCAGCGTGACGCTGTTCGAAACCTGCGTGGCGCCGCTGCTGAACGCGCCGCACCCCGCCGCTTTCGTGTTCTGAGCGCAACGCCATGCGCCAGTTTCGCCCGCCTGAACTCGCCGCGCACATCCAGTCCGGCCACACGCCGGTGCTGCTCGATGTGCGCGAGCCGTGGGAATGGAACCTGTGCCGCCTGCCCGGCGCGATCCTGATCCCGATGCGCGAGTTGCCCGCACGCCTGTCGGAATTGAACAAGGATGCCGAAACAGTAGTCATCTGCCATCATGGCGTACGCAGCTATCACGCCGCACGCTATCTTGAAGCGGCGGGATTCGGCGACGTCGTCAATCTCTCGGGCGGCGTGGCCGCCTGGGCCGACGAAGTCGATCCGGCCATGCCGCGCTACTGATTCAACCATCAAAGACTGGATTCACCATGCAATTCAGACCGCTGTCTCTCGCGATCGCCTTGGCCCTGACACCCGTCGCCCACGCAGACAACCTGTCCGCCGTCTTCCGGGAGGCACAAGCCTACGATGCGCAATATGCCGCCGCGCGCGCCGCGTATCAAGCCGGCCGGGAAAAGGCAGTGCAGGGCCGTGCCGGGCTGCTGCCCAACGTCAATCTTGGCGGCAACGTGCGCTACAACGACCTCACGTCCAGCCTCCCCGGCGGCGATTCCCAATACACCTCCAACGGCTATTCGCTCACCGCCGCGCAGCCGCTGTTCCGCAAACAGAATTGGGTGCAGTACGCGCAGTCCAAGGAGCAGGTCAGGATCGCCGGGATGCAACTCAAGCTGGCTGAACAGGACCTGATCCTGCGTGTGGCGCAGGCGTATTTCGACGTGCTGCAGTCGCAGGACACCATCGCCTTCATCAATGCGCAGAAATCGGCGATCACCGAACAGCTGGCCGCGGCCAAACGCAACTTCGAGGTCGGCACCGCCACCATCACCGACACCCACGAAGCGCAGGCGCGCTACGATCTCGCCGTCGCGCAGGAGATCGCCGAGCAGAACAGCCTCGCCATCCGTCTGCGCGCGCTGGAAAAACTCATCGGCAAACCGCCCGGTGCGCTCGACATGTTCGTCGAACCGGCACAACTCAAGGTCGAATCCGAATCCATCGACACCTGGGCCGCGCGCGCCATGCAGGGCAACCTGCAGGCCGAGATCCAGCGCATCGCCAAGACCATCGCCGACCAGGAAGTCGAGCGCAACCGCGCCGGCCACTATCCCACGCTGGATGCCGTCGCCGGCTACACCGTCAACAACAACCAGAGTTTCGGCAACATGCAGATCGACTCGCGTGTCGCCAGCGTCGGCGTGGAACTCAACCTGCCGATCTACCAGGGCGGACTGACCAGTTCGCGCGTGCGCGAAGCCGTCGCCAACCAGGAAAAGGCGCGCCAGGATCTCGAGGCCGCCACCCGCGACGCCAGCCTGCAGGCGCGCCAGGCCTGGCTCAACGTCAGCAGCGGCGTGGCCCGCGTGCACGCGCTGGAGCAGGCCCTGGTATCGACCCAGGCCCAGCTCGATTCCACCAAGCTCGGTCTGGAGGTCGGCGTGCGCACCAGCCTCGACGTGCTGAACGCCGAGCAGCAGGTGTTCTCCGCCCGCCGCGACCTGGCCGGCGCGCGCTATGCCTATCTGCTGTCGGGGCTGTCGCTCAAGGCCGCCGTCGGCGAACTCAGCCCGGCCGACCTGGCCGAGATCGACCGCTATCTGAAGCCAGCGGCGAAATAAACGCCGCCACCTGCGCCGCCGCGCCGCGATGGCGCGCGGCAAACGCCAGGCCAGCGTCACCCATGCGAGCGCACGCCGGCGCATCGTCCAGCAGCCCCAGCGCCTTCACCAGCAGGTCGTCGGCATCGTTCACTCGCCGCGCCGCACCGGCCTCGATCGCCAGCCGCGTCGCTTCCTCGAAGTTGAAGGTGTGCGGCCCCACCAGCACCGGCCGCCCCACGCTCGCTGCCTCGATCAGGTTTTGGCCGCCCAGCGGCGCGAGACTGCCGCCGACGAAGGCCACATCGCAGGCTGCGTAATACGCGAACAGTTCGCCCAGGCTGTCGCCCAGCAGCACGCGCGTCTGGGGGTTCAGCGGCGCTTCAC
>JAJXTE010000065.1 GCA_021784115.1 Pseudomonadota bacterium | reverse complement strand
TTCTTCCGCGCCGTGGCGATCGAGAAACGCATGATGTTCCTGATCCTGCTGCTGATCGTCGCCGTCGCCGCCTTCAACATCGTCTCCACCCTGGTGATGGCGGTAACCGACAAGCAGTCCGACATCGCGATCCTGCGTACGCTGGGGGCCAAGCCTTCGTCGATCATGAGCATCTTCATCGTGCAGGGGGCGTTCATCGGCGTGTTCGGGACGCTGCTGGGCGTGGGGAGCGGGATACTGCTCGCGCTCAACGTCGAAACCGTCGTGCCGTTCATCGAGCGCATCTTTGGCATGGACCTGTTCCCGGCCGACGTGTATTACATCAGCAAGCTGCCGTCCAAACTGGAGTGGAGCGACGTCGGCATCATCGCCGGCGTTTCGCTGTTCATCAGCCTGGCCGCGACACTGTATCCGAGCTGGCGTGCCTCGCGCATCAACCCGGCGGAGGCGCTGCGCTATGAGTGAGGTCGTGTTGCGCTGCACCGGACTCGGCAAAACCTTCCGGCAAGGGAAAACCGATGTGCCGGTTCTCGACGGCGTCGACCTGGAGGTTCGCGCAGGGGAGTCGGTCGCCATCGTCGGCGTGTCGGGGTCGGGCAAAAGCACGCTGCTGCATCTGCTGGGCGGGCTCGATACGCCGACGCGTGGCCAGGTCGAACTGCTGGGACAGAATCCCTTCGCCATATCCGAAGGGGCGCGCTGCGAACTGCGCAATACCGCGCTGGGCTTCGTCTACCAGTTTCATCATCTGCTGCCGGAGTTTTCGGCGCTGGAAAACGCGGCCATGCCGCTGACCATCCGTCGCATGGAGCATGACCAGGCCATGGCGCGCGCGACCGAGGTTCTCAACGAGGTGGGCCTGGGCCACCGGCTCACTCACCGACCGGGCGAACTGTCCGGCGGCGAGCGTCAGCGCGTCGCCATTGCACGGGCACTGGTCACGCGGCCCGCCTGCATTCTGGCGGACGAGCCGACCGGCAATCTCGACCGTCATACCGCCAACGCCGTGTTCGACCTGATGCGCGAACTCAACCGCAAACACGAGACCAGCCTGGTCGTCGTGACCCACGACGTCGAACTCGCCGCGCGCATGGACCGGCAGATCAGGCTGGTGGACGGGATGCTGCAACCGATCTGAGCATTCGACGCGATGCGGCTCACACTCATCGCATTCTGTTTCGGCGTGTGGCTGCTGCAACAACAGGCCACGCTGCCTTCCGCCCGCTGGTTCTGGGTGCTTCCCCTGCTGTCTGCGGTGCTGTGGCTGCCACGCCTATCGCAACCCATAGCCGAAACGCTGCGCCGCCTGGCCGTGACGCTGCTGGCGATTGCGCTCGGGTTTGCGTGGGCGGGATGGCGGGCCGACCTGCGGCTGGGCGATCGCCTGCCTGATCACTGGCAGGGCGTGAATATCACGCTGGTCGGCGTGGTGAGCGATCTGCCGCAGCTTGATGCGCGGGGCGAGCGCTTCGTGCTGAATGTCGAGCGTACCCTGACGCCCGATGCGCCCGCCTTGCATCGCATTCAGCTTGCGCGTTACTGGCCGCGCAACGGACCACGGAGCCCGACCGTACGGGCGGGGGAGCGCTGGCAGTTCACGGTACGGCTGAAGCGGCCCTTTGGCACGCACAATCCGCATGGCTTCGATCTTGAGGCGGCGATGCTGGAGCGTGACATCGCCGCCACAGGGTATGTGCGCGCGCAGCCTCCCCCGCAGCGGCTGGAGGCGCACGCCGCCACCCCGGCTGCATGGATTGCCGCCACGCGCGCCACCATTCGCGAACGGATCGTTGACACGCTGGGCGAGGCGCCCTACGCCGGCGTCATCGTGGCGCTGGTGATCGGCGACCAGCGCAGCATTCCGCACGACCAATGGCGTGCCTTCACCCGCACCGGGGTCAACCATCTGCTGTCGATCTCCGGACTGCACGTCACCATGATTGCCGCACTCGCGGGATGGGCAGTGGCGTTCGGCTGGCGGCGCTGGCCGCGCGCGGCGGAGCGCCTGCCCGCGAGGCAGGCGGGGCTGCTGGCTGCGGTGCTGGCGGCCTGTGCCTACGCCCTGCTTGCCGGGTTTCAGGTGCCGGCGCAGCGCACGCTGTTCATGCTCGGGGTGCTGGCGCTGGCGTTCTGGGGGCGACGCGAGCCGCGGCCGTTTTCGGCGTTGACCTGGGCCCTGTTCGCCGTGCTGCTGCTCGATCCGTGGGCGGTGCTGTCGGCCGGCTTCTGGCTGTCCTTCGGCGCCATGGCCGCCATTCTGTGGGCGACATTCGGGCGCGTGGGACAACCGGACAAGCTGCGTGCCTGGGTGACGGTGCAGGGAGCAGTCACGCTGGCCCTGGCACCGGCCCTGCTGTTGCTGTTCCAGCAGGTGTCGCTGATTTCGCCGCTCGCCAATGCCGTTGCCATCCCGGTCGTCAGCTGGCTGGTCACGCCGTTGGCCTTGCTGGGCGTGATCGTGCCGCCGCTGTGGCATGCGGCGGCGGGGCTGATGGCGTGGCTGGGGCAGGGGCTGATGTGGGCCGGCGAACTGTCGTGGGCGGTGGCGACCCGGCCTGCGCCAGAGGGCGGAGCGGTGCTGCTGGCAGTGGCCGGCACGCTGTGGCTGCTGCTGCCGCGGGGGTTTCCGCTGCGGGCGATGGGCGGCTTGTTGTGGCTCCCCCTGATGTTCCCGCCACATGCGAGCATCGGCCCCGACACGTTTCAGGCCGATGTGATCGACGTGGGCCAGGGCACCGCCGTGCTGATCCGCACCGCGAATCGCGCGCTGCTCTACGATACCGGCCCGGCGTTTGCGGACAGCGACGCGGGCGAACGAATCGTCGTTCCGTATCTGCGTGCATCGGGCGTCGGGGCGCTGTCCGGGGTCATCGTCTCGCATGATGACAATGACCACAGCGGCGGTCTGGAATCGATTCTGCGAGACATCCCAACAGGCTGGCTGCTGCACGGCCTGCCCGCGGAGAGTCCGCTGGTGCAGATGGCACCGTCTCCGCGCCATTGCTATCGCGGCCAGAACTGGCAGTGGGATGGCGTGCAATTCGAGATTCTGAATCCCCCTGTCAAGGCCTATGCCGAGTCCAACCGTCGCGACAATGACTACAGCTGCGTGCTGAAAGTCAGCCAGGGCGGGCGAAGCCTGCTGATCACCGGCGACGCCGAGCGGCGCGGCGAGCTCGAGTTGCTGGAATCTGGCGCGGACGTGTCGGCCACGGTGCTGGTGGCGGGGCATCACGGCAGCCGCACCTCGTCGCTGGCCGAGTTCGTCGAACAGGTGCATCCGCACTATGGCGTGTTCACCGTGGGCTACCGCAACCGTTTCGGGCATCCGCACCCGCAGGTGGTGGCGCGATTCCGCGCGATTGATTCGAGCATTCTGCGCAGCGACACAGGCGGCCTCGTCCGGCTGACGTTTGGCGAAGCCGGGGTGTCGGCCTCAGAATATCGACCATTTCACCGCCATTACTGGGACGCTGAATTGCTTGATGAATGACACCGTCCGCCCCCGTTGCTATGAAGCCACTGACCTGGAGTCGGCACGGCAGGCGCTGGCGCGCGTGCTGCCGGTAGCGGAAAACGATCTGCCCTGGCGCGCACTGTCGTATGCGCACGAGCAACTCGGCGGCACCCCGGCCTTTGCACATGGCGTAGGCGCGGCGCTGATCGTGGCCGAGCTGCGAGTGGGCGCCGATGCCGTCGCTGCCAGCTTGCTGCATGCCTGTCTCGCCGACACGCCCGATTTCGACGCGACCTTCGGCACGGCCGCACGGCTGGCCCGCGGCGTGGCGGCGATGGCGCGTATCGAGACGCTGGCTGCCAGCGCCACCGACAAGCGCGTTGACCCCCATGCCCAGCTCGAGGCCTTGCGGCAGATGGTGCTGGCGATGGTGGAGGATATTCGCGTGGTGCTGGTCAAGCTCGCAGAACGCACCCACGCCCTGCGTTGCGCGGCCAGCCAGGACGCCGCCACGCGCGAGGCGCTGGGGCAGCAGGCGCGCGAGCTGTTCGCGCCGCTGGCCAACCGGCTTGGCGTGTGGCAGATCAAGTGGGAAATGGAAGACTGGGCGTTCCGCTATCTGGAACCCGATACCTATAAGGCGATTGCCGCCCAGCTGGACGAAAAACGCGCCGACCGCGAAGCCTATATCAAGGGCATCATCGAGCGTCTGCAGGCCGAACTCGTGCTGCACGGCATCGAGGGCGAAGTCAGCGGCCGTCCCAAGCACATCGCCAGCATCGTCAACAAGATGCGACGCAAGCGGCTCTCCTTTGAGCAGCTCTACGACATCCGCGCGGTGCGCGTGCTGGTCAAGCACGAGACCGACTGCTACGCCGTGCTGGGGCTGGTGCACAACCTGTGGCAGCCGATCCCGGGCGAGTTCGACGACTACATCTCGCAGCCCAAGAGCAACGACTACCGCTCGCTGCACACCGCCGTCATCGGCCCCGAGGATCGCGCGCTCGAAGTTCAGATCCGCACCTTCGACATGCACCGCCACGCCGAACTCGGCGTCGCCGCGCACTGGCGCTACAAGGAAGGCGGCAGGCAGGACGCGCAGTACGAGGAGAAGATCGCCTGGCTGAGGCGCATCCTCGAATGGAAGGACGACGTCGCCGACAGCAGCGAATTCACCGAGCAGTTCAGGACCGAGTTGTTCCAGGACCAGGTCTACGTGCTGACGCCGCAGGGGAGGGTCGTCGCGCTCGACCACGGCGCCACGCCGGTGGATTTCGCCTACGCCCTGCACACCGATCTCGGCCACCGCTGCCGTGGCGCCAAGGTAAACGGCGCGATGGTGCCGCTCAACACCGTGCTCGACAACGGCCAGCGCGTCGAAATCATCACCGTCAAGGAAGGCGCGCCGAGCCGCGACTGGCTCAATGCGGCGCTGGGCTACCTGGCGACGCACCGTGCACGCTCCAAGGTGCGTGCCTGGTTCCGCCAGCGCGATGTCGGCGAGCAGGTGAGCCTGGGCCGCACCCTGCTGGAAAAGGAGCTCAAGCGCCTGGGCGTGGTGGACGCGAACCAGGAAAAGCTCGCGCAGCGCCTCAAGTTCGGCAAGGTCGACGAATTCCTCGCCGCGCTCGGCCGCGGTGACGTCGGCCAGCGCGACCTGGTCAATGCGCTGCAGGAATCGGGCAAGGCCCCGCCGGCGCTGGTGCCGACCGCCAGGCCGCGCGCGCGTCCGAAATCGGGCAATCCGGTCACCATCCCGGGGCTGGGTGACGTTCCGCTTACGCTGGCGCGCTGCTGCAAGCCGCAGCCGCCCGAGGCCATCGTCGCCTACACCACGGTCGGCCGTGGACTCACCGTGCATCGCGCCGACTGCGCCGCGCTCAGGCGCGCCAACCCCGCCCGCATGATGCCGGCGGAATGGGTGCTCGACGCCGGTGCCGCGTTCGAAGTGAACATCCAGCTGAAGGCCTTCGACCGCCAGGGGCTGCTGCGCGACGTCTCGGACGTCATCGCCAAGGACCGCCTTGACGTGCTGCGCGTCAACACCGAGACCCGCGGCGAGCTTGCCCACATGCAGCTCACCGTGCGGGTCAGGGAACTGCAGCAGCTGTCGCGGCTGCTGGCGCGCCTGCAGCATGTGCAGAACGTCATCGAGGTCAGGCGCGGCTGAGCATGGATGAGCCGGATAACTTCGAGGTTGATTTTTCGCCACGGGCACCGTGGTGGCGCAACTGGAAGGTGATGCTGCCGCTGTGGTGCGCGATCGGCGCACTGGTGTGGCTGGGGCTGCATTTCAACGTCGACCGCAGCGTCATTGCCGGCGGCGTGGTGGCAATCGGGCTCCTTTCCAACGCCTTTGCCTGGCTGCTCGGCGTCATCACGCTGGTGCCGATCATCGGACCCATCATCGTCAAGGTGCTGTCGATCGGCTTCATCTGGCTGCTCAACGCAGTCGGCTATCTGGTGTCCTACGTCGCCATCCACCGCGGCTATTCGAAGGACGTTCTGACCTATCGCGGGCTGACCATCGCGCTCATCATCGGCATCGTGATCGGCTTCGTCCTGGGCAGACTGCTCTAGGCTGCGGCCAGAATCGCGCGCGCCAGCTTCTGCAGTCCGCCGATCGACAGGTCATCCGTGTGGAAGGCCTGGTCGGAGGGCGAGGCGGCGTAATTTTTTGCCAGCGATTTGCTGTAGGTCGGGTCGTAATGCTGGTCGAGCAGGGTGGCCACCAGTTCAGGCCACGCCCGCGCATCGGCGAGCGCCTGCCACGCAGCGATGGTCTCGCTGCCGCGCAACTCGGTGAGATAGCCCAGTTGGCGATTGATCGTTTCCGGGTCGTGCAGGAAGTGCATGTAGTCCTCGGTCAGCAACTGAACCCGTGCGGCGAGCGGCACTTCCAGTCGCAGGCAGGCGCTGGCGCGCATCGCCGTGATCAGCGCATCGGGCACCCGCAGTGCGCCGATTTTCTTGCTTTCCGACTCGACGAACACGGGCCGCGCCGCGTCGAAGCGGCTCAGCGCAAACCAGATCGCGCTCTCGAAGCTCTTCTGCGACGGCTGCGCCTGGCCCGGCAACGCGCCCAGCAGCGAACCCCGGTGCACGGCCAGTGCTTCGAGATCGAGGACCTGGGCGCCTTCGTTGGCCAAGGCCTGCAGCAGGCGGCTTTTGCCGCTGCCGGTGGGGCCGCATACCACGCGATAACCGAACAGCGCCGGAAGACGGGCGAGTTCGGCCACCACATGCCGGCGATAGGCCTTGTAGCCGCCGTCGAGTTGCGCCGCGCCAAAGCCGATCTTCTGCAGGATGTGCGTCAGCGCGCCGCTGCGGCTGCCGCCGCGCCAGCAATAGACCAGCGGGCGGTAGGACTTCGGCTTGTCGGCGAACCAGGCATCCAGATGCTCCGCAATGTTGCGTGACACCAGCGCCGCGCCGACTTTCTTCGCCTCGAACGACGACACCTGCTTGTATAGCGTGCCTACGCGCTCGCGCTCGGCGTCGTCCAGCACCGGAAGGTTGATGGCGCCGGGGATGTGGTCTTCGGCAAACTCGCCGGGGGAGCGGACGTCGATGATGTCAATGAAGTCAGGGAGGTCAGCAACGGTGACGGGCAAACTGGACTCAACTTTCAGGGGGCGCGCGAAGGATGCGATCAGGGTGCTGCCATTGTCACACGGCCGCTGCCGAGGTTCCAAAACCGTGTTTGCCAGGCTGCGGGCTTTCGGGGAACGGATTACAGAGGATGTCCTGGCGGACGGCAGACTCGTCTCGCTGCAGCCAGAACAAACACATGACGACGCCGGCGCGCGATGCGCATGCGCCAGTTGATTTCTAAACGACCTTCAGCGTCGTGGCTTTACGGTCTTCCGCGCGCCGGCTTGACACCTTGCGGCGGTCAGCGACGACTTCCGGAGGCAGCGCCGCGCCGCGCGGGGCAATGCGACGGTCACCCAAACGGCGTTCCAGCGGGATGAACTCAACTTCATAAACGGGCAGGGCAGACATCGGGTTTGTCCTCGCTTGTCGACATATTGACAATTGTAGTCAACATTTCGACAGCGGCACAAGGAAAAACCCGACCGATAAGCGGATTATTTCATCCGTTGGTCGGCTCAATACCACACATCGGCGCTAGCTGACGCGAATGAGGCGCTGCTTTTCGCGCTGCCATTCGCGCTCTTTTTCCGCGGCACGCTTGTCGTGCTGCTTCTTGCCTTTGGCCAGCCCGATTTCAAGCTTGATGCGGCCTTTCAAATAGTGCATGTCGAGCGGCACCAGGGTGAAGCCGGCGCGTTCGGTCTTGCCGATCAGCTTGTTGATCTCGGCCGCATGGAGCAGCAGCTTGCGCGAGCGCGTGGGGTCGGGGTGGATGTGGGTGGAGGCCGTGGGCAGCGGGCTGATGTGGCAGCCGATCAGATACACGGCGCCGTTCTTGACGACCACATAGGCTTCCTTCAACTGCACGCGGCCCGCGCGGATGGCTTTCACTTCCCAGCCTTCGAGCACGAGGCCGGCCTCGAATTTTTCCTCGATGAAGTAATCGTGAAAGGCTTTTTTGTTGTCGGCGATGCTCATGGCGGGCGGGCTTGCGTACAATTCTCGATTTTACAAGGCTTCAGGCACTCATGGCGCGTGTGGAAAAAAGTGTGCTGGTCGCACACTCCCCCGAACGCATGTTCGAACTGGTGGATCGGGTCGAGGATTACCCGGAGTTCCTGCCCTGGTGCGGCGGCACCGAGTTGAGATTGCGTGACGAACGGCGCACGGTGGCGACGATCCATATCGCCTACATGGGCATTCGCCAGAGTTTCACCACCGAAAACACCAAGACGCATCCGCGCGAGATGCGGATCCGGCTGCAGGACGGCCCGTTTTCAGAACTGGAGGGCGACTGGTCGTTCCTCCCGCTGGGAGACGACGCCTGCAAGGTTGAGTTTCGCCTGCATTACGTGTTTTCCAGCCGCGTGCTGGAGACCATCCTGGCGCCGGTCTTCAGTCACATCACCAATACTTTTGTCGATGCCTTCGTGCGTCGCGCAGACGAGGTGTATGCCCTATGAGTTCCGCCCCGATCCATGTCGAAGTGGTCTATGCCTTGCCCGATCGCCAGTTCCTGCTGCCGGTCCATCTGGACGAGGGCTCAACGGTGGAAGACGCGATACGTCGATCCGGGGCCCTGGACGCCTTTCCCGAAATCGACCTGGCCAAGAACAAAGTCGGGATTTTCAGCAAGCTGGTCAAGCTGGACGAACCGCTGCGCGACAAGGACCGCGTGGAGATCTATCGTCCGCTGATCGCCGACCCCAAGGAAGTGCGCCGCAAACGTGCGGAAGAAGGCAAGGTCACCAAGAAGGGTGGGGGCGACGCCGCCCCCGGTAAAACGCCGGAGGCCGACACCCCCGATGCGGCGTAAGGCCGCACGGACGGTCTGAAAGCCCGGCCTCTATTTGCAGAAGTCGGACACGGCCTGTTGACTGTTGGCCCGCTCACGGGCACGCGCGGCTTCGTCCATGTAGGTTCGCTGTCCGGCGGCATCCGTGGTGTAGACGGGGGCGCTGTTCTGCAGCGCGCTGAGGTTGTTGCGTGCCTTGTCGCAGTTTTCACGCTGGACACGAGCCTGCTCGGCTTCCTTCTCGGTTTTCGCGCGCGCTTCGTCTGCTTCCTTGCGACGCTTCTGGAAAGCCTGGTGCTTGGTTTCGAGCGACTGCGTGGCCTGGGAAGGGGGGTCGGCCTGCCCGGCAGCGCTGTTCTTGATGACCTGGGCCTTCACGGTCGGCCGCTGGTCGGAGTAGTGCACCTTGCCCTGAGGGTCCGTCCATTTGTAGAGTTCGGCTTGCGCGTGGGCGGCGAACGCCAGGGCGCCCAAAAACAAAAGCCTTCCGGCGCGGATCCGGAAGGCTTGTTGGTCGCCGAGGCGGGACACCTCGGTCAACGACTCATTGTCCGACTTTGAGCACGGGGTAGTTGAGCTGCGCCAAGCCGTCCTTGGCCTGGCTGCTGGCAAACTTGGCATCCTTCAGCACGGCCGCGCTGTCACCTTTGGCGGCGGCATCTTCGGCGGCCTTGAGCGCGTTCTCCGCGGTGGTCCACAGGGCGTTCTTGGCCTTGGCGGCCTTGACGTCGGCCTGGGCAGCGGAGAGCGCGGCCTGGGCTTCGGCGCTGATGCCGGCTTTGGCGGATTGGGTGCCGGCGGTGCTGCTGGATTGGAGGTCGGCACAGCCAGACAGACCCAGCAGGGCTACGGAAGTCAGGACAAGCAAAGCTTTGGACATTGTTTTATCTCCTCGAGTTGTATGGCGTTCATGGGTCGGGCCGTCGAACCGTGTGCCCTAGCAGGTGGAATGCTGACGCAAAGTTAGCTGCATCACTCGCGGGAGTCAACCGCCTGGCGTGTAGTGGGCCTTAGTAGATTACGACCAAACTGGCGCGCGGTCAGCCCGGTTTGTGCGGGGGGAGGCCGGCGCGTATAATTCCGCTTTGCGTTAAGGAAAGCCCATGCGTGTTCTGCAAAAAGCGCT
Source organism: Pseudomonadota bacterium (assembly GCA_021784115.1). Classification (GTDB taxonomy): domain Bacteria; phylum Pseudomonadota; class Gammaproteobacteria; order Burkholderiales; family Thiobacillaceae; genus Thiobacillus. Next base: position 2,484 of record JAJXTE010000065.1, on the reverse strand, counting down.
GACGTTCGACGACGTTCTGCTCATTCCCGCCCATTCCGCCATCCTCCCCCGCGAAGTCAGCCTGTCCACGCAGTTGACCCGCACGATCACCCTGAACCTGCCCCTGCTGTCGGCCGCCATGGATACGGTGACCGAGGCGCGCCTCGCGATTGCCCTGGCGCAGGAAGGGGGCATCGGCATCATCCACAAGAACATGAATGCCGAGATGCAGGCGGCGCAGGTAGCGGCGGTCAAGCGCTTTGAATCCGGCGTGGTCAAGGATCCGATCACGGTCGCGCCGCAGATGACCGTGCGCCAGGTGATGGAAATCACACGCGCCAAACGCATTTCCGGGCTGCCGGTGATCGAGGGCGGCAAGGTGGTCGGCATCGTCACCAACCGCGACTTGCGCTTCGAAACCCAGCTCGACCAGCCGATCGCCAACATCATGACGCCGAAAGAGCGGCTGGTGACGGTGAAAGAAGGCGCCAACCGCGACGAGGCGATGGCACTGCTGCACAAGCACCGGCTGGAGCGCGTACTGGTGGTGAACGATGCGTTCGAACTGTGCGGTCTGATCACCGTCAAGGACATCCAGAAATCGAGCGAGCACCCGCTGGCGTGCAAGGACGCGATGGGTCGCCTGCGCGTGGGTGCCGCGGTCGGCACCGGCGAAGGCACTGAGGAACGCGTGGCAGCGCTGGTGGCCGCCGGCGTTGACGTGATCACCGTCGATACGGCCCACGGCCATTCCAGGGGCGTGCTCGAACGCGTGCGCTGGGTCAAACAAAACTTCCCCGACGTCCAGGTCATCGGCGGCAACATCGCCACCGCCGCCGCCGCCGCCGCGTTGGTCGAGCATGGCGCCGACGCGGTCAAGGTCGGCATCGGCCCGGGCTCCATCTGTACCACGCGCATGGTCGCGGGTGTGGGCGTGCCGCAAATCACCGCCGTGGCGAATGTGTCCGATGCCCTGGCGGGCAGTGGCGTCGGCGTGATCGCCGACGGCGGCATCCGTTATTCCGGCGACATCTCCAAGGCGCTGGCGGCCGGCGCCAACTGCGTCATGCTCGGCGGCCTCTTGGCCGGTACCGAGGAAGCGCCGGGCGAGATTGAACTGTTTCAGGGGCGCTCGTACAAGTCGTACCGCGGCATGGGCTCCTTGGGCGCCATGCAGCAGGGGTCTTCCGACCGCTACTTCCAGGACACCGAAAAAAGCGCCGAGAAGCTGGTTCCCGAAGGCGTCGAAGGCCGCGTCCCCTACAAGGGCAGCGTGCTGGCGGTAATCCACCAGCTGATGGGCGGCCTGCGCTCCAGCATGGGCTATCTGGGCGTTGCCACCATCACCGACATGCATGCGAAGGCCGAATTCGTCGAGATCACGGGCGCCGGCATCCGCGAGTCGCACGTGCACGACGTGCAGATCACCAAGGAAGCGCCGAATTACCGTGTCGAATAACGTTTAGGTCGTCGTTTTGGAACGAGGGAAAGTCACGCAGCGCGTGGCTTTCTTTTTTAGAGCCCCAGTCCCTGAGCAGCCATGCACCAGAAAATTCTCATCCTCGATTTCGGTTCCCAGTACACCCAGCTGATCGCGCGCCGCGTGCGCGAGGCCGGCGTCTACTGCGAACTGCATCCCAACGACGTGACCGAGCAGTTTGTGCGCGACTTCGCGCCGGCCGGCATCATCCTGTCGGGCGGGCCCAGTTCGGTGTACGAGGAGGAAACCCCGCGCGCGCCCGATGTCGTGTTCACGCTTGGCGTGCCGGTGCTGGGCATCTGCTACGGCATGCAGACCATGGCGGCGCAGCTCGGCGGCCAGGTCGAGTCCGCCGCCAAGCGCGAATTCGGCTACGCGGAAATCCGTGCGCGCGGCCACACGGCCCTGCTGCGCGACATCCAGGACCGCGCCAACGACGAAGGCCACGGCCTGCTCGATGTGTGGATGAGCCATGGCGACAAAGTCACCCAGCTTCCGCCCGGCTTCAAGGTGATGGCGAGCAATGCCGCCACCCCGATCGCCGCGATGGCCGACGAGGATCGCCGCTTCTACGGGGTGCAGTTCCATCCGGAAGTCACCCACACCCTGCAGGGAAAAAATATCCTCAACCGCTTCGTGCGCGACCTGTGCGGCTGCGCGGGCGACTGGAACATGCCCGACTACGTCGACGAGGCGATCGGCAAGGTGCGCTCGGAAGTTGGCAGCGACGAAGTGATTCTGGGCCTGTCGGGGGGCGTCGATTCCTCAGTGGTCGCTGCGTTGCTGCATCGCGCCATCGGCCAGCAGCTCACCTGCGTGTTCGTCGACAACGGCCTGCTCCGCTTGAACGAGGCCGAGCAGGTGATGCAGACCTTCGCCGACAACCTCGGCGTCAAGGTGATCCACGTCGACGCCCGTGACCGCTTCATGGACGCGCTCGCCGGCGTCACCGACCCCGAGCAGAAACGCAAGATCATCGGCCGTGAGTTCGTCCACGTGTTCCAGGAGGAAGCGGAGAAGCTGCC
>JAJXTE010000154.1 GCA_021784115.1 Pseudomonadota bacterium | reverse complement strand
TCCCGGAAGACGAGCGCGGCGACCTGCTTGCCGCCTACCATCGCCGCCTTGTCGACCCCGATCCGGCCGTGCATCAGCCGGCCGCCTACCATTGGGCCACGTTCGAGGCGTCGTGTTCGACACTGCTGCCGAGCCCCGAGCTCGTCTCCGCGTTCGGCAGCGAAAAGACCGCACTGTCCTTGTCGCGTATCGAAGCGCACTATTTCGTCAACCACATCTTCCTGCCCGACAACAGCCTGCTCGACAACGTCGACCGCATCCGCGCCATCCCGGCCGTGATCGTGCAGGGGCGTTACGATGCCGTCTGCCCCATCGTGTCGGCCGACGAACTGGCGCGCGCCTGGCCCGAGGCGCGCTATGTCGTCGTGCCGGATGCCGGCCATTCGGCGTTCGAGCCGGGCATCTGTCGCGAACTGGTCGCCGCGTGCGACCGTTTCGCCCGGACCGGAGCCTTCGCCTGATGGCCCTGTCGCCCTACGTGTTCGACGCCAGCGCAGAGAACTTCAACCGCCTGGTGCTGGAGAATTCGCACAAGGGCCCGGTGCTGGTGCACTTCTGGACCCCCAAGGCCGGCCCCTGCTTCATCCTGATGCCACGGCTGGTGAAGCTCGCTGCCGAATACGGCGGCAAGTTCCTGCTGGTCATGCTGAACACCGACGACCTGCCCGAACTGGCGCGCCGCTTCAGCGTGAACTCGGTGCCGACGGTGAAGTTCTTCTGGCGCGGCGAGGTCGCCCACACCATCCACGGCGCCGACCCCGACAGCAGCTTCCGTGAAGTGCTCGACCGCTTCATCGCCGGCGACGCCAATCGCGCCCATACGCTTGGCGTGGCGGCATGGCAGGCGGGCAACGTGCAGCAGGCGCGCATGCTGCTGGCCAACGCGGCGATGGCCGATCCCGACAACCTCGCCATTCCCCGCGACCTCGCCAAATTGCTGTGGGCCGAAGGTGATGGCGAGCAGGCCTTGAAACTGCTCGACAGCCTGCCGCCGGAAGCGCGGGCGGAGCCCGACATCGCCCGCCTGCACGCGCACCTCAACCTGGCCGAAACGGCCCGGCAGGCGCCGCCGCTGGACGAACTCGAAGCCCGCCTCGCGCACCATCCAGACGACCTTGACGCGCATTACCAGCGCGCAGCGCGCTTGCTGGCCACGGACGAGTTTGCCGGCGCAATGGACGAACTGCTGCTGATCGCCCGCACCGATCGCGGCTACCGCCACGACCTCGGCCGCACCAGCCTGCTCGCCCTGTTCGATCTGCTGGGCAGCGCGCATCCGCTGACCCGGCAATACCGCCAGGCTTTATCCGAATCGCTGCATTGAAGTTCGCCCACCCCGCCTTCGCGCCCTATCGGGCGTTGATCGATGCGCTGGGGCTGGCGCAGGCCCTGCCCTCGCCCAGCCCGGATTGCCTCGGCGCGCTCAACGCCCAGGCCGCCGCCCTCGACACCCGCAATGCAAGGGGGCTGCCGTTGCGTTTTTTCGCGCCAGACGGCCGGTTGTCCGCACGCGACTACGAAACCCACATCCTGCACACCGGCCAGGTGCCGACCCGCGCCGACACCTGGCACGACGTGCTGAACGCGCTGGTGTGGCTGCGCTTTCCGCGCTTCAAGTCCGCGTTGAATGCGGCCCACGGCGAGGCCATCCCCGTTGAAACCGGCGCCACCCGGGGCCGCCGGCGCGATGCGCTGACGGTGCTGGACGAGTCCGGCGTCTGGGTGATCAGCCGCGATCCGGCGTTGGCGGCCCTGCTGGCTGAGCGCGCCTGGCAGTCGCTGTTCTGGCGCCGCCGACATGAAGTCGAAACCGCGATGTGCTTCGTGGTGGTTGGCCATGCGCTGCTGGAAAAGACGCTTGCGCCCTACCCCGCGATGACCGGGAAATGCCTGACGCTGATTACGGAATCGCTCGACCCCGACGCTGCGGATGAATTGTCAGCCGTGGCACTCGCCGCAATCGACGCGCCAAGCCAACTCGCGCCGCTTCCGGTGCAGGGCATCCCCGGCTGGGATCCCGCCAACGCGAACGCGGCGTATTACAGCAACCAGGACATCTTCAGGCCGGCGCGAATAGCAGCTTCATGAACGCCCCTGCCTGATTTGGCGCGATGTCTCAGGCCGGCGCGACGGGCAACTCGCCACCCGCCACCCAGGCCTGCGCCATGTCCAGATCATCAAACAGGCGGATATCGGCCGACATGAACATGCGATTGATCCACATGCTCCACGCCACCCACTGGTCGCCCGTGAGGATGGCGATGCGGCCAAAATCGTTCTTGTGCTCGCGGGAAAACTTCAGTTCTTCCCACGCCACGTCAACGCTGTACGACAGCATGTCCCGCAGATCGAACAGAAGGTTGACCGTCCCCTGGAACTGGACCCCGTAGTTCACTGCCTGCTCGAACTCCTGATAATCGGCCAGCGTGAACTGCCCCATCACGGTGACGGCGATCTGATTGTCCTTGGCGTTCAGGCTGATCATGGTGCGCTCCTCTTGAATGTGCTTCCACTATAGCGAATCGGACTGGCTTGGGGTTGACGCGCGCGCCGCCCACACGCCCGCCGCCGCCACCACCGCCATGCCGATCCAGGCCAGCAGCGGCAGCCGCTCGCCGAACAGCAGCACGCCGTACAGGGCGGAAAACCCGACCGTCGTGTAGGCCAGCGAGCCGACGGTGAGCGTGCGGCCGCGATGATAGGCCCGTGTCAGCGCGAGCTGCGCCACCGTGGCCGTCACGCCGATGCCGATCAGCCAGGGCCAGTCGCCCAACTGCGG
>JAJXTE010000153.1 GCA_021784115.1 Pseudomonadota bacterium | reverse complement strand
GTCAGGATCGGCAACGGGCTCCGGGATCAGTTTGTTGATGTCGGTTGAAACGTGAAGCATGATCGTCTCCTTGGCGTGTTGCGGGTGTTCTTTAAAAGTAGGCCAGCCCTCCTCCGGATACAAGGTGTGTTTGCCGCCCGGACTTCCGCTGCGTGAGGTCCGTCCCGATCGCTGCCACGCGTACCAAAAAAAAGACCGTGCCCGGGGGCAACGGTCTTGTGTCAGGCTGCGGGGCGCCGGCGCTCCGGCCTGAATTAGCGGCGACCGGTGCCGCTGGCGGGAGCGGCGCCGCCGGCACCCGACGGCAGGGTGGAGGTGCTGTCCAGGTAGCGGTTCACAGTGTCGGCACCGGCGCCCTGGCGCACGACATCGCTGAACGCGGTTCCACTGAGGTCGTCCTCGATCTGGATATTGTGGATGTCATTCGGCATGTTGGCCCAGCCGGCGCCCATCGGGCTGTTGTGGTCGGCCAGTGCGGATGCCGAAGCGAGGGCGGCCAGGGAACCAAGGATCAGGGCGTGTACGGTTTGCTTCATGAGTCACTCCTATTCAGTTTGAAATGCCCCCGTGCACGTCGTTTGTCTGCATGGGGTGAGGGCATGGTAGGCAGGGCATGTGGCCGGGCTGTGTCACGGCCGCTCCAGAATGTGACAGTCTGTGACAGGCGCGCGGGACCGACTAAGCTGAAAGCGTTCATGCCTCACAAGGAGCAGCGCCATGGCAAAACGGGTCTATCCCCTGTCCGAGGTTTACGGCCTCCTCGAGCCGGGGCCGGTGGTGCTGGTGACGACCGCCCGCAAGGGCCGCGCCAACATCATGACGATGTCGTGGCACACCATGATGGAGTTCGAGCCGCCGCTGATCGGCTGTGTCATCAGCGGCCGCAACGCCTCGTTCGACACGCTGCGGGCGACGAAGGAATGCGTGATCAACATCCCGACGCTCGATCTGGCGAAGCAGGTGGTGGGCGTCGGCAACTGCTCCGGGCGCACGGTCGACAAGTTCGCAAAATTCGGTCTCACGGCGGTCGAGGCTGCACAGGTGGAGGCGCCTGTGATCGCCGAGTGCTACGCCAGCCTGGAATGCCGGGTGGCGGACACGCGGCTGGTGAACCGTTACAACTTCTTCGTGCTCGAGGTGGTGCAGGCCTGGGTCGATACCGCCGTCAAGAAACCGCAGACCTTGCACCATCGGGGCAACGGGGTGTTTGTGGTGGCCGGCGAGACGGTCAAGCTGCGTTCAGCGATGAAATAGTGTGGGCGGGCTGATTTTGTAGTTGGATTCCCCGTGCAAGTTGATAACCTGAAGGAAGAATAAATTTATCCACCGGAAGGGAGGCATCATGAGCATCGCAAAAACCATCGAAATCACGGCGAGTTCAAAAAAGGGATTTGAGGACGCGATCAAGCTGGGCGTCTCAAAAGCGGCCGAGACGCTGGAAAACATCACGGGTGCATGGGTGATGGATCAGAGCGTGAAAGTGAGCAAAGGCAAGGTTTCTGAATATGAAGTCAGGATGAAACTGACCTTTATCCTCAAGTAAGCCGAAGTCGACAGGCCAGGACGCCTTGTCTTCAAGCGGGTCCTGGCCCGAAGCCTTTTCCTTTTCCGCTTGACGCTGGGGGGGCGCGGACAGCCCGTCACGCGTGCCGGTATCCAGCGCCCATCCCATGGCCGCATAATGCGCGCTGCGTTTTGGCCGCCAGCGCGGCAGTCCGAGTTCATGTCCAATCTCCCCTACTGGCGCCTGTCCGGTTTCTATTTCTTTTATTTCGCCTTCGTCGGCGCGATGTCGCCGTTCTGGGGGCTGTACCTGCAGTCGCTGGCGTTCAATGCGTTCGAGATCGGCGTGCTGATGTCGCTGCTGCAGGTGATGCGGATCTTTGCGCCCAACATCTGGGGGCACATCGCCGACCGCACCGGACGCCGCACCCCCATTGTGCAGATCGCGGCGCTCGGCAGCGTGCTGGCGTTTGCCGGCGTGTTCTTCGGCAGCAGCTTCTGGTGGCTGTTTGCGGTGATGGCCGCGTTGAGTTTTTTCTGGAGCGCGTCGCTGCCGCTGGTCGAGGCGATGACCCTGTCGCATCTGGGCGATCGCACCGACGCCTACGGCCGCATCCGCCTGTGGGGCTCGGTCGGTTTCATCCTGATGGTGGTGGGGCTGGGTTACGCCTTCGACCATGTTGCGATCAGCTGGCTGCCGTGGGCGGTGCTGGCGGTGATGCTGGGCATCGTGGCGTTCGCGCGGATGATTCCCGAGGCCGAGATCCTGCCGCACGCCACCGACCATCATTCGGTGTGGGACATCGTGAAACGGCCCGAGGTGGCATCACTGCTGGTCGCCTGCCTGCTGATGGCGGTGACGCACGGGCCCTACTACACCTTCTATTCGATCTATCTGGTCGACCACGGCTACGACAAGTCCACCGTCGGCTGGCTGTGGGCGCTGGGCGTGCTGTGCGAGATCGGGATTTTCCTGGTCATTCCGCGCATCTTCGCGCGGGTGACGCCGCGAAAGCTGATCCTGGCGAGCTTCGCACTGGCGGTGCTGCGCTTCCTGCTGATCGCCTGGGGAGTGGAGTCGGCCTGGCTGGTGTGGGGGGCGCAGACGCTGCATGCCTTCACCTTCGGCACCTACCACGCGGCGGCGGTGGCGCTGATCCACCAGCATTTCCGCGGCCGCCACCAGGCGCGCGGGCAGGCGCTCTACACCAGCCTGTCCTATGGCGTCGGCGGAACCATCGGCGGCCTGGCAAGCGGCCTGACCTGGGACACGCTGGGGTCGGCCTGGACA
>JAJXTE010000064.1 GCA_021784115.1 Pseudomonadota bacterium | reverse complement strand
AGGACCTTCAACTGAGGATCTCGCGCAGCCATGTCCTGCAGGCCCGCGGCGGTGCCGTCGCTGCTGCCGTCGACCACCACCCACACCGGCGCCCAGCGCGCGCGCGCGGCGCGCACCGTGTCGTAAACCTGCGCTCCCGGGTTGTAGCTCGGGATCAGCACCAGATGACTGGTCGAGGGAATCGCTGCCGGATGCGTCATGCGTGCCGAACCGCAGCAGAGGCATCTGCCTGCGGTGCGTCGGGCGGCAGAAAACGCGGCGCGTCGCGCAGTTCGTCGATGAAGTAGCGCTCCAGTTCCTCAGTGAAGGCGCCGGCCTTTTCCGGCGGATCAAAGCGGCGGCCGAGCCGGATGCGATAGTGGATCGGCATCGCCGGGCGACGGAACAGGGGCCAGCCCTTGCTGAGGTAGGGCGAATCGGTCTCGATGAACACGGTCTGGATCGGCACCCTGGCGCGGCTGGCGATGAGCGCGGTGGTGCCCTTGCAGGTATTGACCGGCCAGCGGGTGGTGCGGGTGCCTTCCGGGAAGAGCAGCAGGTGGCTGCCGCTCTTCAGTTCGGCCACCGCCTGCCTGGTCATGCTCAACTGCGCGTCGTTGCGGATGTAGCCGGCAAGGCGGGCACCCGCCCCGAGAAAGACGTTGTCGACGATGTCGGCTTTCATGATGCAGGCCATGTTGGGCAGGCGCGAGATGACCATGACGGCATCGAGCAGACAGGGGTGGTTGGGGGCGATCACCAGTGGCCCGTCGGCACGCAGGGCGTCGAGTTCGCTGAGGTCGAAGCGGCAGGCCCCGATCAGGCCAAGCGCGCCAAGGTAGATGCGGAACCCGGTGGTGATGGCCCAGCGCCCGAGCGGGTCGGCCCAGCGCTTCGGCAACACGTGGTAGAGCGGCACGGCGAGCAGCGACCAGGTCAGCGAAATCGCGCCGAGCAGAACCAGTCCGAACCACAGCGCAGAATATTCGTAGAGCCGATGCAGCCAGCGTCGAGGCAGGCTGGGCGTCGAGGCCCGGGTTGCGCTCACTCGGCCGCCTCGACGCGGGTGGATGACTCCCCCAGAATCCAGGCGATGCCGACGCCGGCGGCAACGTAGCTGTCGCGCCTGACCAGAGGACTGTCGATGAAGGCGGCGCCTTTGAGGCTGTCCCAGCGTGCGAAGGCGCCTACCCAGTATCTCGGATAGCGCTTCGACACGGACATCAGGAACTGGCTGCCGGCGTAGCCGCCCCCGGCATCGAAAGCCGGGCGGTCCGCGGTGGCGTATTGCGGGGCCACCGAATAGAAATATTCATGATTGCTTTTCGACCCCACCATGGGGCCGGCGAGCAGCCCCATATTCCAGCCGGCAAGCCCGCCCACATCGAGGATGTCGAGGTTGAGGCGGGGCGAGAATACCCAGCCGATGTTGTCCATCCCGCCCTTGACGGTGACGGCAGTCCGCACGGGCAGGCGCAGGTCGAGCCTGTAGCGGCGGTCGTCGGTGCGCCACAGATTGAGGTCGAGCGAGGGGCCGATCTCCACCGTCGGCTGCAGGTCGGGCATGCCCTGCCGGGCGCGGCTGTCGCTGCTGTTCACCGGCAGCGACGCGCCGACGCTGACATTGAGTTCGATGCGGTCGCTGTCGAAAAAGGTGCCGCGGATGCCGTTGCGATCCGCCTTCAGGAACGTGCCGCGATAAACCACGTATGGAAAGGGGATGGCGTAGAGGCTGGATTCGTCTGACCCGCGGTAGTCCGGGAAGGACAGGGCACTCATGCCGATGCCCAGTTCCCACAGGGGTTTGTCACCAGCCGACGCTTGGCTGGCGGCGAGGGCCGCGACGAGCAACGCTGCGAGGGGGATCTGACGTCGTTGGAGTGACATGGGGGTTCCTAATCAACGGTCGGTTCAACAGGGGCCGATGGCATGGCCGCCCGAGGCTTCGATTTCGACCAGCAGGTCGGCGCGGCACACATCGGCCTGCAGGAAGACCGCGGACGTCGGGCCGCCGATGAATTGCGCCATTTCGCGACGTACCGTGTCCAGGTCGTCCGGCTGCCGGACATAGACCTTGTAGGCGAGCTCGTCCAGGCGGAAGTTGGCAGCCGGCGCCTGGCGGTTGGCCTCGGCGACGATGGCCGCGATGTTTTGCAGACATTCCCGCGTTTGCGCCACGATATCGCCGTGGTGCAGCGTCTGGTGGCCGACGATGCTTGCGGTGCCGGAGATGAAGAGCATGTCGCGCCCCCCCAGATTGACCAGTCCCGCGCGCGCGAACGTCGGGCTGCGCGGCCCATACTGGCTGGGGTAATCGTAGGCGCTGACCTGGCGCGGGTTCTCGATGCCAATCACGTTCGCCCGCGCCGCCAGGAAGGCAATGTGGAGAGCGCCACCGGCCGATCCCAGGGCGCAGGCGGCCGGCACGTTGCCGGCGACCGAGCGGCCGTGGGCAAGGAAGGCATCCTGGCGGCCGATGTTGAACTGGCGATAGCGCTCGATGTCATGGCTTTCCCGGTTGATCTCGGGGAAATAGTTCCAGAAGCGCAGGATGGCGTCATAACCGAGCGTGTCCAGCAGATCGAAGATGGACCGGTAGGCGGCGTCCGTCGCGACCTGCAGTGGCGAGCGTGCGCCGTGCGACACCCCCGCAACGGTTTCATCCAGGCTCACGCAGCCAAACAGCAGGGTGTCGCCCTGACGGTAGCGGATGGGGCCCTGGCGGCCGGATTGCAGCGGCTCATGGGCGTGCCAGACTTCACAGACCGCCTCTTCCCCGGACGGCAACGGCATGTCGACGGCCAGGAAGGGCGGATCCGAGATGTCGCGGGCGCGGGCGGGGTGGGAAAAGCAGGCGCCACCCAGTACCGCGTCCATCTTCTCGCCGGCCAGTCGGGAAAGTCGGGACGCGGGCACAATCTCCAGGCACAGCATCGCGTGCGCAGGCGTCATCGGCTGCCGGCCTCTTCTGCATCCTCGATGTATTGAATATTCAACCTGCGCTGCCTCCAAGCCATGATCGTGCGCTTCATGTTGGCCAGCGAAGCGAAGTAATAGATTGCCTTGAATACCCTCAACGAACGCCAGATCGGCGTCTCGCCGAAGATGTCGCCGGCCAGCACCGACAGCAGCGCCTCCTTGACCCGGAAAACATTGCTCGGCGACATGAACAGGTCGCGCATGGTGGGGTTGGTGACGCGGTAGATGAACCAGGAGAATTCCTTCGGTCCGTGCTTCAACATCCGGTCGAAATGCTTGAGCGCCATCGCCGCCTTGTCCGGTTGACGCAGGCAGACATCCACCGTGTCGGCGCCGACGAAGGCGCTGTTCATGGCCAGCATGACACCGGACGAGAAGACCGGATCGACGAACGCGTAGGCATCCCCCAGCAGCAGGTAGGTGGCGCCGTGGCTGTGGTCGCAGGTATAGGAGAAGTTGCCGGTGGCCTCCACGGGGGAGACGAGTTCGGCATCCTTCAACCGCGCGGCGAGGGCGGGGCACTGGGCAATGAGGTCGAAGAAAAAGTCCTGCACCGGATTCTTGCGGGTCTTCAGGTAGGCCGGCCAGGTGACCGCGCCGACGCTGGTGGTGCCGTCGGCGAGGGGAATGAACCAGAACCAGCCATGCTCGAACCAGTAGATGGTGATGTGGCCTTCCTTCTTGCCCGCGTTCCGCTGAGCCCCCCTGAAGTGGCCGTAGAGCGCGGCGCTGTTGTGTTTTGGGTTGCGCTGCTTGGCCTTGAGGCGGTTGCCGAGAAAGGTGTCGCGACCGGAGGCATCGACGAGAAACCGGCACTGCCAGGTCTCGCTGCGGCCGTCATCGTGTTCCGCCCGGACGATGGCGCCTGCGTCGTTCGGCAGGAATTCCACGTCGCGCACGCGGCAGCCTTCGATCACGCTGGCGCCGCAGCGGGCGGCGTTGCGAATCAGAATCTCGTCAAACTCGGAACGTCGCACCTGATAGGCACGCGGCATGGACTTGTCCCAGGCGTCGGCGAACTCGAAACTCTGCCGGTGTTCGTGCCAGGGGGAAACGAATTCGGCTCCCCATTTTTCCATCCCGATGGCCTCCACCTCGTCACGCACGCCCAGCGCGTCGAACAGCGGCAGGTTGGCCGGCAACAGGGATTCGCCGATGTGAAAGCGGGGGTGGCGCGCCTTCTCGAGCAGCGTGACGCGGTGCCCCTTCTTTGCCAGCAGCGTGGCGGCCGTCGAGCCAGCCGGGCCGCCGCCGATCACCAGGACATCGCAGTGGTGTTCGGCAGGGCAATTTGTCGGAGCGTCGTGCGGCATCAGGCTTTCCTTGGTTGACGGCAGCGCTGCGGAAAGCCATTTCCGCAAAAACTGGAAAAACATGCGAATTTTACCCAGACACGCCTCGTTCCGATACCCGAATCCTGTTATTGGCCAGCCGCGCTATCATGCTGGGCCAAAGAACTGATTTTCCGTGACCATGCTGGTGCTTGGCGTCGAATCCTCCTGCGATGAAACCGGTGTCGCGCTGTATGACAGCGCGCACGGCCCTTCGTCGTCGCTCAGGACAGGCCTGCTGGCGCATGCGCTGTATTCGCAGATCGCCATGCACAACGATTACGGCGGCGTGGTGCCTGAACTGGCGTCGCGCGACCATATCAGGCGGGTGCTCCCCCTGACGCGCCAGGTGCTGGCCGAGAGCGGGCGCACGCTGGCCGACATCGACGGGATCGCCTACACGCAGGGGCCGGGGCTCGCCGGTGCCTTGCTGGTGGGCGCCGGCATGGCGCGTGCGTTGGCGTTTGCGCTGGATATTCCCGCGGTCGGCGTGCACCATCTGGAAGGCCACATGCTATCGCCGCTGATTTCCGATACGCCGCCGGAATTCCCGTTCGTCGCCTTGCTGGTCTCGGGCGGGCATACGCAGCTGATGCTGGTGTCGGGCGTCGGCCGCTACACGCTGCTGGGCGAGACGCTCGACGACGCCGCCGGCGAAGCCTTCGACAAGACTGCGCAACTGCTGGGCCTCGGCTACCCGGGCGGGCCGGCGCTGTCGAAACTGGCGGCAACGGGCGACGCCAGCCGCTTTACCCTGCCGCGACCGATGCTCAATTCGGGCGATTTCGATTTCAGCTTCAGCGGCTTGAAGACCGCGGTGCTGACGCTGGTGCGCAAGGTGGGGCTGGGCGAGGCGGCGGATATCGCAGCGGCGTTTCAGGCGGCGGCGGTGGACGTGCTGGTGAGCAAGAGTCTGGCGGCCTGCGTGCACAGCGGCGCAAGCCGGCTGGTGGTCGCCGGCGGGGTGGGCGCCAACGCGCATTTGCGCGAGCGGCTGACACGCGAGGCGGCGGTGCGCGGCATCGGCGTGTTCTATCCGCGGCTCGAGTTCTGCACCGACAACGGCGCGATGATCGCCTACGCCGGCGCGCAGCGCCTGGTCCATGCGAATCGGGATCTGGCGTTCGCGGTCAAGCCGCGCTGGGAACTGGCGACGCTCGAGGCGGTGTAAGCCGGGGACGGCTCAGCGCCGGAACATCGGGTAGGCCTCGCGCAAGGCCTTGAGCCATTTCTCGCCGCCGGCAAAGTGTGCGATCTGGTCCGGAAACAGTAAAAATCCCACCAGAACCGCCATCAGGCAGACCAGAATCACCGTGCCGAAAATGCTTTCCGGGCGCAGCACGCCCCAGTAGCGGCTGACCAGGAACAGCGTGTCCTTCTTGTGCTCCGACATCGACAGCCAGCGCCGCAGCAATTTGACCGCGAGATAGGCCGCATAGCCGCCGGCCAGCGAGGCAAACACGATGCGGAAGATGGCGAACACGTCCAGTCCGCCGCCGAGGTACTGGTGATACAGCCAGGACACGAATCCCAGCGACAGCGACGCCAGGATGGCGATGGCGACGTTGATGAACAGGCGGCGACGTTCGCGGGCGAGGTCACGCTGACGCTCGATGAAAAAACTGTCGACTTCGCGCTTGAAGTATTCGACCTTTTCCTGCACCAGCGACGAGAACTCCGCCTTGGCGTGGACGATGCGTGCGTCCATCAGCGCGCCAAGTCTTTCGCCGGCATAGTCGACCAGTTCGCGCACATCGTCCTTGGTGAACTGCCGCTGCTCGTGCAATTCATCGGAAATCTTGTCGAGCTTGGCGTCGATCTCCTGGCTGGCGCGCCAGATGACATCCTTCAGTTCGGTGCCGGCCTGCGATACGCCCTCCTTGACCACGTCCGACAGGCGCTCGCCCGCGTGGTCGATGGCCTCGCGCGACACCTCGGCGAGACTTTCCTTCGCGTGTTCGATGCTTTTGTCGAAAAAGGCCATATGCGGTGGGCAGGGTCAGGAGCGGGTGCCGATGCGCCCTTCCTGACCGGATATCAATTTGATGAGATTGTTCTTGTGACGATAGACCAGCAGCAGCGCAATCACCAATACGGTGATCGCCGTGTTGCCCCAGCCCACCAGCAGCCCGGTGTAGACCGGGGCGAGCGCGGCAGTGGTCAGCGCGGCGACCGAGGAGATGCGGAACACCCCGGCGATTAGGAGCCAGGTCGCGAGGCACGCCAGCCCCAGCCAGGGGTTGAGGCCGACCAGCACGCCGAGCGCCGTGGCCACCCCCTTGCCGCCCTGGAAGCGGAAAAACACCGGAAACAGATGACCGATGAACACCGCCAGCGCGCACAACAGCACCACGTCCTCGACGAGGCCGAACTGGGGTGCCAGTGCGCGCGCCAGTACCACCGCCACCCAGCCCTTCAACGCGTCGCCGAGCAGCGTCAGCACGGCGGCCGCCTTGCGCCCGGTGCGCAGGACGTTGGTCGCGCCCGGGTTGCCTGATCCGAAGCTGCGCGGGTCGGGCAGGCCCATGGCGCGGCTGACGATCACGGCGAACGACAGCGAGCCGAGCAGGTAGGCAACAGCAATAAACAACAGCGTGGTCATAAGTCAGTAAAATGGCGGGTTTTGGTTGAGCCCCTGGGGGCCGCACGATGGATATTCTATTTTTGCGGGACTTCCGTCTCGAGCTGATTATCGGCATATACGAGTGGGAACGCAAAGTGCCGCAGCCAGTGCGGCTCGATCTTGAAATCGGCCTGCCCGACAGCAAGGCCGGCGGCACCGACGATGTGGCCGACACCATCGACTACGGTGCGGTGGCCAAGCGCGTGAAGGACTACCTGCACAATGCACCGCAGCCGATCACCCTCGTCGAGTCGGTCGCCGAACATGTCGCCGCCATTGTGCGCGACGAATTCGGCGCGCCGTGGGTCAAGGTGTCGGTGACCAAATTCGCGATCGTCCCCGGCATCAAGGAGTTGGGCATCACCATCGAGCGCGGTGCGCGCCTGTGAGCGTAGAGCACGTGGCCGCCATGGCGGCCGTCCTGCTGGGGGCGTATTTCATACGCGGCATCACCGGTTTTGGTTCCGGCTTGATTTCGGTGCCGCTGCTGGCGCTTTTCCTGCCGCTGCAATTCGTCGTGCCGCTCATCCTGTTGCTGGATTTCACGGCTTCGCTTGTCATCGGCGGCCTCCATTTCAAACGCGTACGATGGGGCGAGATCGGTGTGCTGATTCCGTTCAGCATCATCGGTGTGATTGCGGGAACCAGCCTGCTCGTGAAGCTGCCACCCGAGCCCATGCTGATCGCGCTGGCCGCGTTTGTCTTCATCTTTGCGGTGCGCAGCATGCTCAATGTCCACGGCGACAAGCTGGCATCGCGCGCCTGGGCAGTCCCTGCCGCATTGACCGGCGGCACGGTGGGTGCGCTGTTCGGCACCGGCGGGCCGCCGTATGTGATCTATCTGAGCCACCGTATCCGGGAAAAAAGCGATTTGCGTGCGACCTTCTCGGCGCTGTTCTTCTTCGAGGGGATGACGCGCATCGTCAGTTTCCTGGTTGCCGGCCTGTTGATGACGGCACACGTGTGGCTCGCCTATATTGTTGCGCTGCCACTGGTGCTGGGCGCGCTGTATCTGGGCGGGCACATGCATGTAAGCTTGG
Source organism: Pseudomonadota bacterium (assembly GCA_021784115.1). GTDB lineage: Bacteria > Pseudomonadota > Gammaproteobacteria > Burkholderiales > Thiobacillaceae > Thiobacillus. The sequence continues at coordinate 4,717 of JAJXTE010000064.1, read as the reverse complement.
GTCAGGCGCAGATGACGCGGCTGGTCGGCGGCCTTCTGCTGGTGTCGAGCCTTTCGTTGCTATTCAAGGCCTTGAGCGCATGAGCGAATACGAATCGCTGCATTTCCATTCCGTTTCCTTTACCGGCCTGGCGCCCGGTACACGCCTCATCGTGCTGGGCGCGGTGCACGGCAACGAAACCTGCGGCACGCAGGCGATCCGCCGCGTCATCGCGGAGATCGAATCCGGACAGCTGGGAATCGTTGCGGGCAGCGTGACCTTCGTCCCGGTCACCAATCCGCTGGCCTATGCCCGCCACCAGCGCATGGGCGACCGCAACCTCAATCGCAATCTGGTGCCGACTGACACGCCAGCCGAATTCGAGGACCGCATCGCAAACTGGCTGTGCCCGCTGCTGGCCCAGCACAACGTGCTGCTTGATCTGCATTCGTTCCATACGGCGGGCGAGCCTTTCGTCATGCTCGGGCCCGACGACAACCAGGGCACGCTGGAACCGTTTGCGCGTTCGAAGGAGGAGACTGCGCTTGCACTGCGCCTGGGGGTGCACCGTTTTGTCGACGGCTGGCTCGACACGTACGCCGCCGGCGTTGCCCGCCGCCTGGCGGCGGGCGCGTCGGCCCGCGAGGCCGACGTGCATTACGGGGTGGGAACGACCGAATACATGCGGGCGCACGGCGGCATCGCGCTCACGCTGGAATGCGGACAGCACGACGATCCCGCCGCCCCGCAGGTGGCCTGGCGCGCCATTCACAATGCGCTGGCGCATCTGCGCCTGACCGCCGAGCCTGTGCCGGCGCCCGTGACCGCAACCGAGGCGCTGCGCCTGTATCAGGTCGTTGACCGCACCCACGCTGACGATCGGTTTGATCGCGACTGGGCCAGCTTCGATCGCGTGCGCGCGGGTGAACGCATCGGCATGCGCCACGATGGCACGCCGGTCGATGCTGACCGTGACGGCTATATCGTGTTCCCCAACCCCAACGCGCTCCCTGGGCAGGAGTGGTTTTATCTGGCGAAGCAGAGCGCGCGAGTGTAGACAATCAGCCGCGTGGGTGATGCTGCGCGTGAAGCTGCTTCATCCGTTCGCGCGCCACGTGGGTATAGATCTGCGTGGTGGAAATGTCGCTGTGCCCAAGAAGCATCTGCACCACGCGCAGGTCGGCCCCGTGGTTCAGCAGGTGAGTGGCAAAGGCATGGCGCAGCGTGTGCGGCGACAGCGGGCGGGTGATGCCGGCGGCCAGGGCGCGCCGCTTGATGAGATACCAGAATGCCTGCCGCGTCATGCCGTCGCCGCGCGCGGTCACGAACACCGCATCGGAGAGCTGTTTTTCAAGCAGCGCCGGGCGGGCCTCCGCCAGATAGCGTCTGAGCCACTGTACCGCTTCCTCGCCCAGTGGCACCAGCCGGTCCTTGTTGCCCTTGCCGGTGACGCGCAGCACGCCGTCATTGACATTGAGTGCAGTCAGTTTCAGGTTCACCAGTTCCGACACCCGCAAGCCTGTGGCGTACAGGGTTTCCAGCATCGCGCGGTCGCGCAGGCCCAGCGGCGTGTCGCTGTCGGCGCTGTCGAGCAGGCGCTCGACATCCGCTTCGGTCAGCGTCTTGGGCAGCGCGCGCGGCAGCTTGGGACGGTCGAGGTTGAGCGTGGGGTCGGCGGTGATCAGGTTTTCGCGCAGCAGATAGCGATAGAAGCGTTTCAATGCTGAGGTGTAGCGCGCCGCGCTGCGCGGCTGCGCGCGATGGGCAAAACGCCACGCCAGATAGGCCTCGATATCGCCCGGCGCGACGGCAGCCAGCCCATGCGAGCATTCCTTCTCCAGCCAAACGGCAAAGATTTTCAGATCTCGCCGATACGCCGCCAGCGTCAGATCCGCCAGGCCGTCTTCCAGCCACAGGTGATCGCAAAACCGGTCAATCAGTGCGTCGTTCATGCGCCAGCAGCCAGGTTTTCACGTCCAGCGGCGCGCCGCTCGATGAATGCATGAAGCCCCCCAGGCCGTTCGCCGCCACCACGCGGTGGCAGGGGATCAGAATCGGCAGGGGATTCGCGCCGCAAGCCTGGCCCACCGCACGGGCCGCCGTGCCGAGCAGTTTTGCCAGCGCGCCATACGTCGTCGACTGCCCGGCGGGAATGGTCATCAGCGCGTGCCACACCCGCAACTGGAACGGTGTGCCAGTCGGCACGTACAACAGATCGAATTCGTGCGCGGGATGGTCCCAGTACGCTTCCAGTTCGCCCGCCAGCTGGTTCGCCCGCGTGTCCGGTCGTGTGGACGCATGGGTGTCCGCAGGCAGGAAATCCAGCCGCGTCAGCGCGTCGCCGGTGAAGCAGGCACCCAATCGGCACATCGGGGCGGGGAGAATGGCATCGTAACGAGGCATGACGGCATTCTAGCCGAGGCGTTTGGCATCAACGGTGTGAAACGCCTGCAACGCGTGGCCGCGGGATCGGAGCCGCTTAGCGGGTGCCAGCCTCGGGCAACGGGCCAGCCAATTGTGTCAGCCTTGAGTATCTGGGGGCTTCGGGACCGGTACCTCCTCGCGTGCGAGGCAGCCCGCGCGTCTTCGACTCACCCCCTGAAGCACGGGGGAGCATATTCACGCGTACGTGCGGCGGCTCCAGGCGAGTCCTGCAAAGCCCAGGCATACCAGTGCGAGGGTAGCGGGTTCGGGAACCGGCGCGAGGGTCCGTGTCAGGAATCCGCGAATCTCGCCGCCCGGTACGAAAGTCGTATGGATATTGAAATAGGCCTGGTTGAGGGACATGCCGGTGAACAGAAACGCCTCCGCTCCCGCCGCCGTGCCGCCGTGAGCCGTAATGAAGCTCGGGTTGTACGACGAGGCCAGTGTCATATCCAATGTATGGTCGTAGCTTCCTGACGTCACCCCCAGCGGAAAGCCAGCAAAGGTGGGCGTAGTCGTCGCCACGCCTGCCGTCCCGGTCAAGGGACTTGCCGTGCAGCAGTGAATATGTGCTGCGGTCGCCGTCCCGAGCAAGTCCGAAAACGTGGCCTCTACGCGCATGGTGTTGAGCACGTCATCGATCGTGATCGTGGCGAAGCCCGTTCCGGGGGACGCATTGGGCGGGGCCTCATTCGGCCCGCTCAGACTGGCGGTGTATTGGATGATCGTCGCGTGGGCGAGCGGCGTGGCGACGAGCATCCAGGCTGCCATCGCAAGGCCAAATAATGAACGCTTCATGAAAGGTCTCCTGTCATTCGTTGGGCGCAGTCTGGAGGGGTCGCGGGATGCCAGCCGGCCATGGTACGAGGCGAACGGAAGATAAAAAGCACGAATCGCGCTAGCGAAATGTACGTTATATTAATCAATGTGTTACATATGCCTCAGGGTGCGTCTGGAATTGGCCTGTAAAGTTTTCCGACACGCCCATCCGGAGTGACATGGGCTTGCGGCCGTCTTGTTTCCATAAACCGTCCTGCGGGATGCGGGCAGCGTGCTTCCCGAACGCCAGCCGGGGTCGCGAGCCCAAAGCGAATGACGCACAAACGAAAACGCCCGCATCAAGCGGGCGTTTTGGGCGCTGCGGAAAGACTGCTTACTCGGCAGCCGTTGCCGCGGCCTTGCGGGCGGGCAGCTTCTCCTTGATGCGGGCCGACTTGCCGGAACGCTCGCGCAGGTAGTACAGCTTGGCGCGGCGCACGTCGCCACGGCGCTTGACTTCGACGCTGGCGACCAGCGGCGAGTAGGTCTGGAAGGTGCGTTCCACGCCTTCGCCGGCGGAGATCTTGCGCACGGTGAAGGCGGAGTTGAGGCCGCGATTGCGCTTGGCGATGACGACGCCTTCGTAGGCCTGCAGACGCTCGCGGTTGCCTTCCTTCACCTTCACCTGGACGACGACGGTGTCGCCGGGGGCGAAGTCGGGGAGGGTCTTGCCCAGGCGGGCGATTTCTTCCTGTTCGAGTTGCTCGATGATGTTCATGATGTTTCCTTGCATCTGGCGGGAGAGGTATACCCAAAATGGGTGGACGTCACGCCGTTTTACATTGGCCCCGTGGGTTTGTCTTGACCCCAGCGCCGCTCATTTCCGGTCTGCTCAATGGCAAGCCGGTAAAACTGTTTACTTCTGCATCTTCTCCAGAAGATCGGGCCGCAGCGCGGCGGTGAGCCGCACGCTTTCCTCGTGCCGCCACTTGGCAATCGCCGCGTGGTTGCCGCTTTTCAGTACCTCCGGCACCGCCATGCCCTGCCACACTTCAGGCCGGGTGTAGTGCGGGCAGTCGAGCAGCCCGTGGCTGAACGAATCCTGTACCGCCGATTCGGCGTCGTTCAGCGCCCCCGGCAACTGGCGGATGATCGCATCCATCAGGGCCAGCGCCGGCAGTTCGCCGCCCGACAACACGAAGTCGCCAAGCGAGATTTCCTCGTCCACGCGGCGCTGCAACAGCCGCTCGTCGATGCCTTCGTAGCGTCCGCACAGCAAAACCAGTGCACGATTTTGGTTGAGCGTGGCTTCCTTCAGTTCCATCACCCGCTGCTGCGTCAGCGGGTGGCCGCGGGGGGAAAAATGCACCACCCACGGCGTCAAGTTTTCGCTGGCCAAGTCCTGCTGCACCGCATTCAACGTGCGGTCCAGCGGTTCCGCCAGCATCAGCATGCCGGGGCCGCCGCCGTAGGGCCGGTCGTCCACCGTGCGGTGCGGATCATCGGTGAAATCGCGCGGATTCCATGCCTTGAACCGGTACAGCCCGCGATCCAG
>JAJXTE010000004.1 GCA_021784115.1 Pseudomonadota bacterium | reverse complement strand
CGGTCCTGTTCAGCCAAGGGGCCGGGGCGGACGTGATGAAGCGCATCGCTGCGCCGCTGGTCGGCGGCATGGTCTCGGCCGCCCTTCTGTCGCTGATCCTGATTCCGGTAGCCTACGCGTACTGGCATGGGAGAGGTCTGCCGCCAGACAGTTGAGCCCGAAGCGCACCGCTTGCACCTTGGATCGTTTCCTCAGACCGGGCAGCTCGGTCCTGCCGGATTGCTCGCCGCCCAGAAGTCATAGCCCTTGCTCAGAAACTCGTCCCACGGCAGATAGTGCGATCCGTCGCACGAGAAAGTGAGGCCGACCATGCCGTTGAAGATGTTCGGCGCACTACGGACACCGGTCGATGTCCGCGTCGCCCTCGGCGATCGCCACGATCAGGATGGCCATCTGGCCAGCATTATTTGACCGGCCCGACGCCTCTGAAGACGGGCGACATCAGCGCCACCGTGATCATCGCGATGAGGGTGCCCTTTGTTGCTGATCAGCGGCAGATTGGCATGAGGGCTTTGGGCTTCTCGGGCACGACCCTGCTGGGCGGATTTGTAAAGTGGTTCATCATGGTGGTCTGAATTAACCATGGTCAGCCAAGTCTCCGAGGGAAACAATTTATCCGCTGATAAACCGGCTTAATCATAACAACAGCAAACAACAAGAATTTTGCCGAGTGAAGACGGCCCTATTTGCGCAATGCCGCCAATGCGGCAGCTTTCCCAGAGCATCCCAGCGCGTCTTCCCTCTTGATCTGTCCCTTCCGGGACCCCCTCTAGCGATTGCATTCAGCACGGCTGATCGGCAATCGCCGCGGGGCATTTGCCCCTGCAATTCCGAGTCGGTGTCATGCCAGGAGAAATAGGAGAAGGCGTATGGAGCGAAGAGGATTCTTGAAGGCCGGAACGGCCGGGTTTGCCAGCCTGATGACGGGGACCGGCCTGCTGTCATGGGCGCCGCGTGCGGAGGCGGCGACCATCAACAAGACCTTGTATATCACCGCCGGCACGCAAACCATGCCGGACGGCGTGTCGATCTACGTCAAGGGATTCAGCGATTCGTCAGCCGACCTCAACGTGCCGGCTACGCCGATCATCTGCCAGGAAGGCGACACCCTGCAGATCACCATCATCAACCGGCTCGCAGTGACCCACAACTTCGTGATCGGCGGCCTCAAGGCGGGCGACCCGCCGCTGGTCAGCAGTGGCGACATCGCCGGCGGCGGCAGCAAGACCATCACCTACACCATTCCGACCGGCAAGGCGGGTTCCTACCTGTTCTACGACAACAAGACCAGCTACAACGTGTTCCTCGGCCTGCATGGCGGGCTGGCGATCATGCCGGCCGGGAGCAGCAATCAGCTTTATTCCGGCAGTCCGACGTTCGTGAAACAGCTGTTCTGGGTGTTCAACGACATCGATCCGGCGTTGAACAACGCGGTACAGAACGGCACCGCGGTGCCCACCAGTCTCACTCCGCGCTATTTCACCATCAATGGCCAGACTTCCCTGCCTCCAGGGGCGGTAGGGTTTGACGATCCGACCAAGGATGCGATGGCCAATCCCGAGACCCAACTCGCGGGCAGTGTGGGCGACCGCACCCTGGTCCGCATGCTGAACGCCGGCATGTGCTCCCATGCCGTCCATACCCATGCCAACCATATGGAATGGCTGACCGACCGCGGCACGGTGCGCCCCTCTGTCTGGAAAAAGGATGTTCTGTATCTCCGCAACCAGCTCGGCAAGATCGACGCCATCTATCCGTTCGAGGCGCCGCCTGATGCCTATCCCCCCGTGACAACCGGCCACTTCCCGATGCATCTGCACGACGAGATGTCGCAGACGGCGGGGGGCGGCTTGTACCTGTTCGGAGCAATGACCGACATCGTATTCAAATAAGCAATCGAGGAGATCGACATGAGCACGAATGGTAACGGCAACGCGTGTTATGTGTATCCGGGGGCGCCGGCGACGCCCGGGTTTGTGACGCCCGATGTGCTGTTCCAGCGCGGCATCTACATGAATGGCTCGATGACCTTTGATGACGGCAAGTCGGTGACGATCTGGGGCTTTACCGATCTGGCCGCCGGTGGTGGTGGTGGTGGCGGCGGCGATCAGATGGGTGGCGGTTCCTTTCCTTCGCCGGCGATACGCGTCACCGAAGGGCAGATCGTGCATACCTCGCTGTCTGTGAACATGATGTGGATGCACACCATCCACCATCACGGCATCGAACCCAGCACCGAGAACGACGGCGTGGGCCATCTGTCCTGGGATGTGTACAACGGCACGTATACCTATCAGTGGCGTCCCCAGCATGCAGGCACCTACTTCTATCATTGCCATGTGAATACGCCGCTGCATGCGGAAATGGGCATGTATGGGGCGTTGATCGTCGACCCCAAACCAACGCCTGGCGATCCCGCGGGTACCAAGCGTGCTTTCTACAACGGCCCCACATATGATGTCGAAGCCATCTGGGCCTGCGACGAGATCGATCCAGCCTGGCATACCCTGCCGTGGTATGCCGGTACCTGCGGCGGCGATGTCGGATTGAACAACCTCAATCCGAGGTATTTCATCATCACCGGTGTGGATGGCGCGAGTTCGGCGCTGACCAACCCGGCCGTGGCAGTGAACATGAAGCTGGGACAGACCTTGCTGGTGCGCTACATCTGTGCCGGTTTCTATCCGCAGAAAATCAGCTTTGGCGGGTTGATCGCCAGCGTGGTGGCCTCCGACGGCCGGCCCTTGCCTGCGGCCTGGAACACCGGCGCCATCGAGGCGCATTCGGCCGAGCGCTATGACTGCATCATCAAGCCGACCAGCACCGGCATCTGGACGGTGAGCATCCAGTATCTGCACTGGCGCACGGGGGCGGTGTTGGGGACGGCGAAGACGCGCATCAACGTGACCTGACGGTTGCACAGCAGGAGGGCTCTGCCCTCCTTTTTCTGCGCCTGCACGTGCCCACGGGTTTCCCGGTTCCGATCCGACATGAAAAAAGCGGTCTTTCCCTTGCTGGTCGCGCTGGTGGTCGGGGCGGCCGCATTTTTCCTCGGGCGCGGGCAAGCTTCATCCCCGCCCGTTCTCGAAGCGATTTCGGTACAGCCAGGCAAGACGGCAGGGCATGCGACCTACGTCTGTCCCATGCACCCGCACATCGTCCAGGACAACCCGGGCACCTGCCCGATTTGTGGCATGGACCTGGTGAAAATGAAGGACGCTGCCGGCGCCGCAACAAGCCAGATTCATGTCGACACCGCGACCCAGTACCGGCTCGGCGTACAACTCGCCGTCGCGAAGCCCGCCATGCTTGCCCGTGACATTGTCACCTACGGCACCCTGGTGCCTGACGAGGACGCGGAACTACGCATCACGCCCAATGTGGAAGGGCTGCTGACCAAACTGAATGTGAACCGGATCGGTCAGCGGGTAAGCCGCGGCGAGGTTATTTACGAGATCAGTTCTCCGGACATCCTCAATCTGCAGTACGAATACGTCGACATCATGCGCCGTGGAAAGCCGACCATGAAAATGGCTGAGGAGCGGCGCGAACAGAATCGGGTCAAGCTGGAAAACGCGCGCGACCTGGAGCCGGCCGCACGCGCGCAGCTTGAACGAGCGGTCCGACAGAGCGAAGAGCAACTATTGTCGCTGTTGCAGCCATGGGAGCGCGATCGCGAGCGGCTGAAACTGCGTTTGCGGCAAATCGGGTTTACCGACGTCATGCTGGCGCAGATCGAACGCACCGAAAAGGCCGTCGTCACGGTGCCGGTGCGCGCGCAGCGGGCCTGCGTGGTGCAGCAGGTGATGGCGCGGCCGGGCATGACCGTGGGGAATATGACCGAGATCCTGCATTGCGTCGATGCTTCGCACGCCCAGATCGAAATCGTGCTGTATCCGGATCAGCTTTCCTGGGTGGCGGAGGGCGATGCCGTCACGATGGCGTTCGATGACGGCGAGACGGTTGCCGCGCACCTCTCCGGGCTCAATCCCCTGCTGGATGACGCCACAAATACGCTGCGGGTGCGCATGCCGGTGGCCCTGAAACGCGCGCCCAATCTGGGCGAATATGCCAAAGTGGTCATCCATGCCACGCCGCATCGGGTATTGGCGGTGCCAAACACTGCGGTGATGCGGACCGGGCGCGGCGATTTCGTGATGCGCGCGATGGGCGCGGGGCATTTCATGCCGGTCAGGGTGGTTGCCGGCATCGAGGACGGGGAGCGCATCGCCATCCGCGACGGGCTTGCGGCGGGTGCCCAGGTGGCGGTCAATGGCCAGTTCCTGCTGGACGCCGCGGCGTCGATCAACGATGCCGCGCAGCGCATGCATGCCGCCGAAGCGCCGCCTCCCTGAGGGCCGGACCGCGGATGATTGCCCGCCTGATTGAGTGGTCGCTGCGCAACCGCGTGCTGGTGCTGCTGGCCGCCTGTCTGCTCGCCGCCTGGGGCGCTTACAGCGCGCGCCACATGGCGCTCGATGCCATTCCCGACCTGTCCGACGTCCAGGTCATCATCAAGACCCCCTACCCCGGGCAGTCGCCGCAGACGGTGGAAGCCCAGGTGGGCTACCCGCTCGCCAGCGCCTTGCTTTCGGTGCCGAAATCCACTGCGGTGCGTGGTTTCTCCATGTTCGGCGAGTCCTTCATCTATGTCGTCTTCGAGGACGGTACCGACCCCTACTGGGCGCGCAGCCGGGTGCTGGAGGCTCTCGCCCAGGCGCAGCCGCAACTGCCCGCAGGGGTGAGGCCGACGCTGGGCCCCGATGCTTCCGGCGTGGGCTGGGTGTTCGAATACGCGCTGGTCGATCGCGGGCACCGATACAATCCCGATCAGTTGCGTGCGGTACAGGATTTTTTCCTGAAATACGAACTGCAAGGCGTGCCGGGCGTGGCCGAGGTGGCCAGCGTCGGCGGCATGGTGCGGCAGTTCCAGGTTGAGGTGGACCCCAACCGCCTGGCGCGCTACGGATTGAGCCTGCAGAAGGTCGAGGACGCGGTGCGCGCCAACAATGCCGAGACCGGCGGGGCGGTGATGGAAATGGGTCACGCCGAGTACATGGTGCGCATGCGCGCCCATCTCGAATCCGTGCAGGATTTCGCCACCATTCCGCTTGCCCGCGACGCCCGGGGCGTGCCGGTCCGGCTGGGCGACGTGGCGCATATCCAGACCGGCCCGGAAGCGCGTCGTGGCGTGACAGACCTTGATGGCGAAGGCGAGGTGACCGGCGGCATCGTGGTCATGCGCTACGGCGAGAACGCGCTGGAAACCGTGCAACGGGTCAAGCAGCGTTTGCAGGAACTCAAGAAAGGACTGCCGCCGGGTGTCGAACTGATCACCACCTACGACCGCTCCGGCCTGATCGGGCGCGCCATCCGGACCCTGGAAACCAAGCTGGTGGAAGAGTCGCTTGTCGTCGCCCTCGTCTGCCTGATCTTCCTGCTGCATCTGCGGTCTTCTTTAGTGGCCGTGGTAACCCTGCCGCTTGGCATCCTCGCTGCCTTCATCACGATGAAGGCCCAGGGCGTCACTGCCAACATCATGTCGCTGGGCGGCATCGCCATCGCCATCGGCGCCATGGTCGACGCCGCTATCGTCATGGTCGAGAACATGCACAAGCAACTGGAGCACGCAGACGAAAACATCGACTATTGGGAAGTGGCGCGCAGGAGCGCGGTGGAAGTTGGCCCCGCACTGTTCTTCTCGCTGCTGGTCATCACCGTTTCCTTTCTGCCCGTGCTTACCCTTACCGGCCAGGAAGGGAAACTGTTCGCGCCACTTGCCTACACCAAGACCTATGCCATGGCCGCAAGCGCTGCGCTGTCGGTGACGCTTACACCGGTATTGATGGGCTACCTGACACGCGGGCGCATCGCCCCGGAAATCAGCAATCCGGTTAACCGCATTCTGCACCGGCTGTACCGGCCGCTGTTGCTGCTGGCACTGCGGCGGCCCAGGACTACGCTGCTGATCTCCGTGCTTGCGTTCGCCAGCATCGCATGGCCGGTGGACAGAACCGGCAGCGAATTCATGCCGCCGCTCTATGAAGGCGACCTCCTGTATATGCCCACCACGCTGCCTGGCTTGTCCATCGACGAGGCGGCCAACGTGCTGCAGATTGCCGACCGGCTGATCCGGACCATGCCGGAAGTCGACCGCGTGTTCGGCAAGGCCGGGCGCGCCGACACCGCTACCGACTCGGCACCGCTTTCCATGCTGGAGACCATCATCCGGCTGAAGCCGCGCGACCAGTGGCCGGACGGCGAAACCATTGAGGACTTCATCCACAAACTGGACCAGAACGTCAGCCTGCCGGGCCTGACCAACTCGTGGGGCTATCCCGTCCGCACCCGGATCGACATGCTGTCCACTGGCGTGCGAACCGCGGTCGGCGTCAAGGTCACCGGTCCTGAGCTTTCCGGGATCGTCGACCTTGCGCAAAGGATCGAAGCGGCGGTCAAGGAAGTGCCGGGCACGCGGACGGTATTCGCCGAGCGCGTGACCAGTGGGCGCTACATCGACATCGACGTGGATCGCGCCCAGGCCGCGCGCTACGGAGTGAGCATCGCGGATGTGCAGAACCTGGTGCGTACCGCGATCGGCGGCGAGAATGTCGGCATAATCATCGACGGGCGCGAGCGTTATCCCATCAATCTGCGCTATCCGCGCGGCTACCGCGACTCGCTTGACACCTTGGCCGCGAGCCGGGTCACCACGCCGGCCGGCATGCAGGTGCCGCTGGGCGAAATCGCCAAACTGAGCATCGCCGACGGGCCCGCCGAGATCAAAAGCGAGAATGGGCGGCTCGTCGGCTATGTCTATGTCGACATTTCAAGCGGCGACCTCGGCGGCTACGTTGCCACGGCCCGGGCGGCGGTGGAACGATCCGTCAAGTTTCCGCCGGGCTACGCCATCGAATGGACCGGCCAATACGTGCACCTGCAGCACGCGAAGGAAAGGCTGCGCTGGGCAGTGCCGCTCACCCTCGTGATGGTGCTCCTGCTGCTGTATCTGCACTTCCGTCACGTCGGCAAGGTCATGCTGGTGATGGCCTGCCTGCCGCTGGCGCTCGTGGGAGGCTTCTGGCTCGTCTATGCCCTGGGTTACCCGTTTTCGGTGGCCGTGGCCGTCGGTTTCATCGCGCTCGCTGGCGTGGCGGCCGAGTTCGGCGTGGTCATGCTGCTGTATCTGGACAACGCGATCGACCGCTTTCGCCGCACTGGAACCTTGAAAGACCGCGCATCCTTGCATCAGGCCATCGTGGAAGGGGCCTTGCTGCGCATCCGCCCCAAGATCATGACCGTCTCCGTCATCATCGGCGGCCTGCTGCCGGTCCTGTTCAGCCAAGGGGCCGGGGCGGACGTGATGAAGCGCATCGCTGCGCCGCTGGTCGGCGGCATGGTCTCGGCCGCCCTTCTGTCGCTGATCCTGATTCCGGTAGCCTACGCGTACTGGCACGGGAGAGGTCTGCCGCCAGACAGTTGAGCCCGAAGCGCACCGCTTGCACCTTGGATCGTTTCCTCAGACCGGGCAGATCGGTCCTGCCGGATTGCTCGCCGCCCAGAAGTCATAGCCCTTGCTCAGAAACTCGTCCCACGGCAGATAGTGCGATCCGTCGCACGAGAAAGTGAGGCCGACCATGCCGTTGAAGATGTTGATCGAACCGGCACGCAGGTAAAACGTCTCGTCCATGAAGCGCAGCGCGCGCAGGTTGTCCAGAACCGGCCGGATCTTGTCCTTCGGCACCACGGCGTCGCCCGGATAAGGACGGCGCGGATAGCTCAGGCAGGTGTCGGGATCGGTCAGCGCGTCGATATCCAGCAGCCGGTAGCGATAGGGATCGTCGACCAGCCAGACCGTGGCGCGGCTGCTGGAAAAATGCAGCTTGCCGTGGAAGATGCCGCGATCGGTCATCAGTTCTTCGATCACCCCCAGCACGGTGTCGAGGTTCAGGTCCATCTGGCTGTCGCTGCGGGTCTGGTGAAACACCGCGCCGCGGATCGCCGGATCGCCCTTGATCTGCCGCCAGTAGGTGGGTTCGTCGTACAGCCTGGCGGTGATCGGCAGGTCGCGCAGGTCGAAATCAGCACCGACGAAGCCGAGTACGCGGCCGTCGTCGTCGCGCACGATCTGGATGGCGGTGAGCGACGGCCGCTTGGCGCGCAGGCTGATGTAGGCCTGCGACAGCAGGAAGCCCTGGTTCGGAACCGCCTCGTTCATGTAGGGGCGGTCGGAGCGGTCGCGTTCGTAGTCGGTCTCGACCAGCCCGGCGTGGCTGATGTTGTCGCTGAGCTGAAGCGCCCCGGTGTCCAGCGCATACATGTATTTGCAGGCGGGCAGGCCCGCCAGCGCGTGCGTCAGCGCCGCATTGAGGCCGGCGCGGCTGGGCCAGACGCGGCTGCATGCCTGCGCCGCCAGCGCCAACGGTTCGCGCAGCAAGTTGGCCAGTGCATCCCGCTGATGGGCGACGCTTTCCTGGAGTGTGGTGAGCGCGGGGGGCTTGGGTGTGAGGGAAAGGTGCATGGGGTCGAGGGATGAAAACGATGAGTGCCTGCCGAGCGCTAACGGTAGCCGGCTTTATCGGCAACGGCAAGCCAGGGCGACATACCGGCGTGACAGCGTGATGAAGGCGTACCCGGGCGCCATCTCCCGGGGGCAGCAGAATAAAAAAGCCCGGCTCGCGCCGGGCTGAATGGGTTACAGGGTCATTTGTCTACAGCGCGGGGCAGGTGGCCGATGAGGCACCCTTGACCGGCTGAATCATCTTGAAGTTATAGCCGGGGGGGTTGATGGTCGGCAGCCGCTTCACCGTGAGGCGGTGGATCGGCAGGTTGGCTGCGGTCACCGTTCCACCCAGGTTTACACGCAGGTACTGGACCACTGCCTCGCTGATATCCATCAACTCTTCGCTTGGGGGCAGCGTGGCGGGTGCGCCAGGGCCGGCGACCTGGACGATGCTGCCATCCGTCTTCACGACCTGGATCGTGCGACCCCGGCACGGGTTGCAGTTGTTGATGGTGGTCGGATCATCCGCATACCAGTAGCCGGTGACCGTATACCCGCCGTGGGGCGTGTTGGTGCCATCACCAGACAGGCAGCTCTGGAAGGTCGGGTTGGCTACGCCGTTGATGGTGGCGCGGTTGTCATAAATGTCGAGGTCGTCGATGGGAACGCCTTTGACCTTGATGTTGGTGCCGCGGGCGGTGCTCCAGGGCCGGTAGCGATCGGCAAAGGTCAGTGGCGTCGGATTCACCGGGGTGGCGCCCGTGAAGCCGTTGCAACCGTCGACGTCGTAGTTCAGGCCGCTGTAGCCGAACATCCAGCCACCGGTCCACTGGGCGGGATCGGGATGGAAGGTGCCACCGATCGATTGCTCGATCGCGAACTTCAGGTCGGCGCCGCAGGCCTTGTTGGTGCGACCCAGCTTGGCTCCGATGGGGATGTAGTGATAGATGTCCTCCATGGTGATGGGCCAGCCTGCCGGGACGTGGGTACCATAGCGGAACCCGCGGATGGACGCCGACTGGGCCTGGCCAATGGCAGCCATGGCGTCGGCGATCAGGTCGTGCGAAGTCCCCTCGACCACCCCGGGCATGTCCTCATCCACGAAGTTGGAGCGGTGCAGGTCCACCTCTGTGAAGGCGATGGTCTCATCCACCGGGCGCAGCAGTTCGGTGGTGTTGCCACCGACCGTCACTTTCTGGCCAGGCACGAAGGTTCCCTTAACAAAAGGTGCGCGGGCCTTGGCCACCTTGGCGGCAATCGTCCTGTCCTCCGGAATCCCTTCGGCCACAACAATCTGCTTGAAGCTCCAGTCAGCGATCTTGCCGTTCTTGACCGACAGCTTGAGGTTTCCAACCACGGTGCCGTCCTGGCCTTCCTCGACGATCAGGGTGTGGCTGCCATCGGCGTGTGCAACGTCGATCGGGGAGGTGGTGCGCTCGTGCATGTCCGAGTTCAGGATCACGTCCGGAGCGGGGGAGAGCGTCTCGGCAATCTGCACGTCGCGGGACATTTCCATCTCCGACATCATCACGACCACGTCGACCTTCTCGACGTTACGCAGCCTGTCGACGTAGCAGGGCACTTCGGTCTTGCCGTCGGTGAACTTGTAGTTCTGGGTGACGCTGGTGCCGACCGCGGCAATGGCACGGGCCGTGGTGAAGCCGACGATGCCCACCTTCACGTTGCCGACCTTTTTGATCATGTAGGTCGGCAGAACGCGCTTGAGCGGACGCACCGCGCCGGTGGCGGGATCCGTTGCCGTGATGCCGCAGACGGCAGTGTCGTCAAACTGGTTGGTGTAATAGAGGTTGGATGCCAGAGCATTCCAGTTCGCCAGCGGCTTGGCGGTCGCGGAACCCTTGAAGGTTTCCTCGAAGCGGGCCGGCCCATACAGGAAATCCCAGTTGCCGGGGGCATGCGCCACAAAACCAAAGGAATTCAACACATCGATCATCGCCTGGCCGCGGCTGAACAGCGCCTCGCCGGAACCCTGCACGGTATCGCCAGTATTAAGCAGGAGCGAACGGTCCACCCCATCTTTCGTTGTTGCCAAGGCGCGGAGAGCCCTGATGACGGTGTACATGCGCGCCACACCGCCTTCGATGCTGACGCCTCTGTAGCCCAGCGCGTCACTGCGCAAATTAGGCCGGGGCAACAGGTGGCCATGGATGTCGCCGGTCTGGATCAGGGTTACATCGCCGGACCCGCCCGTTGTAGTCGTCGTCGTGCCACCGGCGAGTGCTGCCGCAGAAATCAGGCTTGCCGAGGCAAGCCCCATCACCGCGCATCGCGCCTTGATACGCGTCTTGTGGGCACTGGATTGGACGATCAGCCCCTCCCTTGCGATACGTTTCTTCATTTATCTCTCCTCCTTGGGGTTGACGAACACCCAAGCGGGGTTCGTAATAAAGGAGACGGGCGATAAATTTCGTTTATTCCGTTTGGTTCCCAAATTGGTAGGAATTTACTATTCAGAAACAGGGGGTGGAAACGACAGGGGCGGCTGACCTCTTCCCCCGGCTATGCGTCAGGCGCTCCGCAGCGAAATCACCGGCCAGCCCTTTCCCAGTGCGTGGGCGTGCAGCGTCGGGTCGGGATCGACGGCCACCGGGTGCCGGACTTTCTCCAGCAGCGGCAGGTCGTTGTGCGAATCGCTGTAGAACCAGCTGTTGTCGAGGCGCGCCAGGCTGGTGCCGTGGGCTTCGAGGAAGTGCTCGATGCGGACGACCTTGCCCTCGCGGAAGCAGGGGGTGCCGGCGACCTCGCCGGTGAAGCGGCCGTCGATTTCCTCGGGGTCGGTGGCGATCAGATGCGGGATACCGAATTCCTTTGCGATCGGGCCGGTGACGAAGCTGTTGGTGGCGGTGATGACGGCGACTAGGTCGGCGTTGTCGAGGTGCTTCTTCACCAGGTCGCGCGCGGCCTGGGTGATCATGGGCCGGATGCGCGTCTCCATGTACTCGGCATGCCAGGCGTCGAGCTGTACGCGCGTGTGGGTGGCGAGCGGGCGCAGCGCGAAGGCGAGGAAGGCATAGATGTCGAGCCGGCCGGCCTTGTAGTCCTCGTAGAACGCCTTGTTCTTGGCTTCGTAGTGCACGCCGTCAACCGCGCCCTTGGCGATGAGGAACTGCCCCCATTCGTAGTCGGAGTCGCCGGCGAGCAGGGTGTTGTCGAGGTCGAAGAGGACGAGCTTCATATCGCGAGATGCATAAGATGAGTCACGTTACAGGCATTCAGGCGCGCGGGGCCTGGCCGCGGTCGAGCCAGAACTCGCGCAGTTCGTAGGCACCCCAGATGGCGAGGGCGACATGGTCTTCGCGGCGGATCGCGCGCTCCTCCGGGGAGAGTTCCCCGAGCGGCGCAGCCAGCACGTAGAAGGGATCGAGCACTTCGTCGACAAAGGCTTCGTCCTTGCTGCCCGCGGGCAGGCGCCAGTCGTCTTCCCACTGTTCCACCACCAGCAGGAAGCCGGCGGCCCACAGCTGGGCATAAGGCGGAATGCCAGCTTCCTTCAGTTGCCGGGCGTCGGCCGCGGGCAGCTCGGCCAGCAGGCCGTCCCAGTCCATGACCAGCGGCGACAGCGCCCTGGGGTCGGCCAGATCTTCGATGGGGGCGGCCAGCGCGCGAGCGATTTCGTTGCGACGACGCTCGAACAGCGCCCTGAAGCGCGCCGCATCGGCTTCGTCCTCGAAAACCGCATCCAGGCCGTCGTCGCGATCGAGCAGCACCGGGAAATATTCCTCGGACGGGATGGCGCGCGGGCTGCAGACCAGCGCGGTAACGAAGCCGTCGAGTCCTTCAAGCGAGACCGGCACATCGGTGCCTTCGTCGATGAGGTCGACCAGGTCCGCCAGTTCATCGATGTCGGCATCGCCGAGCGGCGCATTGGGAGATTTGGGTGCGGACATGGCTTGGCTCGAAGTATCCTAGAAACCGGAGTGGGGCGCGTCCGATGGTTCGTCCGGGCGAGCGGCTGCCGCATGCGATTCCACATGGGCTTTAGCCCATAGTGGATCGGCGTCTTTTAGGGCGAAGCGGGGAGGCAGCAGGCCGGGGCCTGCAACGACGGGCGACACAGGCAGACGCCCTCCCTCGCGGATCAGCGGGTGCGCAGCGTTCCCACCCGGATGGTGGGGCATATCAAAGGCAGGAAAGTCAGTATCCATACGGCATCTCGCGGGAAATAAGCGGTCAACTGCGGTCTTTAAGGATAATGGGGCGGATCGCGTATCGCGTAAAATCCGCCTATGAATTTTACCGCGGCGGGCCTGTCCGCATCACTGTTGCCCGAATCATTTCATCTCGTCGGCTGGCTGGGCCTGGCCTTTCTGGCCTGGCGCTGGCTGATGTCGGGCGACTGGCGCCGGCTTGCCGAACCGTCGAAGCTGAATCTGTTTCTCGGCGCCACGGTGGCGGTGCTGGCGCTGTGGCAGATCCGTACCGGCATCAAGCCGGGGCTCGCGTTCCACCTGTACGGCGTGGCGGCGCTCACGCTGATGTTCGGCTTCTGGCGCGCCACCTTCTCCGGCGTGCTGATCCTGCTGGCGAACGCGGCGTTCGGGCGTGGCCGCTGGACGTCGCTGGGCGTGGACGCGCTGCTGGTGGCGGCGCTGCCGGCCGCGATGAGCTGGAATATTTACCGGTTTCTCGAGCGGCGCCTGCCGAACCATTTTTTCATCTACGTGCTGGGCAACGGCTTTTTCGGCGCCGCGCTCTCGGTGGGGGCGGTCGGTCTGGCGACCACCGCACTGATGGCGGTTGCCGGCGCCTACCCGCTCGATTACCTGCTGGCCCAATACACCCCGTATGCCACGCTGCTGCTCGGCTGGGCCGAGGCATTCTCGACCGGCATGGCCGTGACGGTGATGGCGGTGTACCGGCCGGCCTGGCTGGAAACTTTTGATGACGTTAAATACATCCAGAACAAGTAAGCCTTTTTTGTCCGCGAAGTACGCGAAAGGGCGCGACGAAGTCCGTGCCGATCTTCCTTCGCGTTTCTTCGTGTCCTTCGCGGATCGTTTTCAAACTTGAACACCAACGTTTCCATCCACTACCCCGACCTGCCGGTTTCCGCGCGCCGCGCCGACATCCTCGCCGCGCTGCGGGCCAACCGCGTGCTGATCCTGTGCGGCGAGACCGGCTCGGGCAAGACCACGCAGATTCCCAAGATGTGCCTGGAAGCAGGGCTGAGACCGGGCAAGCTGATCGGCTGCACACAGCCGCGCCGCATCGCCGCGCGCTCGGTGGCGGCGCGCATCGCGCAGGAACTCGGTTCCGACCTCGGCGGCCGGGTCGGCTACAAGGTGCGCTTCACCGATACCGTGCGCCACGACACCGCGATCAAGGTGATGACCGACGGCATCCTGCTGGCCGAAAGCCAGGGCGACCCGCTGCTCTCGCGCTACGACACGGTCATCATCGACGAGGCGCACGAGCGCAGCCTCAACATCGACTTCCTGCTCGGCTATCTGAAGACGCTGGTGGAAAAGCGCGCCGATCTCAGGATCGTCATCACCTCGGCCACCATCGACGCCGAGCGTTTTTCCAAGCACTTCAACGATGCGCCGGTGATCGAGGTGTCGGGACGCACCTATCCGGTGGAGATCCGCTGGCGACCGATCGAGCGCGACGAGGAATCTCCCCCGCCCCAACCCTCCCCCGCAAGCGGGAGAAGGGGCAAACGTGATGCCCAAACCGATTTAACTGCAGCCATCCTCGACGCTACCGACGAACTGGCGCGCGTGGGCTCCGGCGACATCCTGGTGTTCCTGCCCGGCGAGCGCGAGATCCGCGATACGGCGGAGGCGCTGAGGAAGCACCATCCGCCCGGCACCGAGATCCTGCCGCTGTTCTCGCGCCTGTCGGTGGCCGAGCAGGACGCGATCTTCAAGCCGACTTCGGCGCTCAGGCGCATCGTGCTCGCCACCAACGTGGCCGAAACCTCGCTGACCGTGCCCGGCATCCGCTACGTGATCGACCCCGGCACCGCGCGGGTGAAGCGCTATTCGGCGCGCAACAAGGTCGAGCAGCTGCTGATCGAGAAGGTCTCGCAGGCGTCTGCCAACCAGCGCGCCGGCCGCTGCGGACGCGTCGCCGACGGCGTCTGCATCCGCCTCTACGACGAGGCCGATTTCGGCAATCGCCCGCGCTTCACCGATCCCGAGTTGCTGCGCTCGTCGCTCGCCGGCGTCATCCTGCGCATGAAGTCGCTGGGCCTCGGCGACGTGGTCGGCTTCCCTTTCATCGACCCACCGAGTTCCCGGCTCGTCACCGACGGCTACCAGTTGCTGGCTGAACTGCATGCGCTCGACGAGCAAGGGCAGCTGACCAAAGTTGGCACCCAGCTCGCCAGGCTGCCGCTCGACCCGCGCATCGCGCGGATGCTGCTGGCGGCCGAGCAGCAGCGCTGCGTGCGCGAGGTGCTGATCATCGCCAGTGCGCTCTCGGTGCAGGACCCGCGCGACCGCCCGATGGAACGTGCGCAGGCGGCCGACGAAAAGCACAAGCAGTTCGCCGACGAGCGTTCCGACTTCATGGGTTGGCTCAAGCTGTGGCGCTGGTACGAGGAGCAGGTGCAGCACAAGAAAACCAACCGCCAGCTGCAGACGTTGCTGCAGGATCACTTCCTGTCGCCGCGGCGAATGCGCGAATGGCGCGACATCCACGGCCAGCTGCATGCGCAGGTGAGCGAACTCGGCTTGCGTGAAAATGAGAAGGACGCGGGCTACGACACGATTCATCAGGCGCTGCTGACGGGCCTGCTCGGCAACATCGGCTTCAAGTCGGACGACGCCAAGGGGCGGCCCAAGCCGGGCGAAGGCAACTACCAGGGCGCGCGCGGAATCAAGCTGTCGATCCACCCCGGCTCGGCGCTGGCGAAGAAGGGTCCGAAATGGATCATGGCCGCCGAGCTGACCGACACCGGTCGCCTGCTCGCGCGCACCGTCGCCGAGGTGAGGCCGGAATGGATCGAGGCGGCGGGTCGTCATTTATTGACGCGCATGTACATCGAGCCGCACTGGGAGAAGGACGGCGCCCGCGCGGTGGCGTTCGAGCGCGTGAGTCTGTACGGCATCACCCTGGTGCCGCGGCGCAAGATCCACTACGGCCCCATCGACCCCGTGCTGTCGCGCGAGCTCTTCATCCGCGGCGCGCTGGTGGCGGGCGAATACGACACCCAGGCGCCGTGGTTCGCGCACAACCGTGCACTGATCAAGGAAATCGAGGCCCTCGAACACAAGGCGAGGAAATCCGGCGTCTGGCTGGACGAGGAACGCATCTTCCGCGTGTTCGATGCGCGCGTTCCGGCCGATATCCACAACGGTGCCGCCTTCGAGACCTGGCGCCAGGAAGCCGAGGCCGCCAATCCGAAGGCGCTGTTCCTGCAGCGCGAGGACATCCTCGGCGAGAGTCTCGGCGCCGACCACATGCTGTTCCCCGAGACGATGACGGTCGACGACGTGGCGTGCAAGCTGAAATACCGCTTCGAGCCCGGCCACCCACTCGACGGCGTGACGCTCACGCTGCCGCTCTATCTGCTCAACCGCATCGAAGCCGCGCAGATCGACTGGCTGGTGCCTGGCCTCATCCGCGAAAAGCTCACCCTGCTGCTGAAGTCCCTGCCGAAGGACAAGCGCCGTCCGCTGATCCCGTTGCCCGATACGGTGACGGCGCTTCTCTCTGTGCCCACGCCCGGTGGGCAGGTGCTGACCGAGGCACTGGCCGCCTACATCCGGAAGAAGACCGGCACCGACATCCACCCCGACGAGTGGAAGGGCGAGCTGCCGGCCCATCTGCTGATGAATCTCAGCGTGGTTGACGACAGCGGCCAGGAGCTTGCCAGTGGCCGCGACCTCGCCATCCTGCGCCAGCAGCTCGGTGGGGCTGCGCGCATCACCTACGGCGGGGGCGCCGAGGACACCGAGTTCGAGCGCACGGGTCTGACCGAATGGAATTTCGGCGATCTGCCGGAGCGGGTGAAATTCAAGCGCGGCGGACGCGAGCTGATCGGCTATCCGGCGCTGGTCGACAACGGCGAAACCGTCGACCTGCGCCTGCTCGATGCCGCCGACGTGGCGGAGGCCGAGACCCGCCGCGGCGTGGTGCGCCTGCTGCGGATCGCGCTCGCCGCGCAGTTCAAGCAGCTCGACAAGGATTTGTCACGCGAGACCGCGCTGGCGCTGAAGTTCCGCAGCTTCGGCAGCCCCGAGCAACTGCGCGCAGCGCTCAACGATGCCATCGCCACCCGCGCGCTGCTGGGCGACGACGACACGCCACGCGACGCGAAAACCTTCGCCAAGCAGAAGGAGCGCGCCAAGCCCAGGATTGCCGTGGTCAAGCAGGCGCTCCTGCGCGACGTCGCCGAGATTCTCGATCTGCACGCGCAGGTGGCGGCGCGCCTCGCCGCCAAGCCGCAGTTCCCCGCTGCAATGCGCGACGAGACCACGCACCTGGCCGCGCTGGTGCCAGCGGACTTCATCACCGCCACGCGATGGGCGCACCTGAAGGATCTGCCGCGCTATCTGAGGGGTATCCTCAAGCGGCTGGAGAAGCTGCCCGCGTCGGAACAGCGCGACTCGCGCGGCATGGCCGGCGTGCTGACGCTGCAGAACAAGTATCTTGCGCGGCGCGGCCAGGTGAAGGGCGAGGCGCCGGCGGCGCTGGACGATTTTCGCTGGCAGCTGGAGGAGTTGCGCATCTCCCTGTTCGCGCAGGAACTGAAAACGCCGTATCCAGTGTCGGTGAAACGGCTCGACAAGCTGTGGGACGAGCTTGCCAGGCAGCCCCTGGATTGAGTAGGGTTCAGGTGTGAGCGAACGCGTCTTCAATCTGCCGAATAGCATCACCCTGCTGCGCATTGCGGCCGTGCCGGTC
This sequence comes from Pseudomonadota bacterium, assembly GCA_021784115.1. Lineage (GTDB taxonomy): Bacteria > Pseudomonadota > Gammaproteobacteria > Burkholderiales > Thiobacillaceae > Thiobacillus. The sequence continues at coordinate 30,823 of JAJXTE010000004.1, read as the reverse complement.
GTCGCGTGGCTGATCCTGCAGCAGCGTTGGGAGGCGGCCTGCTGGCTGTTCCTGGCCGCGGCCGTATCGGACGGTATCGATGGCCTGCTGGCGCGCTGGCTCAGGCAGATGACCCAGATCGGGGCGGCGCTGGATACCGTCGCCGACAAGGCGCTGGGGGTGGTGACACTGGTGATGCTGACGCAGGCGGAGGCGATCCCGCTGTGGGTGACGCTGGCGATCCTGCTGCGCGACAGCATCATCGTGCTGGGTGCGCTGAGCTACCGCGGGCTGGCCGGGCATCTGGAGATCCACCCGACCTGGCTCGGCAAGACCCACATGTTCGCGGAATTCACGCTGCTTGCGCTGGTGCTGGGCGGGCTGGCCGGCCTGCTGCCGCTGGACGACTGGCGGCTGCCCGTGTTCGTCGCCGTGTTCGTGATCGCCGTGACATCGGGCGTGCAGTATGTGTGGATCTGGAGTGCCAAGGCGCGCCGGGAGCGCGCGGCTCTCAAGTCACACTGACCTGCGTCACTGAAAGGGCAGGTGGCGCTGGCGCCCCGATTCCCAGCCTGACTTGACCCGGTACATCGCGGCATCGGCGGCGCGAAGCAGCGCGTCTTCGTCGGCGCCATCGTCGGGGTAAATCGCCAGGCCGACGCTGGCAGCGATGACCACATCGAGTCCGAAGAGTCCCATGTCCGCATTCAGCGCCTGCTCGATATTGTGGGCCGCAGTGAGACAGTCCTCACGCCCTTGCACCGCTTCGAGCAACACCGCGAACTCGTCACCCCCCATGCGCGCCACCGTATCGGAGTCGCGAATGCTGGACGTGAGGCGTTTCGCCACCTCGGTCAGCACGACGTCGCCCACATGGTGGCCGTGGCGATCATTGATGTCCTTGAAGCGATCCAGGTCCACGTACAGGATGCACATCTTGCCGCCGTAACGGTGGGCGTGGCGGATCGCCTGCTGGAGCCGGTCATAGAACAGCCGCCGATTGGCCAGCCCGGTCAGCGGGTCATGGGTGGCCTCTTCGCGCAGCGCGGCGCGCGACAGCTCCAGTTCCGTCATTTGGTCGCGCAGCTGTTCAGACTTCAATCTGATCTTGCGTATCGTGTGCCAGGCGATCAGCAGCGCCAGCGTGATGGCCGCGAGACCGAATGCCAGCGTGAGCCACATCGCACGCCGGTAGGACTGCTGGGCCTGCTGCTGGGCGGCCCAGTTGGCCCGCTGATAGGCGTTGCGCATGCTGGCGAGTTGCCGGTTGAAGGTTTCCTGAATGGGAATGGCTTCCTGGGTCAATACCTGGCGCGCGTCTGCGTTGCGCCCCGCATTCAGCAGGTCGATCACATGCTCCTGCACTGCCTGAATTTTCCTGACCATCCGTGTCTGCGCGTCGAAGCCTTGCTGCTCGAGCGGGGCGAACCCGAGCTCGCGCAATGCGTTGCGCCCCTGACCGACCATAAACCCTGCATGGTTGAATTGCAGGAAATGGTCATCGCGTTCGAACGGATCATCTGCCAGCACCATGCGGAACAGGCTGTCGGTGCGGACGTGCGCCGCCACCTGGATCTGCGTGATGAGGTCGATCTTGCGGTTGTGGTGTTCGACTACGATGTGCAACTGTCTGCCCAGCGACTCGAGCTGGATCAGGCTGTTCAACAGCAGGCCGCAGATCAGCGCGATCAGGATGACGAAGGCGGTTCCGATAGGAGGAAAAAAACTCCTGTGCATGGTGCGGGGCTCGGCAGCCGGCTGAGGCTGGGTCATGGCCAGGGCGGCGAGAAAATCTGCGTGGCCCTGGCGCGCTGCAGGCCCAGCAGGACATCCCTGACTTCTTTCGCATGTCGCGCGGGATCCACACGATCGAATCGTGCTGCGATGCGTCCATCCGGTGCAATGATGAATGTGTGGCGGCGGGCAAAGCGCACGAGTCCGAAATTGAGCAGGCTGTCGTAGTCCGCCGCGGTGCGTCCGCCCGGATCGGACAGCAGCGGAAACGGCAGCCGGTATTTGCGGGAAAAATCGGCGTGCGAACGGGCGCTGTCGATGCTGACCCCGACGACGGTCGCATCGAGTTTCCCCAGTACGCCGATGTCGTCGCGGAAACGGCATGCTTCCTGGGTGCAGCCCGGCGTGTCGTCGCGGGGATAGAAATACAGCACCAGCCAGCGTCCCGCATAATCGCTCAGGCGGTGGGTCCGGCCGTTCTGATCCTGCAAGGCGAAGTCGGGCGCGGCGCTGCCTTCCGTCCGGTGCGTGCCGGGTCTCAGCATCCAGAAAGCTGCGCTTGCGGCCAGCAACAGCACTGCCAGGCCGGCCATCATCATTTTCAGCATGAAGTTCTCCTCTGTGCATCATAGACTGCCTGCGGCCGGCAGGGACCCTTCACGGCGGCTCGGTAAACCACGCGGGATTGGGTAGAATGCGCGCCACGCCCCGGTAGCTCAGTGGATAGAGCAACCCCCTCCTAAGGGGTAGGTCGGACGTTCGATTCGTCTTCGGGGCGCCACTCAATAACAAATGAAAATAGCGGCTTTGGCCGCTATGTTTTCTACATCTGATTTTGTCTTTGTCGCAACCCGGGAAGGGTTGGATCTTGAGCACCTTGCCGGAAGCAAGGTGGCGTCCCCACGGGGATTCGAACCCCGGTTACCGCCGTGAAAGGGCGATGTCCTAGGCCTCTAGACGATGGGGACCCGGACGACGGTGTGAACCGCCAACTTTTACTACTCAGGCTTGCGCCCTTCCTGCTTGTTGTACAGCTGGGTCAAGGTGACGCCGACAAACAATCCGACGAACCCCAATGGTATCAGCGAGAGCCAGTACTGCGCATTCCCGTTGCCATGCAGCATTTCCCAGAACCCGACAGCCAGTCCGACGACACTCAGGATCAACCCCAGCAGCGTGGTGATGACGCCAAGTTTGTGCATCGACCTTCCTGTTAGTTGGTGGAGGTAAGCGGGATCGAACCGCTGACCTCTTGCATGCCATGCAAGCGCTCTCCCAGCTGAGCTATACCCCCAACGAAGCCGCGCATTCTATACATGCCTTTTGCGCTTGTAAAGCCTTCGCGACGATATCAATCAGGAAAAAACTTGCCCGGGTTGAGCAGGCCGTGCGGGTCGAATTGCCGTTTGATCGCGCGCATCATGTCCAGCGTGGCGGGATCGATTTCCCGGTCCACGAAGCGGCGCTTTTCGGTGCCGATTCCATGCTCGCCGGAGAGGGTGCCGCCAAGCGCCAGTGCGCGCAACAGGATGGCGTCGAGCGCCAGGTGGGCGCGCTCCATTTCGTCGGCATCGTCGGGATGCACCATCAGGTTCACGTGCAGGTTGCCGTTGCCGGCGTGACCGAACGACACCACGGCCAGCCGGTGAGTGTCGGCCATGTGCTCGATGAAGTCGACGAACTCGGCCAGCTGCGACACCGGCACCACCACGTCTTCGTTGATCTTGAGCGGCGCGATTCTCTTGACGGCATGCGACAGCGATTTGCGCGCCGCCCACAGCCGTGCGATGTCCTCGCGCGTGAAGCCGCTCTTCATCGCAAGCAGGCCATCGCCGGCGAGCGCCTGTTCCAGCGCGGCGATCTGGCGCGGCAGATCCGCGGCGGCGCCATCGGCTTCGACCATCAGCAGGGCGCGGGTGCCGGGCGGCAGGTCGTCGGCCGCGCCGGTCGGGCGGATGGCTTCGATGGCACGATGGTCCATGAATTCGAGTGCGCAGGGCATGACGGCCTGGTGCATGACGCGGCTGACCGCATCGAGCGCGGAGCGGTTGTCGGCGAAACACGCGCGCAGGGTGGCCACGGACTCCGGCGCGGGCAGCAGTTTCAGCGTCGCTTCGGTGACGAGGGCGAGGGTGCCGCCAGAGCCGACCAGCAGGCGGGTGAGGTCGTAGCCGGTGACGCCCTTGGTGGTGCGGCAGCCGGTGCGGATTTCCTGGCCGCTGCCGGTGACGGCCCGCAGCCCCAGCACGTAATCGCGGGTGACGCCATATTTGACGGCGCGCGGGCCGGCAGCGTTCATCGCGAGGTTGCCGCCGATGCGGCAATACGCCCCGCTGCCGGGGTCGGGCGGATAGAACAGTCCGGCGCTGCGCGCGATGCGGTCGATTTCCTCGGTGACCACGCCGGGCTCGACCACGATGAGCCGGTTGTCAGGATCGAATTCGAGCACGCGCCGCATGCACTCGAAGCTGACCACCACGCTGCCGGGCGAGGGAAGCGCGCCGCCGACGTTGCCGGAGCCGGCGCCGCGCGGGGTCAGCGCGATGCGATGTTCGAAGGCGATGCGTGCGAGTGCCGCCACGTCGTCGTGCGAGGACGGGAACAGCACAGCCGCGGGTTCGACCCGGCGCGGGGTTTCGTCGCACGCATAGAGTGCGCGGGTGGCGTCGTCGTCGAAAACGCGATTGGCCCCGAGGGCGGAACGGAAGGCGTCAAGCGCATGTTCGGGCAGCATGGCGGGGCAGGCAGGGTGCGTGTCAGGCCGGATGTTCGGGGGGGAGGCGCGCGATCAGCTGCGCGACCATGTCGGCGTCGAAATCCATGCCGATGTCCCAGCCCGGATTCAGCGAAATCGGTACGCCGCCGCCGATGCGGCGCAGCAGCCAGGAAAACTCGGTCAGCAGGCCACCTGAAAATTCGGGGTAATGCTCGACAAAGGGTTTGGCGCGCTCGGGGCTGGTGAACATCACCAGCACGCGCTCGCCATCCTCGTCCTCGATGATCAGCGGTTCGGCCTGGGTGGTGCGCTGAAATCCCTGGATGGGATTTTTCTCGTCGCGCACGGGCATGAACAACTGCTGGTCGACCAGCTGAAGCACGAAAGTCTCGGGATCGAGCGTTCCGGCATGAACGGCGGCGAGCTGTTCTTCAAGCGCGTTGTGGGGAATGAAGTTCATGATGGTCGGACAGGATAGGACAGAGCAGGGTAAGGGCCAGTGTAACGCAAGCGACAACGCTGCGCGTGGCGGGGCTAGGGTTCCCAGCGCTCAGGGTTAGCCCAGAAACGGGCGTTGAGCCAGTCCGGCACGGTCTTGTAGGTCGTGAGGTCGTAATCGTAGATGTGCACGTTTTCCGCCGTGTCCGTCCCGGACAGCGTGAAGCCGAGTGCGCGGAAGGTCGCCTCGTCCAGTGCGCAGCCAGGCTGTGCGGCGATCAGGATGCGCGGGGCGATATAAAGGCGCGCCTGGCTGATCAGGTGCTCGGCCTGCTGCGCGGCCAGTCCGTTCAGCGCATCGATTCCCAGCGCCAGCGCACAGGGGTGGCCCGGCGGATTCTCGGACGTGTGCACCGGGGTGTCGTGCAGCACGCCGCGGGCCAGTTGATGGGCTGCCGTATCGAGTGCGCATACGCTGTCCGGCCGGATCTCCAGCAGGCGGGTCCGCAGGTGGTCACGCCAGCGCACGCCTCAGGCCTTGCGCGGCACGCGCACCAGGCGGGTGCCCGCCATCCGGTCGTGCAGGAACTGCCGGTCGCGGTCGAGCAGGGCCCACCAGAATCCGGCGCCCGCCAGCAGCAGGCCGGCCAGTGCGAGGGCAAAGCGCAGTGCGGACTGCCTGAACGTGAGGAGGCCGCCGCTCCGGTTGACCAGCCGGATGCGCCAGGTTTTCATGGCCAGCGTTTGCCCGCTGCGCATCCAGAACGTGCTGAAGTACACGAACAGCACGCCGATGAGGTACAGCTGAAAGGCAACATGTCGCCAGCCGGTCAGGGCACTGCCGACCGCGTAGAGGAAGGGGAGCGAGGCGACAAACAGCACTGCGGTCACCAGCAGCAGTTCGTAGATCATGGCAGCGACGCGCACCAGGAAAGAGGCAGGGGCGAGGGCTATTGCGTTGTCTTGCATGGTGGCTCTATATTGCAACTTGGTGCGACACTTTGCCACAACGCGCCGCATACAAATCAAAACCGAAGGAGGGGGCTCGATGCACATCGTAAAGCAACTCATGGCCATACCCGGCGTAATCGCAGCCGGCGAATATGCCTATCGTGGCGACCGTTTCTCCTACGAAGGCGCGCTCACCGACGAATTCGCGCGCATGGCGTCGATCCTGTGCCGCGCCAATACGCTGTCGGTCAACATGCAGTCCGAGATCTTCGATTCCTTTGCCGAAAACTGCGGCTGCCGCCCGGTGCAGGGGTGGATCGTGCGGGGCGACAAGGTCACGGTATGCGCGGTCGGCAACTATTTTTCGTTCATTGAGAACCGTGACGAGCTGCTGAACGACGTCATGACGATCATGCGCGCCAAAGTCGGCGACGTTCAGGACGACCTGCTGGCCAACCTGTATGCCAGGCTGGGCGGCGACACCAAAGAAGCGTTGTACTGAAGCCTGATTCGATATACCGGGGAGACTGAGATGGATCTGCACAAAATAATGGATTTGCCTGGCGCACTTGCGGCGTTTACGTACTCGGACAAGGGGGACCTGCAATCGCATCAGTTGCGCGAAGGCACGGAGTTGACCCCGCAAGTGCTGGATTTGCTGGCGCGCTCGTGCGTCGCGAATCAGGCGATCGCCGGCATGGAAGCGCGCGGCTGGGAGGCCCTCACCGGACAGAGCGGATTTCAGCCGCTCAAGGGCTTCTCGGTGGTGGGGCTGGAATGGTCGGTGGTAGTGAATGGCAACTGCGGCGTGGTTGTCAGGAATCGCGACGCCGACTACGAAGCCACGTTCAATGCCTTGCAGGCTGCCTGAGGAGCGCATATGTCGCTGAGAAAAATCCTGGTCCTCGACGGCGTGACGGCCGTGTGCCGCTTTCGTGATGATGGCGTGATCATGGAAGCCGAGGGCATGCTGTCGCCCGAGTTGATGGAGCGTCTGGCGAAATTTGCCCAGTGGTATCGTCGCATGGTGTCGGGCAATACCGATCTGTTGTCCCTGTTTACGCAGATGCGGGGCTGGTCGCCGTCACAGGGCTGGATCGTGCAGGGTGCCGCGATGACCGTGGTCAGCGCGGGCAACATGGTGTGCATGTTCGAGAATGCGAAGGGCTCGCTGAACGAGGTCATGCAGGCATTGCGCGAGGCGGCTCACGAATAATCGCCGGTGCAGCCTGGCGCGCCCGCTGCATTCATCGCGTAGCGGGTCGCCGCACCCCAGCAACCCCCTCCGTTCGTGGAGGGGTTTTTCGTTGTGACCTGGCGTTTTTGCTGGCGCCTGGGCGGAAAAAGGGATGCAAACGCCCGCTGGATCGATGAAATGGCATGATTTCTTGACCGTGGCCGGTCAAAACGATTACCCTCACAGGTTCACCAACGAATTGATTTTTTGCCAGTTTATGGAAGCCACGGGCGCCGAGATCGTCGTACGTTGTCTGGCCGAAGAGGGGGTCGAGTTTGTGTTCGGCTATCCCGGCGGGGCCGTGCTCAACATCTACGACGAGATCTTCAAGCAGAACAAGTTCAAGCATGTGCTGGTGCGCCACGAGCAGGCCGCGGTGCATGCCGCCGATGCCTATGCGCGCGCCACCGGCCGTGTCGGCGTGGCGCTGGTGACGTCCGGCCCGGGCGTCACCAACGCGGTGACCGGCATCGCCACCGCCTACATGGATTCGATTCCCATCGTCGTCGTCACCGGCCAGGTGCCGACGCCGGCGATCGGGCTGGACGCCTTCCAGGAGGTCGACACCGTCGGCATCACGCGTCCCTGCGTCAAGCACAACTTCCTCGTCAAGGACGTGAAGGACCTGGCCGCGACGATGAAGAAGGCCTTCATCATCGCCGCCACCGGCCGCCCCGGACCGGTGGTGGTCGACGTGCCCAAGGACGTGACGGCGCACCTCACCGACTTCGAATACCCGGCCACGGTCGAGATGCGCTCCTACAACCCGGTGGTCAAGGGCCACAGCGGCCAGATGAAGCGTGCGGTACAGATGCTGCTGGAAGCCAAGCGTCCGATGATCTACGCCGGCGGCGGCGTGGTGCTGGGCGATGCGTCTGGGCAGTTGACCGAACTGGCGCGCCTGCTGGGCTTTCCCGTCACCAACACGCTGATGGGCCTGGGTGGCCATCCCGCCACCGACAAGCAGAACCTCGGCATGCTCGGCATGCACGGCACCTACGAAGCCAACATGGCGATGCAGCACTGCGACGTGCTGCTGGCTGTCGGCGCCCGTTTCGATGACCGTGTGATCGGCAATCCCGCGCACTTCGCACGCGAGCAGCGCCGCATCATCCATGTCGACATCGACCCCTCGTCGATTTCCAAGCGCGTCAAGGTCGACGTGCCCATCGTCGGCGATGTGCAAAACGTGCTGACCGACATGCTGGCGCTGTTGAAGCAGGCCAAGGAAAAGCCCGATGCCGCGGCGCTGAATGCCTGGTGGACGCAGATCGAGCTGTGGCGCTCGAAGAACTGCCTCAACTACAACCGCAACAGCCCCATCATCAAGCCGCAGTACGTGGTGGAAAAGCTGTGGGAAGTCACCAAGGGCGACGCATTCGTCACCTCCGACGTCGGCCAGCACCAGATGTGGGCCGCGCAGTACTACAAGTTCGACAAGCCGCGCCGCTGGATCAACTCCGGGGGGTTGGGCACCATGGGCGTCGGCCTGCCGTATGCGATGGGCGTGCAGCTCGCGCACCCCGAGGCGCAGGTCGCGTGCATCACCGGCGAGTCGAGCATCCAGATGAACATCCAGGAGCTGTCGACCTGCAAGCAGTACCGCATCCCGGTCAAGGTCGTGATGCTCAACAACCGCTACATGGGCATGGTGCGGCAGTGGCAGGAGTTCTTCTACGGCAGCCGCTACGCCGAGTCCTACATGGAATCGCTGCCCGACTTCGTGAAGCTGGCCGAATCCTACGGACATGTCGGCATGCGTATCGACAAGCCCGAGGACGTCGAGGCGGCGCTGAAGGAAGCCTTCTCGCCCGCGCTCAAGGAAAGAATGGTGTTCATGGATTTCCAGACCGACCAGACCGAGAACGTCTTCCCCATGGTGGAAGGCGGCAAGGGTCTGTCGGAAATGATCCTGGCGGAGGAATTGTGATGAGCCGCCGCCATATCATTTCGCTGCTGATGGAAAACGAGGCGGGCGCGCTGTCGCGTGTCGCCGGGCTGTTTTCCGCACGGGCCTACAACATCGAGTCGCTCACCGTCGCGCCGACCGAGGACGCCACGCTGTCGCGCATGACCATCGTCACCGTCGGCTCGGAAGACATCATCGAGCAGATCACCAAGCAGCTGAACAAGCTGGTCGACGTGATCAAGGTGATGGATCTGACCGAGGGCAGTCACATCGAGCGCGAGTTGATGCTGGTCAAGGTCAAGGCGGTGGGAGCAGGGCGCGAAGAAATGAAGCGCACCGCCGACATTTTCCGTGGCCGCATCATCGACGTCACCGACGCTACGTACACCATCGAGCTGACCGGGACCGGTTCCAAGCTGGATGCCTTCCTGGAGGCGATCGACCCCGCCTTCATTATCGAAACCGTGCGCACCGGCGCGTCTGGCATCGGACGCGGCGAGCGCAGTCTCAAAGTCTGATTTTTATTTCTTCAGGAATTCACCATGAAAGTTTTTTACGACAAGGACGCCGACCTTTCCCTCATCAAGAAGCGCAAGGTCGCCATCATCGGTTACGGCTCGCAGGGCCATGCCCACGCCAACAACCTGAAGGATTCCGGCGTTAAGGTGACCGTCGGCCTGCGCAAGGGCGGCGCTTCGTGGGACAAGGCCAAGAAGGCCAAACTCGACGTGAAGGAAATCGGCGAGGCCGTGAAGGCTGCCGACTTCGTCATGATCCTGATCCCCGACGAGTTGATGGCGGCTACGTATTACAACGATATCGAGCCCAACCTGAAGAAGGGTGCGACGCTCGCGTTCGCCCACGGCTTCAACGTGCACTACAACCAGATCACCCCGCGCGCCGACCTCGACGTCGTGATGGTCGCGCCCAAGGGCCCCGGTCACCTGGTGCGCTCGACCTACACCCAGGGCGGCGGCGTGCCCTCGCTGATCGCGGTCTACCAGGACAAGTCGGGCAAGGCGCGTGACCTCGCCCTGTCCTACGCGGCGGCCAACGGCGGCACCAAGGGCGGCGTGATCGAAACCTCCTTCCGCGAAGAAACCGAGACCGACCTGTTCGGCGAGCAGGCCGTGCTGTGCGGCGGCTGCGTCGATCTGGTGAAGGCCGGTTTCGAGACCCTGACCGAAGCGGGCTACGCACCGGAAATGGCCTACTTCGAGTGCCTGCACGAACTGAAGCTGATCGTCGACCTGATGTACGAAGGCGGCATCGCCAACATGAACTACTCGATCTCCAACAACGCCGAATACGGCGAATACGTGACCGGCCCCAAGGTCATCAACGCCCAGTCCAAGGCCGCGATGAAAGAGTGCCTGGACAACATCCAGAACGGCAACTACGCCAAGCAGTTCATCCTCGAAGGCCGCACCAACTACCCCGAGATGACCGCGCGCCGCCGCCTGAACGCCGAGCATCCGATCGAAGTCGTCGGCGCCAAGCTGCGCGCGATGATGCCGTGGATCAGCAAGAACAAGCTGGTCGACCAGTCCAAGAACTAAAGGGGCCGGGGATCGGGACTCAGGGGGCAGGGGCTTTGTGCTTCGCGTCTTCCTGAATCCTGATCCCTGAATCCTGACCCCTATGAACAAACATCCCCTCATTGCTCGCGAAGGCTGGCTTGTATTGCTGGCCGCGTTTGCGGCCGCCCTGATTGCGACCTGGCTCATTGGCTGGTGGTCGATACCGTTCTGGATCTGGGCCGTGTTCGCGCTGCAGTTCTTTCGCGACCCGGCACGCGTGCCGCCGGCTGACGCCGACGCGGTGATCTCGCCGGCCGACGGCCGCATCGTCGCGGTCGAGAAGGTGCGTGACGAATATCTGGATCGCGAGGCGCTGAAGGTCAGCGTGTTCATGAACGTGTTCAACGTGCATTCGAACAAGAGTCCGGTCGACGGCGAGGTCAAGGGGCGCTGGTACAGCCCGGGCAGCTTCGTCAACGCAGACCTCGACAAGGCCTCCACCGAGAACGAGCGCAATGCCTTGTGGATCCAGACCCCGCGCGGCGATGTCACCTCGGTGCAGATCGCCGGCCTGATCGCGCGGCGCATCCTGTGCTACGTGCGCACCGGCGACAAACTGGTACGCGGCCAGCGTTACGGCTTCATCCGCTTCGGCTCGCGGGTCGACGTCTATCTGCCGACGACGGCGCGCCCCGAGGTCTCGATCGGACAAAAGGTGACGGGCGGGCTTACCATACTGGCTCGCTGGTAACCGCTGGCTCGAATGCTCGACTTCCATCACCGCAAGAACGAATCGAGGCGCGCTCGGATGCGCGACCGAGGCATCTACCTGCTGCCCAACCTGTTCACCACGGGCGCGCTGTTCGCCGGCTTCTTCGCCATTGTGCAGGCGATGAACAGCCGCTTTGAACTCGCGGCCGTGGCCATCTTCATCGCCATGGTGCTCGACGGGCTCGACGGCCGCGTCGCCCGCATGACCCACACGCAGAGCGCCTTCGGTGCCGAATACGACAGCCTGTCCGACATGGTGTCGTTCGGGGTGGCGCCGGCGCTGGTGATCTACGAATTCGCCCTCCAGGGCATGGGCAAATTCGGCTGGATTGCCGCCTTCGTCTATTGTTCGGGCGCGGCTCTGCGGCTGGCGCGCTTCAATACCCAGATCGACACGGTCACCGACAAGCGCTTTTTCCAGGGGCTGCCCAGCCCTGCGGCTGCCGCGCTGGTGGCCGGCTTCGTCTGGGTGATGGTCGAGTATGGCGTGGCGGGCCACGACGTGCGCTGGCTGGCGGGCGTGATCGCACTGTTCGGCGGCCTCACCATGGTCAGCAACTTCCGCTATTACAGCGGCAAGGAAATCAACCTCAGGAAGAGCGTGCCGTTCTTCGTCATCCTGCTGATCGTGCTGGCCTTCATCCTGGTGTCGACCAGCCCGCCCGAAGTGCTGTTCGGCGCGTTTCTCCTGTATGGCCTGTCGGGATATGTCGATGCGTTGTTGCGGCGCATGCGCCACAAAAAACCGGTTGAGACGGTCGCCCCCTTGCAGGGCGGCGAAAAATAGATAGAATTTGGACCATGTCTAATCAGTCGCACCCGTCCTATCTTCTCTGCCTGTCGAACGTCCTGTTCGGCAGCCTGCTGCTGCGCGTCGCGCGCACATACTGAACCCCTCCCCCCGCAGTACCCCGCGCCGCCTGTTTCTCGCGGCACCCCATTTATAATGCCTCGGCCCGAGACGACATCGAAATCGGCCCCGACCCTCCATGGAGCCTGCCATGAAAGACCGTTTGTTTATTTTCGATACCACCTTGCGCGACGGCGAGCAAAGCCCCGGCGCGTCGATGACCAAGGACGAGAAAGTCCGCATCGCACGCCAGCTGGAAAAGCTTGGCGTCGACGTGATCGAGGCGGGGTTCGCCGCCGCCAGCCCGGGTGACGCCGAAGCAATCCGTACGATCTCCGAAACGATCCAGAACTCGACCGTGTGTTCGCTGGCGCGCGCCAACGAGCGTGACATCCATGCCGCCGGCGGCGCGATCAAGCCGGCGAAGTCGGGGCGCATCCACACCTTCATCGCCACCAGCCCTATCCACATGGAAAAGAAGCTGCGCATGCAGCCCGACCAGGTGGTGGAAGCGGCGGTGAAGGCGGTGAAGCTCGCGCTCGAATACACCGACGACGTCGAGTTCTCGGCCGAGGACGCGGTGCGTTCCGACATGGAGTTCCTCGTCCGCATCTTCGACGAGGTGATCAAGGCCGGCGCCAAGACCATCAACGTGCCCGACACCGTCGGCTACAGCATTCCGGCCTTGTGGGGCGAGCGCATGAAGCAGCTGATCGAGCGCGTGCCCGGTTCGGACAAGGTCATCTGGTCGACCCACTGCCACAACGACCTCGGCATGGCCGTCGCCAACTCGCTCGCCGCGGTGATGAACGGCGCGCGCCAGGTCGAGTGCACCATCAACGGCCTCGGCGAGCGCGCCGGCAACGCCTCGCTGGAAGAAATCGTGATGGCGGTGCGCACCCGCAAGGACGTCTTCCACTGCGACACGCGCATCGACGCCACCCAGATCGTGCCGGCGTCCAAGCTCGTCTCCACCATCACCGGCTACCCGGTGCAGCCGAACAAGGCCATCGTCGGCGCCAATGCGTTCGCGCATGAATCCGGCATCCACCAGGACGGCGTGCTGAAGCACCGCGAGACCTACGAGATCATGCGGGCCGAGGACGTGGGCTGGAACGCCAATCGTCTTACTTTGGGCAAGCTCTCCGGCCGCGCCGCGTTCAAGAGCAAGCTTGCCGAGTTGGGCATTGTTCTGGAGACCGAAGAGGCGCTCAACACCGCGTTCGCCCGCTTCAAGAACCTCGCCGACAAGAAGCGCGAAATCTTCGACGAGGACCTGCAGGCGCTGGTTTCCGACGAAGGCTACGCCGCCGAGCACGAGCGCTTCAAGCTGGTGTCGATGAAAGTGTGCTCGGAGACCGGCGAGGTGCCGCACGCCAGGCTGGTATTTACCGACGACGGCGCCGAGAAGCAGGCCGGGGGCGACGGCTCGGGTCCGGTCGACGCGACGTTCAAGGCGCTTGAATCGGTGGTCAACAGCGGGGCGGACCTGCTGCTTTATTCGGTGAACAATATCACCAGCGGGACCGATGCACAGGGCGAGGTGACGGTGCGGCTGGCGCTGGACGGCCGCGTGGTGAACGGGCAGGGCGCCGACACCGACATCGTGGTGGCCTCGGCCAAGGCCTACCTGCATGCGCTCAACAAGCTGCACAGCAAGCGCGAGCGCGCGCATCCGCAGGTGTGAGGTTGGCCATACGGAAACGCTGAACACATTGATTCCGCTCATGCCCTTCGACTTTGCTCAGGCGAGCGTTCGACAGGCTCACCACGAACGGAATCAACCACTTGCCGTTCGTCCTGAGCCAGTCGAAGGACTTGTTCAGCGTTTCCATTGACCCGGCTTGTTCGTACCGCTAGGCTTGCACCCATGAACACGCAACACGCCATCGCTTGCACAACAGGCTTCGCCAAACGACTGTGGCGGGGGACGCTATCCCCTTGTCGCAGTCCGCTCCTCTTTTAACTTGATTTTTCTTCACGGGGCACTGCGGGTCTGACCGCAGTGCGCCCTGTTTGCCGACGACCCGCTGTAGCCCCCTCAGGGTCCGCTCATCATGGCAAACGATACACAAAGCAGGTTGACCAATCAGGATGCGTTCGTCGGCGTGATCTTCGCGCTGCTCGCGGCGGTCGGTTTTTCGGCCAAGGCCATTCTGGTCAAGCTGGCCTACCTCGATCGTGTCGACGCGGTGACGCTGCTGGCCTTGCGCATGGCGTTCTCGGTGCCGTTCTTCATCGGCGTCGCGCTGTGGGCCCGACGCCAGCATGCCGAGCCGCTCAGCCGGCATGACCGGGTTCTCGTCGTGATACTGGGGCTGATCGGCTACTACCTGTCGAGTTTCCTGGATTTCCTCGGGCTGCAAACTATCTCCGCCGGGCTGGAGCGGCTGATCCTGTTCCTTTATCCGACGATGACGGTGATCCTGTCGGCGCTGATCTACAAGCGTGCCATCAGCAGGACGGTCATGGCGGCGATGGTGGTGTGCTACGCGGGGATTGCGCTGGTGTTCGTCCACGACGTGGGAACGATGCGGGGCGGCCTCGTGGTGGGGGCTTCGCTGGTGTTCGCCAGCACCTTGTCCTACTCGGTCTACCTGGTGGGCGCGGGCCATGCCATCGCGCGGATCGGCGCGGCACGCTTCACGGCGTATGCGATGATCGTGGCGACTGCGGCCAGCCTGCTGCAGTTCGCTGCCACGCACCCGGTCGATGCGCTCGCTGTGCCGGCGCGGGTGTATGAGCTCGCGCTCGCCATGGCGATCTTCTCCACGCTGCTGCCAGTGTTCCTCCTGTCGCACGCCATTCGCCGCATCGGCTCCGGCAGCACCTCGCTGATCGGCTCCGTCGGGCCGGTCAGCACCATCCTCATGGCCTACGTGTTCCTGCAGGAGGGCCTGTCCGTATCGCAGGTCGCGGGGTCTGCGCTGGTGCTGGCCGGCGTCATCATCGTCGGGCTGCACAGCCGGCGCGGAGGGACATGACGCAGCCTACGCCTGGCGCGAGGGTGCGCTGAACTTGGCGTAATAGATCGCGGCGAGGAAGAACGTCACCGACAGCGCCACCTCGCCGCCGGCGAGCCACGCCGACAGGCCGGTGTCCGACCAGGCGCGTGCCACGCCTTCGGTGAAGTAGGCCAGCACCAGCATCGGCGCCCATTGGTAGGTATAGCGGCGGCCTTTGAGGATGCCCATCAGCGGCAGCAGCAGGGGCAGGGCTTTCAGCGCCAGCAGCGAGCCGCCCGGGCGGATCGGCGCCAGCCACAATTCCCAGGCGACGCTGAGAAAGATCAGCGCGATCAGGCTGACGGCGGAGACGGTCTGCAGGATCTTCATGCGCTCGCCTTCACAACGGTTTCGCCAGCTTCACCGCAGCTTCGGCCAGCCGCTTGCCGAGCGCAATGCACAGCGTGCGTTCGTCGTCGGTGAGCGGCTTGTCGTCGCTGGCGCCGGCCCAGTGGCTGGCGCCGTAGGGGGTGCCGCCGCTCGCCGTGTTGTTCACTTCGGAAAGCGTATAGGGCAGGCCGACGATCAGCATGCCGTGGTGCAGGAGCGGCAGCATCATGCTGGTGAGCGTGGTCTCCTGGCCGCCGTGCAGGCTGGCGGTGGAGGTGAACACGGCGGCGGGCTTGCCGGCCAGCGTGCCCTTCGCCCACAGCGCGCCGGTGCTGTCGAGAAAATACTTCAGCGGCGCCGCCATGTTGCCGAAGCGGGTGGGCGAGCCGAGCGCGAGTCCGGCGCACTGCTCCAGGTCGGCGAGTTCCGCATAGGGCGCGCCGGCGTCCGGCACGGGCGGCTCGGCCACCTGGGTGCGCGGCGCGACCGGCGGCACCGTGCGCAGCCGGGCGGACGCGCCGGCCACCTGGTTGACGCCGCGCGCGACCAGATGCGCCATCTCGCGTACGCTGCCGCCGACGCTGTAATACAGGACAAGAATCTCGGTCATGGCTGTTCGTCTTCCAAAACGGTGAAATCGATCAGGTCGAAGCTCGGGGTCCGCTCGAGGAGCCGGCCGAAGGTGATCGCGTAGGGGGTCGGTGCATGCTGGACCTCGGCATCCATGCCGATCTGATAGAGGTGGCGCGGCAGCAGCAGGCGGTCCTCCTGCTTCAATGCATTCAGACCCGGAACGAACAGCGCCGGTTCCGGGCTTGCCGTGCGGCGGCCGCGCAGGGGCCGCACCGATACCGGCTGGATCTGCGGCGACAGCCGCTCGACGCCGAGTTCGACCTTGCGTGCATCGCGCATGCGGATCCAGCGGATCACCCCCAGCGACCACCCCGCCGCCTGGTCGGTACTCAGGGCGAGCGGATCGCCCACCTTCAGGTTCAGCGGGGCATCCGGCGTGCCGCTGAGCGCAATCCCGGCCGCGCTGTCGTTGCTGACCACCCACACGGTGGCGTTGACGGCAACCGGCGCGGCGGGCGCGGACACTGCCTGGACGTCAGGGATAGCCAGGCTATCCGCTTTCCCCGGATCGATCGGCTGCGCGTGCGGCTGCGGGTCCAGCAGCCGATGGATGGCGCTCACGCCGGCCACGACCTCCACCGTGCTGCCGGGCGTGGTGAATCGCCTGAACGCGCGCTGCGTATTGACGCCCCATTCCTTGAGCAGGCGTTTGCACAGCGTCTGGGTGATTTCGCTTTCCATTCCCGCCGGCAGGCCGATGCGGCGGAGCGTCTCGCCCGTTCGCAGGCGAATCACCGTTTCGTGCAGGTGGCGACAAAGCGCATCGGTGTCGACCCAGATGCCGGCTTCGCCCGGGCTGGCCGCGAAATGGCTCGGCGGGTCATCGCCCTCGGTCCGGATTGCAAATCCCCGCGCCGAAGTCGGTGTCGTGGCCAACTGCGCCAGTCCGGCGAACTGCTCCAGATACAGCCGGGTGTGGACGAGTTCGGCGTGACTCATGTGCGGCGGGTCGGCCAGCGCGATCAGCAGGGCCTGGCGATAGATCAGGCTGGCGGGCGGCACGGCCTCGCTGCTCGTGTCGGCGAGGCCGGTGGATTGCGCGAACTGGAAGACCTGGCGCATGTCCTGCCACAAGCCGGCGGGGAGCGGGCTGTAGGTCAGGTAACACGCGGTCTGGAGGTCACGCAGCGCGCCCAGAAGGAACGCGCTGGCTTCGGCCAGGTGCTTGGGGTTGGGGCGCCCGAAACGGCGGCTCGCCAGCGCCAGCAACAGCTGCTTGTATCCGATGCCGTGCTCGAGTTGCAGTTCGCGCAACAGCGTGCCGGTCTGCCGCTGATGCGCGTGCGGCGGCACGCCGGATTCGGCGAGCAGCGCTTCCAGGCTTGCAGTGGCGCGTGCCACCACCGGGCGGTACAGCCCCAGCAGCGCGCTGCGATCGTCGGCGCCCAGCGCATGGCGATTGAGCGCATGCAAGGCCACGACCAGTTGCTGGGCCACGTCTGCCGGGCTGGCGAAGGGCAGGCGGCCGAGCCATGCCGCGACCGCTTTCGGCCGGGTCTCGACCGTGTGCTGCACAGCCGGGTCGGTCCCGGGAACCTTGAAATCGAGCATGGCGTTTCAGTCGAACACGACGGTCTTGTTGGCGTACACCAGCACGCGGTTGTCGAGGTGCCACTTCACCGCGCGCGACAGCACCACCTTCTCAAGGTCGGCGCCCTTGTTGATCAGGTCGTCGAGGCTGTCGCGGTGCGAGATGCGGGCCACGTCCTGCTCGATGATGGGCCCGTCGTCGAGCGTCTCCGTGACGTAGTGGGCGGTCGCGCCGATCAGCTTCACCCCGCGCTCGAACGCGCGGTGATAGGGCTTGGCGCCGTGGAAGGCCGGCAGGAAGGAATGGTGGATGTTGATGATGCGGTTGGGGAAATGGCGGATGAAGTCCGCCGACAGCACCTGCATGTAGCGCGCCAGCACGATGAAATCGATCTTCTGGTCGCGCAGGATCGCCAGCTGCGTGTGCTCGGCCTCGTGCCTGGCATCCTTGTTCACCGCCAGATGCTGGTAGGGCACGCGGTAGGCATCGGCCAGCCAGCGCGTGTCCTCGTGGTTGGACAGGATGATCGGCAGCTCGCAGTGCAGCTCGCCACTCTGGAAGCGGTAGAGCAGATCGGCCATGCAATGGTCAAACTTCGACACGAACACCGCCAGGCGCTGCTTGCGGCTCGACTCGGCGAGCCGCCAGGTCATGCCGAAGCGCTCGGCGATGGGGCCGAACGCGGCGGCGAAATCGGCCAGATCGAGGCTGAAATCCGCCAGCTCCCATTCCACCCGCATCAGGAACAGCTTCAGCTCGGCGTCCTGGTGCTGGTCGGCATGCAGGATGTTCGCATCGTGCCTGAGCAGGAAATCGGCGATGGCGGCGACCAGCCCCTTCTGGTCGGGGCAGGAAATCAGAAGAACGGCGGTATCACGCATCGGCGGGCCTGGATTGTGGTTTTTTGCGCCATGATAACCAATATTCCCCTTATCCTCTTATGGGAAGCGGGCGCCTGCTCGCCGCGGCACCCGGCCGCGCAAAGATTCAGCAGAGTTTGCGCACGTCAGACTACATGCACGCCTGCTAATAAACTGATTTTCAACGCATTCATCGGCCCGACCGGACGATTCGGCGCGCCAGGCCGCATTCCTCCGCTGTTCTGTTCAATTTTTAGGCATGCCGTCCGGCAAAAACCTTGATTTGCCATGGGATTTTTGCACCCGTGAAAAATGTCGTCCGGATAAAGCGAATCCGGGTTGACATGTCGGGCTGGGTACCTAGAATTTGTATCCAGCCTCTGCCAGTACCACAATATGTTGTGAATAAACCTGTTGGCGGGGGTCGGGCAAGCTGTGCATAAGGTGTGGACACCACGCCGGCCGCCCCGATTTTCGAGACACCCACCAAGGAGCCCCCATCGATGCTGAACGTCGCCACCGAATCCGCCGCATCCGCGCCCATTCCCCCCACCGGGCCTGCCGACGTGGCGGTCATTGACACGCGCTACGCCGACTACAAGATCATCCGCCGCAACGGCGCGGTGGTGGGCTTCGCGCCCAACAAGATCGCCATCGCCGTGACCAAGGCCTTCATCGCGGTGCAGGGCGGGCAGGCGGCGGCCTCGGCGCGCATCCGCGAACTGGTCGAGTCGATCACCGGCCAGGTGACGGCGGCCCTGCTGCGGCGCGCGCCTAACGGCGGCACCTTCCACATCGAGGACATCCAGGACCAGGTCGAACTGGCGCTGATGCGCTCGGGCGAGCATGAAGTCGCACGTTCCTACGTGCTGTACCGCGAAAAGCGCACCCAGGAACGCGCCGCGCAGAAGGCCGCCGGCGTCCCCGAAGCCCAACTCCACGTGATCGAGGACGGCGTGAAAAAGCCGCTCGACACCGCGTGCCTCGCCGGCCTGCTGGCCGACGCCTGCACCGGCCTCGGCGACAACGTCAAGGCCGAGCCGATCATGCACACCGTGCTGCGCGACCTCTACGACGGCGTGCCGATGGCCGAAGTCGAAAAGGCGCTGGTGCTGGCCGCGCGCTCGATGATCGAGCAGGACCCGGCGTATTCGCTGGTCACCGCGCGCCTGCTGCTGAATTCCATCCGCCACGAAGTGCTGGGCGAGGCCGTCACCCAGGCGCAGATGGGTCAGCGCTACGCCGAGTATTTCCCCGCCTTCATCAAGAAGGGCATCGCCGCCGAACTGCTCGACGAGAAGCTCGGCCAGTTCGACCTCGCGCGACTCGCCAAGGTGCTCGACGCCGGCCGCGACTACCAGTTCGGCTACCTCGGCCTGCAGACCCTGTACGACCGCTATTTCCTGCACATCGAAGAATCGCGCATCGAACTGCCGCAGGCCTTCTTCATGCGCGTGGCGATGGGCTTGGCGATCAACGAGATCGACCGCGAGGCGCGCGCCATCGAGTTCTACCAGGTGCTGTCCTCGTTCGACTTCATGAGCTCGACGCCGACCCTGTTCAACGCCGGTACCCGCCACAGCCAGCTGTCTTCCTGCTACCTGACCACCGTCACCGACGACCTCGACGGCATCTACCAGGCCATCAAGGAAAACGCCATGCTGCAGAAGTACGCCGGCGGCCTCGGCAACGACTGGACCCCGGTGCGCGCCATGGGCGCCCGCATCAAGGGCACCAACGGCAAGTCGCAGGGCGTCGTGCCCTTCCTCAAGGTCGTCAACGACACCGCCGTCGCGGTCAACCAGGGCGGCAAGCGCAAGGGCGCGGTGTGCGCGTATCTGGAAACCTGGCACCTCGATATCGAGGAATTCCTCGACCTGCGCAAGAACACCGGCGACGACCGCCGCCGCACCCACGACATGAACACCGCGAACTGGATTCCGGATCTCTTCATGCAGCGTGTGATGGAAGGCGGCGACTGGACGCTGTTCTCGCCCAACGACGTGCCCGACCTGCACGACCTCTACGGCCGCAAGTTCGCCGAGGCCTACACCGAATACGAGCGCAAGGCCGACCGCGGCGAGATCAAGCTGTATAAGCGCATCCCTGCCGTGCAGATGTGGCGCAAGATGCTGTCGATGCTGTTCGAGACCGGCCATCCCTGGATCACGTTCAAGGACCCGTGCAACATCCGCAGCCCGCAGCAGCACGTCGGCGTCGTCCACTCGTCCAACCTGTGCACCGAGATCACGCTCAACACCAACGACCACGAAGTCGCCGTGTGCAACCTCGGCTCGGTCAACCTCGTCAATCATCTGAAAGACGGCAAGCTCGACCTCGACAAGCTGAAGACCACCATCCACACCGCGATGCGCATGCTCGACAACGTGGTCGACGTCAACTACTACGCCGTCGGCAAGGCGCGCAATTCCAACCTCAAGCACCGTCCGGTCGGCTTGGGCATCATGGGCTTCCAGGATGCGCTGCAGGAACTGCGCGTGGCCTACGCCTCGAACGAGGCGGTGGAATTCGCCGACCGCTCGATGGAAGCCGTCGCCTACTGGGCCTACTGGGCGTCCACGGAATTGGCCGAAGAGCGCGGCCGCTATTCCAGCTACGAAGGCAGCCTGTGGAGCCGCGGCATCCTGCCGCAGGATTCGCTGAAACTGCTGGCCGAAGAGCGCGGCGGCTATCTGGAAGTGGACAGTTCCAGCACGCTCGACTGGGACAGCCTGCGTGCCCGCATCGGCCAGTACGGCATGCGCAACTCAAACTGCCTGGCGATCGCGCCGACCGCGACCATCGCCAACATCGTCGGCGTCTCCGCGTCGATCGAGCCGACCTACCAGAACATCTACGTCAAATCGAACCTGTCGGGCGAATTCACCGTCGCCAACAAGTACCTGGTCAACGACCTGAAGAAGCTCGGCCTGTGGGACGAAGTGATGGTCGCCGACATCAAGTACTTCGACGGCAGCCTGGCCAAGATCGACCGCATCCCGGCCGACATCCGCACGCTCTACGCCACCGCGTTCGAGATGGAAACCAGCTGGCTGGTCGAGTGCGCCTCGCGCCGCCAGAAGTGGATCGACCAGGCGCAGAGCCTCAACATCTACATGGCCGGCGCCTCGGGCAAGAAGCTCGACGACACCTACAAGCTGGCGTGGATCCGCGGGCTGAAGACCACGTATTACCTGCGCACGCTGGGCGCCACCTCGGCGGAGAAATCCACCGGCAAGGGCGGCGAGCTGAATGCGGTGTCGTCGAGCGGCGGGGCGGGGGCGATGAGCAGCGGCGGCAGCAGCGCGATGAGCGCGGCGATGGCCAACCTGCCGGAGCCGGAGATCGAGGGCAAGGCCTGCACGATGCGGCCGGGGGATCCTGGCTTCGAGGAATGCGAGGCCTGCCAGTAAAGGGGTAGTGGGAGGAGAGGGGCAGCACCAAAAGAAGAGGCCAAGCCGGCCAATGGATGTGTTCGCGATAAGCAACTGTTCGTTGGCCGGGGGTAGCCCCTGAAGGGACTCCGATCCACTACGCGCTAAAGCACGTGTGGATCGTATGCCCGGCGGCTAGTCACTTTTCTTGTCTCGCCAAGCTGGCTTGATGGGACGACATGCCAAGGCATGACGTCCGGTAACCAAAGAAAGGCGACCCCGCTGCGCCACCCCTTCGGGGCGGGCCTCGACTGAACCGAGCCTCGGGGCGGCTGCGCAACTCGCCCTGGCAGGGCACACAAAACGTGCCCGCCGCCTTGATTAGAGTTTGGCGGAGCTCGAACAGTGCTCGCCTTCATCCCCGCTGACTCGATTCAGTCGAGGTGGCGCAGAAGGGGGAGGCCGTGCGCTGAGGTGGCGAAGATGGTTACGCGTTAACTGTTTGCCCTGGGCCGAGTGTGATGCGGGTAGTTATTCGTTATCCGTTCGCCCTGAGCCTGTCGAAGGGAGCCTGTCGAAGACAGGTCGAACCGCAGCAAACTGCAAGACCGTGCAACAAAGATTGAATTCGGTGGTCACCCACCGTGGTTACAAGAACCAAAGGAGATTTGAACGATGCTGAATTTTGAAGAAGACTTCACCCCCGCCACGCAGCCCGTGGTTGACGTGCCGGCCTTCCTGCGCAAGGAATCTGCCGCGCCGGTCGGCGCCGACGTGGTCGCCGATCCCGCCCCGCAGGCCCGCCGCGTGCAGGCTTCCGACAAGCGCGTGATCAACGGCGCGACGGACGTGAACCAGCTCGTCCCCTTCAAGTACAAATGGGCGTGGGAAAAATACCTCGCCGGCTGCGCCAACCACTGGATGCCGCAGGAAGTGAACATGTCGCGCGACATCGCGCAGTGGAAGGACCCCACCGCGCTCACCGAAGACGAGCGCCGTCTGGTCAAGCGCAACCTCGGCTTCTTCGTCACCGCCGATTCGCTGGCCGCCAACAACATCGTGCTCGGCACCTACCGCCACATCACCGCGCCCGAGTGCCGCCAGTACCTGCTGCGCCAGGCGTTCGAAGAGGCCATCCACACCCACGCCTACCAGTACATCGTGGAAAGCCTGGGCCTGGACGAAGGCGAGATCTTCAACGCCTATCACGAAGTCGCCAGCATCCGCGACAAGGATGACTTCCTCATCCCCTTCATCGACACGCTCACCAACCCCGAATTCAAGACCGGCACCCCCGAGGCCGACCAGGCCCTGCTGAAGTCGCTGATCGTCTTCGCCTGCATCATGGAAGGCATCTTCTTCTACGTCGGCTTCGTGCAGATCCTTGCCCTGGGTCGCCAGAACAAGATGACCGGCGCCGCCGAGCAGTACCAGTACATCCTGCGCGACGAGTCCATGCACTGCAACTTCGGCATCGACCTCATCAACACCATCAAGCTGGAAAACCCGCACCTGTGGACCAATGAGTTCAAGGCCGAAATCCGCACCCTGATCCAGAAGGGCGTCGAGCTCGAATACCGCTACGCCGAAGACACCATGCCGCGCGGCGTGCTCGGCCTCAACGCCAGCCAGTTCAAGGAATACCTGCGCTTCATCGCCAACCGCCGCTGCCAGCAGATCGGTCTCGACGAGATGTTCCCCGGCGTCACCAACCCCTTCCCCTGGATGGCCGAGATGATCGACCTGAAGAAGGAGAAGAACTTCTTCGAGACGCGCGTCACGGAGTACCAGACGGGCGGGGCGTTGAGCTGGGATTGACCGGCTGGAATGGAAAAAAGGGCGCAGGGGACTGCGCCTTTTTTGTTGGGGGAGGTGTTTTAACGCAAGTTTTGATCACGCGTTTATTTGATCCCCCTATTCATTCTTCAGAGACGAGATGAAGTTAGAGTTGTCGGCACGCTACTACATTGCAGAAGCTTCGGTATGGCTACTTGGCGTCACACTCGTCCTTGCTCGTTTCGTTGGGCTTGTGCCATCCCAGCCCTTACCACTGCTTAACGTCACACTTGAAACTCAGCAGCATTTCTCGCAAGTTGTAGCAGCGCTCCTTGCATTGGCTGCGTTGTATCTGATTTTTGAATGGAAGCAGTCTGATCTAAAAGCACGTTATTTTTTCTGGGCAAAAGCGCGTATCGGCTTTACCCTACTTTTTGTCTGTGCCTCATTATGGCTTGGCTATCCCCTGATTGCTGTAAACACACAATTTGAGGGGATGTCTCCAGCTTGGTGTCTTGGCTTTCTTTTAATTGGATTTCTTCTTGGTGAAGTCATGTCGCTATTGGCATTTGCTTCACTCGTGGTCCGTACGCCAACTGAATCTCGAACCCTCCGTCTACCGCGCATTCCAGTGGCGACCCGAGCTCAATACGTAGTATGGATACCAGTCGGTTTTCTCTTGCTGACAGCTTATTACGTACTTTTGTATTTCTCACCTGATGCCATCAAATGGCTAGGCCCATTCTTGGTTTGTGTTACTTTTTTGTCCATGGTTGGAAGGGAGTTCGCTTCTCTATATTTGAGCCACGATTCGGAGGGGAAGCATATTCCTTATGCAAAACGTATCGAACGGCTCAAAGAAATTCATGATTTCCACGATTACGCCTACTTGCTTATCGATTGTGGCGACAGATTTGCTGAGGATTTAGGTGTTGATGTAAAGGCTGCACCACACCTTATCCAGGCAGCTATTCAGAAAGCTTCCTCAGTTGAATCCTCTGCGGAGGCAGCTCGTTTCAAAGTTCAGACGCTGGAAGAGATTCAATTCCAGTTCTACTCTAAGGACGGAGACAATGAGAATCAGGCCCTTGAAAACCTTGGCGTCAGAATTCGAAAACATACAGGGAAGCAGGACTACCTTCGGGTTCGAGTCATATTTGACGACCCGCAGAGAGAATCCATGGAGATTGAGATTCTGACAAAGGTAGTTGAGAAGAATGCCGAAGCGTTTTTCTCAACACAACAGGATGTCACCGATCTAACGTCAAATAAATTTGTTTCATTTGCCATCGATCAAGCCGTCTTACAGACCATGGTCGTGCAAGCGGGGCCTCTTCTGCATAGGGCAGTGGTAGCAGGGCACGAGGAATTGGTAGCAGAGCTCCTGAAGCAGGAGATAGATGTGAATGAACGCGTGGAGTTTGGCTGGACAGCACTTCTATACGCGTCCGCACAGGGCTATCCAAAGATTGTTCGGTCATTACTTGATGCTGGAGCTAACCCCGATATTGGAAATGTGCATGGCGTTACTCCGCTTATTTTTGGAGCTCAATATGGAAACATTGATGTCTGTAAGACACTACTTGAATATGGTGCCAACGCCGATCTCCAAGACGTCTATGGAATGACCGCTTTAATAACCGCTACAAAAACAGACCATGCCGATGTGGTTCAACTGCTGCTTGGAGTTGGCGCCAATAGAGCAATCAAAGATCGCGATGGAATGACAGCTTTGGATTGGGCATACAAGCGCAGGCGAGGAAATATTGCGAAGTACTTACGAACAGCTAAGTAATCGCACCATCGGGGTCAGGTCTTGCAAAACCACGCCATCGGGGTCACGCCATCGGGGTCACGCCATCGGGGTCAGGTCTTGCAGGACCACATTTTTTTCTACACACACTACCTAAAGGGACCGGGCTCGAATTAATTCGAGCAAGTTGGGTCACATTCCTGTCGTTTGCCCATTGATAGCCAACTGAAAAACATGCATGCAGATCTGAATGAGCGCGTCGTGGTGGCGACGCAGACGGCGTCCTGGCTCGCCACGGCGGACGGCGAGGGGGCGTGCAAGCCGCTCGACAGCCTGGCGGCGGGTGCGGGCACGACCAGCCTGGTGCAGGCGCCGGCGGGCGCGGTGTTCGCGCCGCCGGGTGGTGCGCTGGGTGAGGAAATCCTGGTGCTCGACGGCACGCTGACGGATGCGCGCGGCGTGTGGACGGCGGGCGCCTACCTGCGCGATCCGCCGGGTTCGGACAGGGCCCTGCACAGTGAGGCGGGGTGTGTGCTGTTCGTCAAGCGTTACGCTTTCGACGCTGACGATACGGCGGTGGTGCGGCTCGATACGAAGTCGATGCAGTGGCTGCCCGGCCTGGTGCCGGGGCTGGCGGTGATGCCCTTGCACCAGCACGCAGGCGAGCATGCGGCGCTGGTGCGCTGGCAGCCGGAGACGTTTTTCCAGAGCCATGCGCATTTCGGCGGCGAGGAAATCCTGGTGCTCGATGGTGTGTTTGAGGACGAGTTCGGCCGCTATCCGGCCGGCACCTGGCTGCGCAGCCCGCACATGAGCCGGCACCAGCCGTTCAGCCGCGAGGGATGCACGATTTTCGTCAAGGTCGGGCATCTGGGATAAGCCACAACCGGACGCGGGGTCAGGTCTCGGACGCGGGGTCAGGTCTTGCAATGACACATTTCAATCGATGCCTGACGTGAATAAATGGGAGCGGACACGATTAAATGCTGGCGCGGTTGAATATGGCGTTTGCCTTCATTTGTTGCAAATCTGATCAGGGGTCATTGCTGAAAGTCGCGCCATGTATGCCACCGAAAAAACAGTGGCATGGCTGAGACGGGTTTTACTCGTGCTTCCGGCGAGCCCTCGTCTCGTCTTGGCTTGGGGGCAGGCTTTTCGGTTGTCGCTGACTGTTTCGCACAGAAACCGATAAAATCCGGGAGATCCCTAACAATCAGGATATCCGATATGAAACGTTTTCTATTCGCCGCAGCGCTCACCGCTGCCACTGCCTCGGCACTCGCGACCGATGTCGGCGTTTCCATCAGCGTTGGCCAGCCCGGTTTCTATGGGCGAATCGATATTGGCGGCTTTCCTCCGCCACGCATCCTCTATCCTCAGCCAATGATCATCGAGCATGTGCCCATGGAGCGCCCGCCGATCTACCTGCGCGTTCCCCCCGGCCATGCCAAACACTGGAGCAAGCACTGCCGCGAGTACAACGCCTGCGGCGAGCGGGTCTACTTTGTGAGGGACGACTGGTACCAAAACGAATACGTTCCGCGCTATCAGGAGCGGCATGGTGGCAAACGTGACAAGGGCGGGAATGGTCATGGCAACAGCAAGCACGGCAAGAGTGGCAAGAGCGGCAAGCACGACGATTGATCGCGAAAACACAGGGGCTCAGGTCATGCTTCTGGCATTCAGACACTTCAACGGCGATTTAAAGGGGCCAGGCTCGGATTAACCACCATGAAACGCATCCCAACCCCGCGTCTCTGGCTCGCCATTGCACTGATCGGCATGGCACTCGTCGCCGGCAGCTTCATCATGGTGGCGTGGCTGAAGCTGCAACCCTGCCCGCTGTGCATCGCCCAGCGCACGCTGTTCATGCTGATGGGTGGAGTGGCGCTGGTCGCCTTCTTCACGCATCGAAATCCTGCCGGACGCATCGCCGGCGGGTTGACGGTGCTGACGGCGCTGTCGGGCGCGGCCGTAGCGGGCTATCAGGTATGGATGCAGCACCAGCCTGCGAACATGTTCACCTGTGGCGCCGATACCAATTTCGTCGAGGACATCGTCTACTGGCTGGGTCAGCAGGTGCCTGTTCTGTTCGATGCGCCCGGCGTGTGCCAGGATACGGCGCTGCTGATTTTCGGCTACTCGCTTGCGGTATGGGCGGTGGTCGCCTTTGTGGCGTGTGCGGCGCTGGGCCTGTGGGCACTGCTGCGCCGCGACAACCAATAAACCGGTGCACGCAGAACGGGATTTAAAGGGGCCAGGCTCGGTTAATCCTTCGAACCAGCGGGTCGGTTTGGACAGACTATAAAAAATAGGGTCTCCCTGTGATTCACCGCTTCAAAAATCGCGGAAGCAACAGGGGCAGACCACGGTGTCCGGAGGGCAACCGCTGCTTGAGGTAACAATAGGGCAGTGAATCAAGCGGCAGGGCTCGAATGGACGCCACGCGCTTGATGGGTCCCGGGCCTCGCGATGTGCGGATTCTGTTCTTCGCGAGATGCGCGGGTTAAACTTTCTGCTCCGCTGCCTTCTGGCCAATCCGGGGGAATAACCGATCATGTCCCAGCAGCATCCCATCATTGCTGTGACCGGCTCGTCCGGTGCGGGCCTGTCCACGATACGCCACGCGTTCAAGTTCATTTTCCAGCGCCTGAACATCAAACCCGCGATCGTTCATGGCGACGGTTTCCGGCGCTATACCGACCGGCAGTTCGCCGCCTTGCTCGAGGAAGCGCGGAGGAGCGGACGCAACATTTCCTGGTTCGGGCCCGAGTGCAACCATTTCCAGGAGCTGGAATCGTTCTTTCGGACCTATGGCGAATGCGGCAGCGGGGTGGTTCGCCAGTATGCGCACACGGCCGAGCACGGCGAGGAACTGGGCGTGCAAGCGGGCGAGTTCACGCCCTGGGCGCCCCTGCCGCCGGGCAGCGATCTCCTGTTCTACGAGGGGCAGCATGGCGGCCTGATGGCCAACACCTGGACGCGCCGCAAGGTCGACTCGCGCCACTTTCCGGCGGAAATAGACCGTCGCGCGGGACGCCAGGGCATCGATGTGGCCCAGCATGTGGACCTGCTGATCGGCGTGGCGCCTGCGATCAACCTCGAGTGGATACAGAAGATCCACCGCGACTGCAAAATGGGCACCTGCACGGCCGAAGAATCGGTGGAAACCATCCTGCGGCGCATGGACGACTACATCCATTACATCGTTCCCCAATTCGGCCTGACCGATATCAATATCCAGCGCATGCCCCTGGTGGATACCTCCGACCCGTTCATTGCGCGCGACGTGCCGCTGGCCGACGAATCGCTCTGTGTCATCCACTTCCGCGACCGCGAGCGCCATGATTTTCTCGACTTGCTCAAGCGCATTCCCGACGCCTACATGTCGCGTCCGACCACGATGGTGATTCCGAGCAAAAGCCTGCGCCTGGCCCTCGGCGTGATTTGTGGTCCGATCCTGACCAGGTTCATGGAGGCGCGCGGAGAACAGCAGGGCACGTGACGGCGGCCGTCCCGGAAAGTGGGCAGAGGTCAGCTCCCGTCTTGAAATGCAAGTCCGTCGGCAGCGACGTTCGCTTCAAACGGCATCCCTGACTTCATAGCCCACAAAAAACGGCCCGGATGGGCCGTTCACGTGAATTCGCACGCGCCTATTTTTTTCCTGCAGGTTCATCGCCCATGCGCCAGATATCCACATCCTGACCCTGCTCGCGCAGGTGTTCCGCCTTGGCAGACAGGTAGCGCTGAAAGCTCGGCTCTTTTTCATACGCGCCGCTCAGCACATAGGTAAAAATGCCCTGGGTATGGAACAGCTTGAAATAGGCCTCGGAGCGGATGACCTCTCTGCCCTTTGCATCGAACAGCACGATGGAGGGCGCATATTTGATGTCCAGCGCCCTGGCCCATGCGCGCGCCGTGGTGGTTTTTCCCTGCGGGGTGATCAGCGGCGTGTCAGACCACATATTGAGTTGAATCGCATCGAACCCGGCAATGATGGCGCGCGTCTGCTTGTCCGACAGTATCCCGTCGTGCAATTCGGCGCAGGCGGGGCAATCGCGTTGCTCAAAGAACACCGCAATCGGCCTGGCTTTGCCGCCCTTGCGCGCGAGATTGAAGGGGGGCTTTTTGAAGAAGGATTCGCCGATCAATTCGCCGCCCGTGGCAGGCGGCTGGTGCGCTGCGACGTAATCAAGGTAGTTGGATTCCTTCGTGCCTTGCGCCGCAAACTCCAGCGCAGTCATGAACCGGGCTGGCGGGATGTAGCCATTGAGCCGCAATACGGTTTGCCCGTCTTCGTCGAAAAACAGAATGGTGGGGGTGTATTGCACCTTGAGGCTGGCGGCAAACTGCTTCTCGGTCATGGACCGCTTGTCGAGCCCCACGACCTCGCGGTCGCCCCACATGTTGATGGCAATCACGTCAAAATGTTTCCGCAGATAGGTTTCGATGTCCTTTTGCGAAAGATTACGTTCGACCAGGGCGTGGCAGTAGGGGCAGCCGTCCTGCGTGAACAGGATCATCACGCGCTTGTGCCTGGATTTGGCTTCTGCAATATCGTCCCGGAGGTCGAGGAAACTCGCCTTGAACCAGCTCGGGTATTCGGTCTGGACCGCGCCATGGAACGCGCCCTCCTTTTTTTCTGCTGCGCCGGCAAGGCAGGAAAACAGGAGCAGGATGCATGCGAACCACTTCAGGGAATGAGGCCAGCGCATCGCATGTGGAATCATGTGTTCTCCGGGTTGCCGATCGACGAGGGTCTCGAATTGATCGAGTTGACGCCATGCCCCAACGGGTCGCCGCGGCGTCGGGGGCTTGGCGCAATTTGCAGATCGATCGTAGGCGAATTGGGGGCTGAGGAACATTCAGATCAGCTTCTTCCCCGTCAGCGTCCCCGGATTTCGCGAGCAATCCATTTCCGCGATTCCGCCCGCTAGATCCGCTGTCCTATGATGTGAAGATACCCGGCGGCCGACCCCGGCAGCCGCAACACCCGGACGGAGGGAATGGCCATGAACACCGAAACACGCACGACCCCCAGCCTCGACCAGATCCGTGACCAGCAGCGCGAAACCTGGGACCGATTCTCTGCGGGCTGGAAGAAGTGGGACGCAACGGTCACCGGCTGGATTGCCCCTTTCGGCGAGGCCATGATCCGGCATGCCGCGCTGCGCGAGGATTCCGAGGTTCTCGACATCGCCGCCGGCACCGGCGAACCGGGACTCACGGCGGCGGCACGGGTGCCGCGCGGCCGGGTGACGGTGACCGATCTCGCCGAGCACATGCTGGAGGCGGCAGCCGCGAAGGCCGCGCAGCGCGGCTTGCGCAATGTCGAGACCCGGGTCTGCGACGCCGGCGCGCTGCCTTTCGCTGACGCGAGCGCCGACGCCGTGCTGTGCCGCTTCGGCTTCATGTTCTTTCCCGACGTCGCGGTCGCCGCGCGCGAATTCGCACGG
>JAJXTE010000063.1 GCA_021784115.1 Pseudomonadota bacterium | reverse complement strand
GCACGCAGGGCCTCGGCCAGTCGGCTGCCCGGATAGCGCGCCAGGAAGTCGGCGATGCGGGCGTCCTCGGTGCGGCTCGCCAGCATCAGGCGCCAGTATTCGACATAGGGGGCCAGTACATGATCCGCCGGGACGTCGCGCGCGGCACGCTCCAGATCCACCAGCTTGCGCGCGGCGTATGCCTGCTGCGCCTGCTTCACGGCAGCGTCGCCCGGCGCCGCCCACGCGGCCGACACGGCGAGCGCGCCGAGAAGAAAAAACGCGAGTATTCGAAACATGGCACGAGGGTAACATGCAGCAACCGCGCATCACCTGGGCGGCCTCTTTCAATGCCCCCGGGGTGGACCTGGGTCGGCGCGCTGCCGCTCGCCACCGGGCTGTACAGGGCCTGTCGCGCCTACAGCCCGCTCCGCATGAACAACGGCTGCCTGAAGAAACCAGGCTCAGGCAAGGAACAGCTTGTACGCCGGATTACGCGATTCGTCCCAGTAGCGGTAGCCCAGCCCGTCCAGGAAGGTCTGGAAACCGGGTTTTTCCTTTTCAGGCACCTGTATGCCGACCAGCACCCGGCCGTAGTCGGCGCCGTGGTTGCGGTAGTGGAACAGGCTGATGTTCCAGCCCCGGCTCATGCTCTGAAGGAATTGCATCAGCGCACCCGGGCGTTCGGGAAATTCGAACCGGTACAGCACTTCGTTCACGGCATCGGGCGCGCGTCCGCCGACCAGGTGGCGCACATGCAATTTGGCCATTTCGTTGTCGGTGAGGTCGATCGCCTCGAGTCCGTGGCGCCGCAGCAGTTCAACCACGCGTGCACTCTCCCCCGCCCCGGGTACCGACAGGCCGACGAACACCCGGGCCACCTTGGGGTCTGAATAGCGGTAGTTGAACTCGGTGATGTTGCGCGCACCCAGCAGCCCGCAAAAAGTCTTGAAGCTGCCCGGCGTCTCAGGAATGGTGACCGCCAGGACGGCTTCTCGCTTTTCACCCAGTTCGGCGCGCTCGGCAATGTAGCGCAGACGGTCGAAGTTCATGTTGGCGCCCGACGCCACCGCGACCAGCGTCTTGCCCTTGAGCTTGTCGCCGGCGATGGCCGCCTTCATTCCGGCGACCGACAAGGCGCCCGCCGGCTCCAGGATCGAGCGCGTATCTTCGAACACGTCCTTGATCGCCGCACAGATGGCGTCGTTGTTGACGCGGATGACTTCATCGACATACAGCTGCGACAGCCGGAAGGTTTCCTTGCCGACCGTTTTCACCGCCACGCCATCGGCAAAAATGCCCACGCGCGGCAGCGTGATGCGCTTGCCCTTGCACAGCGAGCGCGCCATCGCGTCGGCATCCTCCGGCTCGACGCCGACGATGCGGATGTCCGGCCGCAAGCGCTTGATGTAGGCCGCCATGCCGGCGATCAGCCCGCCGCCGCCCACCGGGATGTACACCGAGTGGATCGAGCCGGGATGCTGGCGCAGGAGTTCCATCGCCACTGTGCCCTGGCCGGCGATGACGTCGGGGTCGTCGTAGGGATGGACAAAGGTCGCCTTTGACTCCTTGGCGATCTCGGTCGCGTGGGCGCAGGCCTCGTCGTAATTGTCGCCATGCAGGATGACCTGCGCGCCGCGCGCGGCCACCGCGTCAACCTTGATCTTGGGCGTGGTCGCCGGCATCACGATGATGGCGTTCGCACCAAGTCTCTGCGCCGCCAGTGCCACCCCCTGCGCGTGGTTGCCAGCCGACGCCGCCACCACACCGCGCGCCAGCTGCGCCGCCGTCAGCTTGGCCATCTTGTTGTAGGCGCCGCGGCACTTGAACGAAAACACCGGCTGCAGATCTTCGCGCTTCAACAGGATCTGGTTGTTGAGCCGGCGAGAGAGATTGTGGGCCACGTCGAGCGGCGACTCGATCGCCACGTCGTAGACGCGCGAGGTGAGGATGCGTTCGAGGTAATCGTCAGGTTGGCTCATGTCGGCAGCGGGTGCAGGTTTGATAAAAAGGGGCGATGCCGCTATCTTAGCCGGCTG
Organism: Pseudomonadota bacterium; assembly: GCA_021784115.1. Taxonomy (GTDB): domain Bacteria; phylum Pseudomonadota; class Gammaproteobacteria; order Burkholderiales; family Thiobacillaceae; genus Thiobacillus. Next base: position 10,752 of record JAJXTE010000063.1, on the reverse strand, counting down.
CATCCAAATTGACGAAGACATCATGACTCAGGACGAAATGAAGCAAGCCGTGGCACGTGCTGCGGTGGACTATGCCCGTGGCGGCATCATCGGGGTGGGCACGGGCTCGACCGCAAACCATTTCATCGATGCGCTGGCTGACGTGAAAAGCCGCATCGACGGCGCCGTCGCCAGCTCGGAAGCAACGGCCGCCCGCCTGAAGAGCCACGGCATCCCGGTACTGGATCTCAACAGCGTCGGCGAGCTTGAAATCTACGTCGACGGCGCCGACGAAATCACCGAACACTTCGCCATGATCAAGGGCGGGGGTGGCGCGCTCACGCGCGAGAAAATTGTCGCGGCGTGCAGCAAGCAGTTCATCTGCATCGCTGACGAAAGCAAGCTGGTCGGCGTGCTCGGCACGTTCCCGCTGCCGGTCGAGGTGATCCCGATGGCGCGCTCCTACGTCGCGCGCGAACTGGTAATGCTGGGCGGGCAACCCCGGTTGCGCGAAGGCTTTACCACCGACAACGGCAACCTCATTCTTGACGTGCATGGCATGTCGATCGTCGACCCGGTGTCGCTGGAAACGGCGATCAATCACATCGTCGGCGTGGTGACCAATGGCCTGTTCGCCCGGCGCGGCGCGGATGTCCTGCTGCTCGGCACGCCGGACGGCGTCAAGACCTACAAGAAGTGATCACTGCGGGCGCTCGTCTTCATCGGGCGCACCGCTTTCATCGGGCTCGGGTACCACGGGCACGCGATATTTTTCCGTGGCCCACTGACCCAGATCGATCAGCTTGCAGCGTTCGCTGCAAAACGGTTTCCAGCGGTTTTCCGCCGTCCATTGCACGGACGCACCGCAAATCGGGCAACTGACGACGGGGGTCTTGGCGGTCGGCTTCACAGCGTGCAGAACGTCAGGTCGAAATCCATCGACTGGCCGGTGCAGGTTCGCTGCGCGCCCGAACCCGCGTGGACGAAGCGGATATTGAGCATGTATTTGTTGGCGGAAATTTCGGGCACGCAGGGCAGGTCGTCGACCAGGGTGACCCGTATCAGTTGTGGATTGCGCGATTCGAGCATGCGCTGGTAGCTGCCATTCTTCGCGTGCTGCAACTCGGGCCGACCGCTGTCCCGCAGCAAACCGAGCACGATGCCAACCGCGGCGCGAATCGACGAGAACGGCGCCAGCCATGTGTGCAGCCGGTCTACCCGCACATCGGCCGGCTGGTGCAGCCAATAGTGATAAGAGGGCAGGTCGAATTCGCACATGCCGCCCGGGATCGCCGCACGTTGCTTGATGGCCATCAGCCAGTCATCTTCACGCAGGTGTTGGCCCACTTTTCCGGGCAGCTGGTAGATTCCCTGGTGGGCCGCCTCGATCGCGGCCAGCACCTGTTCGAGCGTGACATCCTGCACATGCGGATTGCCGCGCAACGCAATCAGCACCGCTTTCTGCCGGTCCAGTTCCTGCAGCAGATCGGACTTGAGGTCGGCACGCGCGGCGACTTCTGCCATCTCGAACAAGGTCAGCAAGGCCGCATGATGCGCGTGCGGGTCGGGCGATGCGGCGTAGGCATCGAAACGGTCGAACAGATCTTCCAGCCGCAGCAAGGTGCGGATGCGTTCGCTCAGGGGATATTCGTAGTGAATCACGCCGCAACGCGTAAGCTTGAATCACGCGATTGTCGCCGATCCATGCGGAAAATCAAGGTGACGGGGTGGTAGAAAGCGACAGGTAGCGCCGGTGCAGTGTCGCCACCTGGGTGCGCAATGCCTCGGGGGTAGCCGTGTTGAGGATCGCATCGTCTGCAGCCGCCAGCCGTTCGGCGCGACCGGCCTGCGCCGCGAGGATGGCTTTCACCTCGACTTCGTCGATTCCGCTGCGCGCCCGCACCCGCGCGATCTGCATGGCTTCGGGGCAATCGACCACCAGCACACGGTCCAGCACATCCCGGTAGCCGCCGGTTTCCACCAGCAAGGGAATGACGATCAGCGCATACGGTGCGCGTAGCGTCGCAAGCATGTGCTCCACTTCCTGCCGGATGCGCGGGTGCAGGATGGCCTCGAGTTGGTGCCGAGCGCTGGTGTTCGAGAAGATGAGTCGTCGCAGCGCGGCACGGTCCAGGGTACCGTCTGCGCTTATCACCTCATCGCCGAATCGCGCATGAATCTCCTCCATCGCTGCGCCGCCGGGCGCGGTCAGCTGATGCGCGATGACATCGGTGTCGATCACTGCCACGCCGAACTCGGCGAACAGGCCGGCAACCGTCGATTTGCCCGAGCCGATGCCGCCGGTGAGTCCTACGACGAACATCAGAACTGGGCGAGGTAGGCCTGCGTCAGGTCAGCGCCGAAGAACAGCGCCACCAGTCCGCCGCCCGCCAGATAAGGCCCGAACGGAATCGGGACACGGCGGTCATGTTTCACCAGCACGATCATCCCGATGCCGACCAACGCACCAACCGCCGAGGAAAGCAACAGGGTGACGGGCAGCACCTGCCAGCCGAGCCAGGCGCCGATCGCCGCCAGCAGCTTGAAGTCGCCGAATCCCATGCCCTCCTTACCGGTGGCGAGCTTGAAGAGCCAGTACACCGACCACAGAACCAGATAGCCGGCCATGGCGCCGATAACTGCGTCGGGCAGACTGGTGAAGGTCGCGTCGAGATTGAACAGCAGGCCCAGCCACAAAAGCGGCAGGGTGAGGCTGTCGGGCAGCAGGGTGGTATCGAGGTCGATGAACGCCAGTGCGATCAGCGCCCAGACCAGCGCCAGCGCGCCGAGGGTCTGCATGCTGACACCCCATTTCCAGGCGACCGCCGCCGACAGAAGCGCCGTAAGCAGTTCGACCAGCGGATAGCGCGCGCTGATCGGTGTGCCGCAGGCCGAGCAACGCCCGCGCAGCCACAGCCACGACACCAGCGGAATGTTTTCCAGCGCAGTGATCAGATGCCCGCACTTCGGGCAGGCCGAACGCGGCAGCCAGAGATTGTAGCGCGGGGCGTCCGGCGTGGCCTCTCCACGCAATTCGGCGCATTGCGCGTGCCAATCGGCTTCCATCATCCTGGGTAGCCGATGGATGACCACGTTGAGAAAGCTCCCCACCAGGAGGCCAAACAAGAAAACCAGCCCGGTGAGGAGGGCTGGTTCGCTTTGAAGCAGATCCATCACCCGACGACCGCACCCATTTTAAAGATCGGCATGTACATCGCGATCACCATGCCGCCAATGAGCGTGCCCAACACCACCATGATGAGCGGCTCCATCAGGCTGGACAAGGCCGCCACGGCATCATCGACCTCGGCCTCGTAGAAGTCCGCCACCTTGCCAAGCATGGCGTCGAGCGAACCGGATTCTTCACCGATGGCCGCCATCTGCAGCACCATGTTTGGAAAACGCTCGGAATTCTGCATGGCCTGAGTCAGCGCCGTGCCGGTCGCCACTTCGCCGCGGATCTTGTTGGTGGCCTCGACGAACACCTGGTTGCCCGACGCGCCGCCCACCGATTCCAGCGCCTCGACCAGCGGCACGCCGGCGGCAAACATCGTGGCGAGCGTGCGCGTCCAGCGTGCGATGGTGGCTTTTTCAATGACCGGACCAAAAATCGGCAGCTTGAGCATAAGCCGGTCCATGGTCATCTGCATCTTGCGCGAGCGCTTCCATACCTGGAAAAAGGCGTACAGCCCCCCGCCAATCACGCCGAAGATCGCCCACCACCATTTGACGAAGAAATCCGACATCGCCATGACCACCACGGTCGGGCCCGGCAAGTCCGCGCCGAAACTGCTGAATAGCTCCTTGAATGCCGGAATCACGAAAATCATGATGACGGCGGTGATGACAAACGCCACCACGATGATGGAGACCGGATAGAACAGCGCCGACTTGATCTTGCTCTTGATGGCAAGGATTTTTTCCTTGTAGACCGCGAGACGATCCAGCACGGTTTCGAGAATACCGGCCGATTCGCCGGCGCCGACCAGGTTGCAGAACAGCGCATCGAAATAGAGAGGATGGCGGGCGAACGCCTGCGTGAGGCTGCTGCCCTTTTCGATGTCCGCCTTGATTTCCAGCAGGAGGCGCTGCATCGATGGATTGGAGTGGCCCCGCGCCACGATTTCGAAGGATTGCAGCAAGGGCACCCCCGCCTTCATCATGGTCGCCAACTGGCGAGTGAACAACGTGACGTCCTTCTCGGTGATCTTCTTCGCCCCGCTGAACAGGGTACTTTGCTTCTTGACCTTGGTGACGGTGATGCCCTGCTTGCGCAACTGGGAATTGACCATGGCCTCGCCACCGGCCTGCAACTGGCCCTTGACCTTCTTGCCGCGCTTGTCCATCCCTTCCCACAAGAAGGTAGCGTCCTTGACTGCTTTTGCTGCTGTAGCCATAGAAGAAATTCCTTAGAGATTGGTAACGGCCTCGACCTCTTCCAGCGAGGTGAGGCCGGCTTTCACTTTCAACAGACCTGCCTGCCGCAGGTCGAGCACGCCTTCGCGTCGGGCCTGGTCCCCAATATCGGCTTCGTTCCCGCCCTTGAGGATGATGCGGGTCATCTCGTCGGTGATCGGCATCACCTGGTAGATGCCCACGCGCCCCTTGTAACCGGTTCCGCCGCAGATGTCGCAGCCGACCGGCTTGTAGGGTTTCCAGGCACCGTCGAGCTGATCCTCGGTAAAACCTGCAGCCAGGAGCGCCTCCTGCGGGAGATCGACAGGCTGTTTGCACGAGCACAGCTTCCGCGCCAGCCGCTGGGCGGTGATCAGGATCACCGAGGACGCGACGTTGAACGGCGCCACCCCCATGTTCAACAGACGCGTCAGCGTGCCGGGCGCATCGTTGGTGTGCAGGGTGGACATCACCATGTGGCCGGTTTGCGCGGCCTTGATGGCGATGTCGGCGGTTTCCAGGTCGCGGATTTCGCCGACCATGATGACGTCGGGATCCTGCCGCAGGAAGGATTTCAGCGCCGCCGAGAACGTCAGACCGGCCTTGTCGTTGACGTTGACCTGGTTGATGCCGGGCAACTGGATTTCCGCCGGGTCTTCCGCGGTCGAGATATTGACATCGGGCTTGTTGAGAATGTTGAGGCAGGTGTAGAGCGAGACCGTCTTGCCGGAGCCGGTCGGGCCGGTCACCAGCACCATGCCGTAGGGGCGCTGCACGGCATTCATCAGCAGGTCCTTCTGCCACGGCTCGTAACCCAGCGCCTCGATCCCCAACTGCGCACTGGTGGGATCGAGAATACGCATGACGATCTTTTCGCCATACAGCGTCGGCAGGGTGCTGACCCGGAAATCGATGGCGCGATTCTTCGACAGCACCATTTTCATGCGGCCGTCCTGCGGCACGCGCTTTTCCGAAATATCGAGCCGCGACAGCACCTTGATGCGCGAAGCCACCTTGTCCTTGATCGCCATCGGCGGCTGCGCGACCTCGGACAGCATGCCGTCACGCCGGTACCGGATACGGTAGAACTTCTCGTACGGCTCGAAGTGAATGTCGGATGCACCGATGTTGATGGCATCGAGCATGATCTTCTGCAGATAGCGCACCACCGGTGCATCGTCGATCTCGATGCCGCCGGTATCCTGCTGTGCGGCGGCGGCACTTTCTTCGTCCGCAAAATCCAGGTTGAGGTCTTCCGCATTCAACACGGCCATCGTGTTGTCGTTCGCCTCGCCCGCCTTCTCGATCAGCTTGCCGAGCTTGTCGTCTTCCACGACCACCGGTTCGACCGTCTGGCCGGTCTGGAACTTCACCTCGTCCAGCGCCTGCAGATGCGTGGGATCGGACGTCGCCACATACAGCTTGTTGCCCCGCTGGTACAAGGCCAGCACGCGCCGTTTCTGCACCAGTTTCGGATCGAGGAGCCCCTGCGGCAGGCTCTCGTGATCCATGGCGTTCAGGTCCAGATAGGGGAAGCCGAACGAAACGGCCGCGAATTCGGCAACCTGGTCGGCCTTGAAACGCCGCCCCTTGACCAATTCGGTCACGAACGACTCGCCGGACTGGCCGGCGCGTTTCCACACGCCCTCGGCGTCGTCCTCGGACAGCCAGCCATGGTTGACCATGGCGCGTGCCAGTCCGGTTAAATTGTTGGTGTTTGTCACAGCGGCCATCGCTTGGTTCCTGACAAGTCCAGCGTCGAATTATCGCCCGCACGCTACGGCCGAAAGGCCGTGGATGGGGAATCACAGGCCTTAACGGCGATATTTCGACTAAATTGAGGGGCGCTCGGACGGGACGCCATCCGCTGCCGGCAGATAGATGCGCGCCATCTTGACCGCGCGGTCCTGCGTCTGCACGATCTCCACCGGCACATCGCCCAGCTTGAGGCTCACGCCCGCCTCGGGGATGTCCTCGAATTGCTCCAGCAACAGGCCGTTCAGGGTCTTGGGGCCATCCAGTGGCAGCGACAGGCCCAGCTTTCGGTTCAGATGGCGCAGCAGGACGCTGCCCTCGGCCAGCCAACTGCCGTCTTCCTCGCGCCGCAAATAACCTGTATCCGACGGCGCCTGGGTGGTGAATTCACCGACCATTTCTTCCAGCAGGTCTTCCAGCGTCACCAGACCCTGGAGCTCACCGTATTCGTCAACCACCAGCGCCAGCCGCCGCCGGCTGGACTGGAAATTGCGCAACTGGGTGAACAGCGGCGTGCCCGCCGGCACGAAATAGGGCTCTTCGAGATTTTCCTTCAATGTTGCCGGATCCAGTTCGTCGCCCGTCAGCGCGTGCAGCACCCGGCGCACATGAAGCACGCCCAGCAGATTGTCGGGCGAGCCGGCGTGCACCACCAGGCGGGTGTGGTGACTGGTGGAAATCTGCTGCCGCATCCGCTCCGGATCGTCCTCGATATCGATCGCCTCGATCTGGTTGCGCGGCGTCATCACGTCATCGACTGTGATGTCCTCCAGTTCCAGCAGATTCATCAGAATCCGGTGGTGTTCGCGCGGCAGCCTGCCGGACGACTCCAGCACGATGGTCCGCAGTTCTTCGAGCCCGAGGCTGGTGCCCTGCCCCGGCTCGGGCCGCCTGATCCTCAACAGCCGCAGGATGCCCTGCACAAACAGATTGACGAACCACACCACCGGGTACGCCAGCCTCAACAGCGGCGTGAGCAACAGCGACGCCGGGTAGGCCACCCGTTCGGGAAAGGCGGCGCCGAGCACCTTCGGCGTGACTTCGCTGAACACCAGAATCAGGAAGGTGAGCAACAGCGTCGCCGTGAATAGCACGATCTCGCCGGAGCCGAACAGGCGAATGGCCAGAACGGCAGATAGCGTACCCGAGGCCGCATTGACCAGGTTGTTGCCGAGCAGGATCACGCCGAGCAGCTTGTCAGTCTTGTCCAGCAGCGCCTGCGCTCGCATCGCACCCCGCACGCCCGACTCGGCGGCATGGCGCAGGCGATAGCGGTTGATCGCCATCATCGCGGTCTCGGACGCCGAAAAGAACGCCGAGGTCAGCAGCAGGACCGCAAGCACGGCAAAAAGCGTGCCGGTGGGAATGCTATCCAATCAGAATCGCCTCAACGCCGAAGTATCACTTCGAGCACGAACTGGGTGCCCAGATAGGCCAGCAACAGCAGGGTGAAGCCGGTAATTGTCCAGACCAGCGCCGTGCGGCCGCGCCAGCCGCGGAAATGCCGCCCCAGCAGCAAGCCGCCGAACACCAACCAGGACAGGATGGCGAATACGATCTTGTGGGTGAACTGCAGCGGCTTGCCGAAGAGTTCTTCCGAAAAGAACACCCCGCTGAACACCGCCAGGGTCAGCAGCGCAAACCCCACGCCGATGGTCTTGAACAGCATTGCCTCGAGGGTGAGCAAAGGCGGCGCGCCCCCCTGCAGCAGCGTCCCGCGATGCAACTGCTTTTCCAGCATGGTCATCAGCACGGCATGCAGGGCAGCCACCGCCAGAAAGCCATAGGCGAGGAAGGACACCACCAGATGCGCGCGCAGGGCCAGCGCCTTCGAATCGGGAATGGCGTGGGTCTCGGTAAAAACCGCCATGAGCAGTACCGACGCCGCGGCCAGCCCACTGACCCATGACTGCAGCGGCGCCAGCGGGGCGCCCTGACTGGCCAGCCAGTACGTCAGCGCGGTGAGCCACAGAATCGTCGACAGGGAATTGCCGAACCCGAGCCGGATATCGCCCTGCCCCAGCACCGACTGGTAGATCAGCGCGCCGTGCGCCAGCAGGGCCAGTGGCAGCAACCAGCGCACCGAGGCGGAGGGCGGGGTGTGTTGCAGGCGCCAGGCCACCCAGCCATACAGCGCGCTGACACATAAAGTAACCAGCAATAGCGGAGACATTCGTTAAAATGGTAATGATTCAGCGAGCCCCATTATCCATGCCGCTCACAGCGGCAACAAGGAAGCCATGTTAGAAAACCTCAGCGGACGCCTAGCCGGCGTCGTCAAGAACCTGCGCGGGCAGGCGCGCATCACTGAAGCCAACGTGCAGGACACGCTGCGCCAGGTGCGTCTTGCCCTGCTAGAAGCCGACGTCGCGCTTCCGGTGGTGAAGGACTTCATCGAAGCGGTGAAGGCCCGCGCATTGGGCCAGGAAGTGCTCGCCAGCCTGTCGCCGGGCCAGGCGCTGATCGGCATCGTGCACGAAGAGCTCACGCGGCTGATGGGCGGCGAAAACGCCGACCTCAACCTCGCCGCCACACCGCCCGCGGTGATCCTGATGGCCGGCCTGCAGGGCTCGGGCAAGACGACCACCAGCGGCAAGCTCGCGCTGCTGCTCAAAAACCGCAAGAAGAAGGTCCTGCTCGCCTCGGCCGACGTCTACCGCCCCGCCGCCATCGACCAGCTGCGGCAGCTCGGCCAGCAGCTCGACGTCAGTTTTTTCGACGCCGGTGACGAGCGCGACCCGCTGAAAATCGCGCGGGCCGCCCAAGATCACGCGCGCAAGCAGTTTTATGATGTGCTGATCGTCGATACCGCCGGCCGCCTGGCGATCGACGAGGCGATGATGAATGAGATCAAGGCGCTGCATGCCGCGGTCAATCCGGTCGAAACGCTGTTCGTCGTCGACGCCATGCAGGGCCAGGACGCCATCAACGTCGCCAAGGCCTTCAATGAGGCGCTGCCGCTCACCGGCGTGGTGCTGACCAAGCTCGACGGCGACGCCCGCGGCGGCGCAGCGCTGTCGGTGCGACACATCACCGGCAAGCCGCTCAAGTTCATCGGCGTGGGCGAAAAGCCTACCGGACTGGAAGCCTTCCACCCCGAGCGCATGGCGCAGCGGATCCTCGGCATGGGCGATGTGCTCTCGCTGATCGAGCAGGCGCAGAGTTCGGTCGACATGGCCGAGGCCAAGAAGCTCGCCGACAAGGTCAAGAAGGGCAAGGACTTCGATCTTGAGGACTTCAAGGCGCAAATCCAGCAAATGCGGAAAATGGGCGGTCTGTCCGCACTGATGGACAAGCTCCCCGGCGCCGGCCAGATGGCGATGCCGGCCGGCGCCGACGACAAGGCGGTCAACCGGGTGGAAGGCATCATCAATAGCATGACCCCGCTGGAGCGCCGCAAGCCCGAGATCATCAAGGCATCGCGCAAGCGCCGCATCGCAGCCGGCGCCGGGGTGCAGGTGCAGGAGGTCAACAAGCTCCTCAACCAGTTCGAGCAGGCACAGAAGATGATGAAAATGATGGGCAAGGGCGGGCTGTCCAAGATGATGCGCGGCATGAAAGGCATGATGCCCGGAATGCGGTAGCCGCTTACCCACTGGCAAGTCGGGGAATTTTGGGTATAATTCGCGGTTTTCTCCGTTTACCCGGTGGGTTAAATCATGGTCGTTATTCGTCTTTCGCGCGGCGGCGCCAAAAACCGTCCTTTCTACAACGTGGTGGTCGCCGATTCGCGCTGCCGTCGTGACGGCCGCTTCATCGAGCGCGTCGGCTTCTACAACCCGGTGGCCGCCGAAGGCGCCGAAGCCGTGCGCCTGGATCAGGACCGCATCGGCTACTGGGTGAGCAACGGTGCGCAGATGTCCGACACCGTCGCCCGTCTGGTCAAGCAGAACAAGCCCGCTGCCGCTGCCTGATTTGGCTGAAAAAGAGGACTGGGTCGTGATGGGGCGCATCGCCGCCCCGTTCGGCATCAAGGGCTGGGTCAAGGTCCAGCCCTTCAGCGAAGACCCGGGGACGCTGATGGATTTCGAATCCTGGCGCGTCGGGCGAGGCGAGCAGCAGGTGCATTACACCGTCGAGTCCATCCAGGACCACGGCAAGGCCCTGGTCGCCAAGCTGGCCGGCATCGACGATCGCGATGCGGCGTATGCGCTGCGCGGGCAGGAAATATCGGTGGCGCAAAGCGATCTGCCGCCACTGGAGGAAAACGAGTTTTACTGGTCGGCCCTGATTGGCCTGGCCGTGGTGAACCGTGAAGGCATCGAGTTGGGCAAGGTCGACAGCCTGATGGAAAGCGGGGCGAACGATCTGCTGGTCGTCAAAGGCGCGCGCGAGCACCTGATTCCGTTCGTTGCGGCTTTTGTCGGCAAGGTGGATCTGGCGGCCGGAACGATCGAGGTGGACTGGGGCGAAGACTACTGATGCGCTTCGATGCGGTCACGCTCTTCCCCGAGATGTTCGATGCCGTACTGGATTACGGCATCACGCGACGAGCACTGGATCGCGGGCTGTACCGGTTCAAGGCATGGAATCCGCGCGATTTCACCGATGATCCGCACCGCACGGTGGACGACCGGCCCTACGGCGGCGGCCCCGGCATGCTGATGCTGGCGGAACCGCTGG
>JAJXTE010000062.1 GCA_021784115.1 Pseudomonadota bacterium | reverse complement strand
TGCCGACCCCCGCCGCGCATATCTTGAAGAATTGTCGCCGGGTCATTTGCATGTCGGTTCTCCATTCTTGGTTTCTTGACGGTACATAAAAAAACTATAGGAACAAAAACCTTCCTTACAAATATATTTTTGTTGAGTGAGCTTGGTAAAACGGGGCGCAGCCCCGCACGGCAAGGCCTTACAGCGAAGTCCACCCTGGCAATGGAACGCTTATTCTGGGGCGCGGCGGATTGAACGCCATTACGTCGACACAGACGCAACCCGCCTCTGACTTGCGGGGGGGGGTTCCACAATGCGCCTAGCGTCGGTCCTCGCCGCTGTCGCCGAAGTCGCCGAGGGGACGCTTGAACGTATAGGCCGCTGGCCTGAGGATCAGTTCCCGGGCCGACGTTTCGACGCTGCCGCTGGGAATCGTGAAAGGAAGCGCCACCACCGTCAGCACCGTACCGACCACCGTGGCAGCCAGGCCCAGCGGCCGCATCACCACCGCGTCCACCACCATATCGGTCGCCTTGTCGCCGCTGACGGTGTCGCCCTCCAGGGCGGCCGCGCGTACAGGCATCACGCAGAGGGACCCTGCAAGCAGGATGGATATCAGCCTGTCACGCATGGCGGCGCTCACGCCTGGTCCTGCGACAGGCTCACGCCGGCCGACACCAGATAATCGCGCACGTGGCGCAGTTCCTGTTTGGTGCACGTATTGCTGTTGTGCGGGCGGTGGATGAATCCCTCCACCCCGTTCAGCACGACGCGGAAGCTCGCACCATGGTGTGGTTCCACCTTGGCGCCCAGATGCGTCAGCATCGACTCCACCTCGCGCCAATGGACATTGCCACCCACCGGGCCATCAAAAATGGAGCGCAACAAACTCTCGTGCTTGTGACTCATGGCTGTTCCTCACGCTAACGATGTCTTTTCAGCATAGGGCCCGGGCAGCCGTATGACGAATCGCCATTACGGCGCGATCCCACCCGTGCCGGCGGCCGCTCCGGCACGCTTGCGCAAAAAGACCTCCAGCGCGGCCGGCGGCAGCGGCCGGCTGAACAGATGCCCCTGGACTTCCTGGCACCCTTCCTCGCGCAGGAACGCCAGCTGTTCCCGCGTTTCCACCCCCTCGGCGATGATGCCCAAGCGCAGGCTGCGTGCCAACTGGATCACCGCGCGGACGATGGAGGCATCGTCCGGATCGCTGTGGACGTCGCGCACAAACGAGCGGTCGATCTTCAGGCGGTCGACGGCGAATCGCTTGAGGTAACTGAGCGAGGAATAGCCGGTGCCGAAATCGTCGATCGTCAGCCGCACGCCCAGCGCCTTCAACTGCCTCACCGTATCGAGATTGTTCTCCACGTCCTGCAGCAGGATGGATTCGGTCAGCTCCAGTTCCAGCAGATGCGGCGGCAGGCCGCTCTTTCGCAACACCCCCGCCACCGTATCGACCAGGCCGGGGCGGCGGAACTGCAGCGCGGACAGGTTGACGGACATGGACAGGGCGGGCCATCCGGCCTGCCGCCACGCCTGCGCCTGGCGGCAGGCCTCTTCCAGCACCCAGGCACCGATCGGTACGATGAGGCCGCAGTCCTCCGCCACCGGGATGAAGCGGCCCGGCACCACGTTTCCCAGTTCCGGGTTATGCCAGCGCAACAGCGCCTCGACCCCGATGACCCGGCCACTGCCGATCTCCAGTTGCGGCTGGTAATGCAGATGGAACTCGGAACGCAACAGCGCCTGGTGCAGCCGGTTCTGCAGCAACAGGTGCTCATGCGCCTGCCTGTTCATCTGGTCGTCGAAGAAACGCCAGGCATTGCGGCCGGCATCCTTGGCGCTATACATTGCGCTGTCGGCCTTCTGCAGCAGGCTGTCGAAATCGCTGCCGTCCTCGGGATAGATGGCGATCCCGATGCTGCAGGTGACATTCAGCACGTGGCCGTCGATCTCCTGCGGCTCCGCCAGATGCGCAAGCATCTCGCCGGATATCCGTTCCACCGTCTCCAGGTCCGGCATGTTGTTCAGCAGGACGATGAATTCGTCGCCGCCCTGACGGCTGGTGGTGTCGCTTTCGCGCGTGCAGTGGGAAAGGCGGGTCGTCACTTCCAGCAGCAGCTTGTCACCGGCGGCATGTCCGAGCGTGTCGTTCACCCGCTTGAAGTTGTCCAGGTCGAGGAACAGCATGGCCACGCGGGACCGGGAACGCTCCGCCATGGACACGGCTTGCGAAAACCGGTCGCGCAGCAGGATGCGATTGGGCAGGCCGGTGAGGGCATCGTGGTGGGCAAGAAACTCGATGCGCTGTTCCGCCCGCTTGCGCTCGGTAATGTCGCGATCGACCCCCTGGAAGCCGATCAGCGTCCCGGCCTCATTGAACAGCGGCGACGCGCTGGACTCGAGGATCCGATAGCTGCCGTCCCGGTGACGCCAGCGCAAGGCCACGTTTTTCCAGCCCTTCCGCGTGGACAGGGCCTTTTGGCAGGTTTCCCGAAAGAGAAACTGGTCGTCGGGGTGGACCAGCCGAGTGGCGTCGTCGGCCAGAAACTGCTCAACGCCGACGTCGCCGTAGCCCAGGCTGATCAGCCCCTGCATATTGCTGTAGGTGTAGCGCATCTGCGTATCGGACGACCAGATCCAGTCGGCGGAATGTTCAGCCATGGCCCGGAAACGGGCCTCGCTCTCGCGCAACGCTTCCTCTGCACGCCTGCGTTCGCTGATGTCGATGAAGGTGACTACCGCCCCTACCAGTTCGCCGTTGCGGTACATCGGGTGCGACCAGTATTCGACCGGAAAGTGGCTGCCGTCCTTGCGCCAGTGCACTTCGCTGTCCACATGGGTGGGCTCGCCCCCGAGGGTGGAACAGACGATGTGGCATTGTTCCCTGGGATAGGGGCGACCATCCGGATAGGTGTGATGGATCAGCGCATGGACGCCCTTGCCGAGCATTTCCTCCTGCGTGTATCCGAGCATGGCGAGGCAGGCCGGATTCACGAACGTGCAGATACCCCGGGTATCGACGCCGAAGATGGCTTCGGGCGAGGAATCCAGCAACAGCCGGAAGCGTTCCTCACTCTCGCGAAGCGCCGCCAGCGCAGCCCGATGGCCCATGGCCACGCCAAGGTCGGAGGCCAGTTTTTCCAGCAGCATGAGCTTTTCCGGCCCGAACGAATTCGCGTCATGGCCATGGACGGTCAGCGCCCCGATCACCTTGCCGTGCACCCGCAACGGCGTCGCTGCCGACGAACGGCAGCCCGCGGCGCGCGTCTCGTCCCACCACGCCGCGGACGGCTGGCCGGAATCGGTGTCGTCCTCTGTCACCGTACGGTCCTGGCATATCGCCCGGCCGGTTGGCCCCTGCCCCTGCAGCGACGCGTCGCAGCAGATCGCCGCGCGGCCCGGACACCCCTCCCCGCAGCCGGCCTCGGCCACGGGACGTACCGTCACGCCGTCCTCGGCCACCAGGCCGATCCACGCCATGCGGAACAGCTTGTCTTGCACAAGTTCCCGGCAGATGCGCGTCATCAGCTCATGCTCGGGCAGTTCCGCCATCAATATCTCGTTCACCGACGCGATCGTCTGCAGCATCAGGTTGCGCCGCCGCATCACCAACTCGTTCCGCTTCTGCTCGGTCACCTCGCGCAGGCTGCCCACCATGCGCAGGGCGCGGCCGCCGGCGTCACGTTCAACGACTTCGCCGCGGTTCTGCGCCCAGATCATGGCGCCGTCGGCGCGCTGGATGTGGTGGTCGCGATCAAAGGTCGCCTTGCCGTTGAGGCAGTCCTGGATGGCCGTCATCACCCCATCCCGTTCCTGTTCGGGCAGGCACGCCACGGCCTCTTGCCAGCTGTGCTCCGGCTGCGCCTCGTCCAGGCCCATCAGCCGCGCCCACTGCGGATCATGCCGGACCCGCCCGCTGCGCAAATCCCAGTCCCACACGCCTTCGCCGAGGATGGCCAGGGCATAGGCCTGCTCATCCCCGCCGGGCCGCGGCTTGCCCGCCTTGCCGGTTTTCCTCGCTGCCGCGGGATCGCGCCCTTCCGCCAGCAATGCCTTGGCGTCGGCGCGCCGCTTTCTTGCCTCGCGCAACGAGACCTCCGGATACACCCCCAACGCCAGTGTCTTGCGCTTGCCGCCGAAGCGGTAGTCGAGCCGCCAGTAGCGCGAACCGTCCGGCCGCAGCAACAGATACATGCCGCCGCCGTCGGCCAGCTTGATCGGCTTGGCGCCCGCCTCAGCCTGGCGGATACGACGTTCGGTAAGCGAAACAGCGATGCGGGCCATGACGCAGGGAAAGAATTGAAGTGGCGGAATCTTACGTGCCAGATGCCGTCAATGGTACCGTCAATACCGTCCGGCTGAGTTGGTACAAATGGCAGGCAATCCCTTGATCAAACGAGGTTTTGGCTGTGCCGACGAGCGCCTCGGATCTGCCCGATCCGCTTCCCTGCTTTTCCTAATACTGCGTGTTTTTCTCATCCGCCATCCGGCGCATGACATCGCGCGGCGGCCCGATACCGCGACAGCCGACCGCCCGCACGCATCGCGGCCATCAGATGGACAAGGAGACCCGCATGAGCACCGTCCTCAAAGAAGCCCTCACAGCCAACCAGACCGATGCATCCAGCTTTGGCGACAAGGGCACGCTGCCGATGCCCCGGGCCGGCATTTCGCCATCCTCACCGGCATCGACGCACGCCTCGATCCGGCCAAGTACGCCGGTCTGGCAGAAGGCGACGCCCACGTCATCCGCAACGCCGGCGGCCGCACCAGCGACGACGCCATCCGCTCGCTGGTCATTTCCTACAAGCTGCTGGGCACCCGCGAGTGGTTCGTCATCCACCACACCGACTGCGGCATGGAAACCTTCACCGACGACGGCATGCGCAGGCTGCTGCGGCGCAGCCTCAAGACCGCCAGCATCGACGCCAGCGGCTGGCACGACGCGGGCGGCGGCTCCCCCGAAGGCGAACAGATCAGCTGGCTCACCATTCCCAACCAGGAGCAAAGCGTGCTCGAGGACGTGCAGCGCATCCGCAACGATCCGCTGGTGCCCGGCGACATCCCCATCTATGGCTACGTCTACGATGTGAAGAGCGGCAAGCTGATCGAGGTGCCGGCCGCCAGCGCAGCGGGGCGGGCCAGGTAGTCAGGGCAAGGGGGGCGGCGGTTGGCGCCAGCCGGCCTTCCGCCGCCTACCCCACGCATGCGGGACACATCCTGTGGATGGCCATTCGCTCCTTTAACGAAGCCACCTCATGGATCGCCCCGGTTGCACCGCTTATCGCGGCACCACGCGGGCGTTCTCGCCGCTGCCTTCGACGCGCACCCGCATGCCTTCGCGCAGGCGGCCATCCGTCGGCTGGGTAATGGTGACGCGCCCCCCGGTCACCATGTTGACGGTGATCCGCTGCGCATCCGTTTTATGAATTTTACTCTCGGCATAGGTGCCTGCCACGCCGCCCAGCACCGCACCCGCCACCGTGGCCGTGGTGCTGTCACCCACCCCCGATCCAAGCAGGCCGCCGGCCACCGCACCCACGGCCGTACCCACGCCGAGCTTGTACTTGTCGTCCACCTGGACGTTCTCCAGCGTGGCGATGGTCCCGTCACGGTCCGAATGGCTCGCCGCGGTGCTGCCCGACTCGCCATATTTCGTCCCGCCCAGGCTGCCCATGTCCGCGCAGCCCCCGACCAGGGCTGCCACCAGCAATAAAGGCATTGCAATCCGCTGTTTCATGACACCGCTCCTTAAATGGCATCAGGGCTATCCAGTATAGGAAACGCCCCGGCACCCAATGCCTGCCCAGCCCGTGCGACACCATGCGGTACGTCGAACGCAAACGACAGGCGGCTTTCACTTAGAATCCCCCCACACGCCCGCGCGCATGCGCCCACCCACCCGCACCGCTACGCCCCACATGAAAGACCTGGCCCAACAATTCAACCTGTCCTTCCTGGCCGCCTCCTGGCTTCCCCAGGTGCTGGCGGTGATCGTCGCCGTCACCGTCCTCAACATCGGCGCGCACTACCTGCTGCGCCACATCGAGAAGATCGCCGCGCGCACCGCAACCGTGTGGGACGACGCCCTGATCAAGGCCGCCCGCAAGCCCCTCACGCTGATCCTGTGGGTGACAGGCGCAAGCTTTGCCATCCAGATCGTGCACGCGCACCTCGGCACCCCCGTCTACGATTTCGTCATTCCCACGCGCAACACGCTCGTCATGGCCGCGCTGGCCTGGTTCCTGGTGCGGCTGATCCGCCACGCCTCGCACAACGTCCTCGCGCGCACCGCGGCGTCGGGGAGCGGGATGGACTACACCACCGTCGACGCCCTCTCCAAACTGGGTCGATTCACCGTCATCGTCGTGGCCGTGGTGGTCATTCTGCAGTCCCTCGGGTTCAGCGTAGCCGGCGTGCTGGCCTTTGGCGGCATCGGCGGCATCGCCGTGGGCTTCGCCGCCAAGGACATGCTGGCCAACTTCTTCGGCGGTCTGACGATCTATCTGGACCGTCCGTTTTCCGTGGGCGAATGGATCCGGTCGCCCGACAAGTCAATCGAGGGCACGGTGGAATACATCGGCTGGCGCCACACCCGCGTGCGCGCCTTCAACAAGAATCCGATCTACGTGCCCAACGCGCTGTTCACCACCATCGTGGTGGAAAACCCCACCCGCATGACCAACCGCCGCATCAAGGAAACCATCGGCATCCGCTACCAGGACCTCGACAAGATGGCCGCCATCGTCGCCGACGTGAAGGCCATGCTGCAGGCTCATCCCGAGATCGACACCGGTGCCACGCTGATCGTCAATTTCAACCAGTTCGCCGCGTCGTCGCTGGATTTCTTCATCTACACCTTCACCCGGACCGTCGAGTGGGGGCGCTACCACGAGGTCAAGCAGGACGTTCTGCTGAAGATCGCGGCCATCATCCAGGCCCACGGTGCCGAGATCGCCTTCCCCACCCGCACCGTGCACCTCGAGCCTGCGGCCGCAGAGTTGACGGCCCGCTCGTGCGGCGCACGCGGGCTGGACGATGCGTCTCGGGCCGGCGAAAATCAGAGCTGATTGTCGGGAATCGCGCCACTGCGGGGGAACCCGCTCCGCCGCAGCCCAGTCCTGGTGCGGACCCACTCGCCCCGCCTTGCCAAGACCTGCCCGCCCCCCCATACTGGTTTCACGAATTGGTCTTTTGGTTTGTCCCTTTCTGCCCCGCACGGGCATCTTGTCGGCGTTCCTCACAGGCATCCCAACCGCGTTCCCGGCGCGGCGCCGCAGCCCCCAACTGCGATCTTTCGCACACCCCTCCGGCGCACGGTTTCGTCGCCCCATCGGATCATCATGAGGAACACACCATGTCGAAAGAAGAACTTGTAGAAATGGAAGGCGTCGTCAACGAAGTCCTCCCGCAGACGCGCTTTCGCGTCACCCTGGACAACGGCTTCGAAATCACGGCCTACGCCTCCGGCAAAATGCGCAAGCACCGCATCCGCATCCTGGCCGGCGACAAGGTCACCATCGAAATGTCACCCTACGACCTCACCAAGGGCCGCATCAATTTCCGCCACAAGGACACCCACGTCCAGGCGCCGCGGCCGGCCACGCCAAGAAAATACAACTGATCAGCATGGCAGTGTCTGCAACGCATGAAACCGGTTCGCCCGCCCCTCGCATGAGCGACGCTGCCAAGCCGCATCCCCTCGGCGTCTGCAAAGCCTGCGGGGGCATCACCTACCGCAAGGAACTCGTCAATCAGCGCTGCATGCGCACCCGCCGCGGCGCGCGCTGCAGCGGCGTCGTTGCCGTCGCCTCGCGCGATGCCTGCTGGAAACAGTGCGCAAGCTGCAACGGCACCGGAAAACGCGGCGACGTGCCCTGCACCTACTGCCGCGGTGTCGGGTGGAACCTGGCCAAACCCTGGAGTCTTTGACTTCCAGGGATCCCCCGAATGCCTCGAGCCGGACCACCCGGATAGCGCAGGCAGGTACGTCTGGAATTTCACCCATCGGGCGAGGACGCTGGCTGCGCCCCTGCGTGACATAATGGGGCCGGCACGCATGCCCCCGCCGACCCCGACAGACCCGACTCATGAAGGGCTGGCCGCGAGCCACACCAACCACGACGAACCCGTACCCATGCGCCCTCTCGCACGCCGCCTATTTGTCTGCCTGCTCGCAGGCCTCAGCCTTTCGGCCCTTGCCCAGGATCGTCCACCGCTTTCGCACCGGTTGACGGGTGGCGACACCGAATACATCGTCAGGCGGGGGGATAACCTGACCGCCATCGGCGCGCGTTTCGGGGTGCCGCCCACGCTCGTGGCGCAGCAGAATGCGCTCCGGTTCAACAAGGCCATCCTGCATCCCGGCCAGCGCCTGCGCATCCGCAACCCCCACATCGTGCCGGCGTCGCTCGACGACGGCATCCTCGTCAACCTCCCGCAGGGCATGCTGTTCAACTTCAGCCAGGGCGAAGTTGTCTCTGCCTACCCCGTGGGCCTCGGCAAGCCCAGCTGGCCCACCCCGGAGGGCAAGTTCAAGATCGTCAACCGGCAGGCGAACAAGCCCTGGCTGGTGCCCAAATCGATCCAGGAAGAAATGCGCAGCGAAGGAAAAGCCGTGCTGGAGGAAGTCCCGCCCGGCCCCGACAATCCCCTTGGCAAACACTGGCTCGGATTGAGCCTGTGGGGCTATGGCATCCACGGCACCATCGCGCCGGCGAGCGTGTACCACTTCCAGAGCCATGGCTGCATCCGCCTGCATCCAGATGATATTGCGGAACTTTTTGACCAGGTTCGCGTCGGAACTGCCGGACGCCTCGTTTACCAGCCGGTCCTGCTGGCGGTGCTCGAGGACGGCCGCATCCTGCTCGAGGTCCATCGGGACATCTACAAGAAGGGCATCGACCCGGCGCAGACCGTGCGCGACCTGGCTGAAGCCAACGGCTTGAGCCAGGCCGTCGATTGGCCTAAAGTTGACGCAGTGATCGCCGCTCAGGATGGATTGGCCGAGGAAGTGGGCCATCTGGCAGGCAACGGATCGAAAGGACACCCATGAAGCACATCAACCGACGCAAATTCCTCAAACTGGGCATGCTGGCCGCCGCCCTGCCGCTGCAGGCATCGGCCAGCGCGTGGCTGGCTGCACCCGAGCGCCGACTGAGCTTCCACAACCTGCATACCGGTGAAAACGTCAGCCTGCCCTACTGGGTACAGGGCGAATACGTGCCGGAATCCCTCGCCGAAATCAACCACGTGCTGCGCGACTTCCGAAACAATCAGGTGGCGTCTATCGATGTTCGATTGCTCGACCTGCTCGATCGCGTCAAGGCCGAACTGGGCACGGCCAAGCCTTTCCAGGTCATTTCCGGCTACCGCTCCCCCGCCACCAACCATCTGCTGGCCGAGCGTTCTTCCGGCGTTGCCAAGCACAGCCTGCACATGGAAGGCAAAGCCATCGACATCCGCCTCCCCGGCATTCAACTGGCCGACGTGCGCCGGACCGGACTCAAGCTGCAAAGCGGCGGCGTGGGCTACTACCCCGCGTCCGATTTCGTGCACCTCGACGTGGGACGCGTGAGGACCTGGGCCGGCTAAGCCTTTTCGCCCTCGTCTCAGCGCCACAGCGCCGCGAGATGCGGCGCAAACACCAACACCCCGATGACAGCCGCGCCCAAGGCGGCGATCAGTACTGCAGCGGCGGCCAGATCCTTCGCGCGGCCAATGCCGGCGTGAGGCCCCGGATGCATGGCGTCGGCCAACTGCTCCAGCGCCGTGTTGAATGCCTCCGCACTCCACACCAGCACGATGGCCACGACGATCCACAGCCATTCCGTCCGGCTCAGGCCGCAATAAATCCCCGCGCCACACACCAGCCCGGTGGCCAGCAGATGCACCCGCGCATTGGGCTGCGTGCGCACGAGTTGGGCCACACCCTGCAGGGCGTAGGCAGCGCTCTTCAAGCGGCGGGCAAAAACCTTTCTCATCGTGCGCGTGTGCGTACCCGAAAGCCTCTTCCAACAAGAGGGTGAAACCCCGCTCCGGTCCGGCCAGTCAAACGCACCCCAGGCGTTGCGCCGAAGGAGGACTGACATGACCCAAACCTTGGACTATCGTCCGGCGGCGTATCTCATCGTTCTGCTCGGGCTCGGGGGGGCCGCCGCCGCGTCCCTCGTGCCCTTCTACACCGCCGGCTATCTGCTCGAGCCCGGCGTACTGCTCGCGGTGCTGATGCCCTTCCTGCTTTACGGCCTGTTCATCGAAAGCCTGCGCGGCCCCTGGCTGCTGGCGTCGGGCCTGCTGCTGCTGGTCGCAAGCCTGGCGCTGGTCGTGCCCGAGCGCTACCTGCACTATAACGGTTACACGGACGACATGATCTATTGGGTGCCTACCCTGGCTGCGGCGATCGTGCTGCCGATCGCGTACGGTCTGGGAAGGCGCAAGGACGATCCGGGCGCCCCCTGACAGCGGGGCGGCGGCAGCTGGCACGAACGGCCGCAGGCTTCGCGAATGCGGGGTCGGGTCTGAACGAACGGAGAGCAGCGATGAACGAGGCCGGTGAAACCCCGTCAGACCCCGCCCTTAGCCTCCCCGATTATCGCGGCGGGGGACTGGTCAACCTCATGAGTTCCATCGCCACCGCGCTCGGCGGCACCCGTCCCTATCGACCTCTGGCGGCGCTGCCGCCGCAGGCCCTGTCCGGCGCGCGCCATCTGGTGCTGCTGGTGGTCGACGGGCTGGGCCACGATTACCTCCTCCACCGCGACGGCGCCCTGCGCCGGCACCTGCGCGGGCAACTCACCTCGGTGTTCCCCTCCACCACCGCCAGCGCCATCCCCACCTTCCTCACCGGCCTCGCCCCGCAACAGCACGGGCTCACCGGCTGGAACATGTATTTCCGCGAGGTCGGCGCCATCGTCGCCCCGCTGCCCTTCCGCGTCCGAACCGGCCGCCATGCCCTGCGCGAAGCGGGCGTCACACCGGCGTCGCTGTTCGGCCTCACGCCGCTGTTCGACCGGCTGCCGCTGCCCTGTCACGTCGTGAGCCCGCGGAACATCATTCATTCCGATTTCAATGTCGCGCTGTCCGGCCGTGCCCAGCGGCACGGCTATGAAACCCTGGACGAACTGTTCGCCCTGACCGCCGGCCTGCTGCGCAGCGCCACGCCCAGCTACATCCATGCCTACTGGCCGCAGCTCGACAGCCTGGCCCACGAATACGGCGTCCACAGCGAACAGGTCGCCGCCGCCTTCGCCGTGCTGGACGCGGCTTTCGAGCACCTGCTGGGCGTGGTATACAGCAGCGGCAGCCGCGTCATTGTCACCGCCGACCACGGCTTTATCGACAGCCCCGCAGAGGAGACCATCGATCTCGACAATCATCCCGCCCTGCGCGACACCCTGCTGCTGCCCCTGTGCGGCGAACCCCGCATGGCCTACGCCTACGTTCGCGCAGGCCGCGAGGCGCAATTCGAAGCCTATGTGCGTGAACGGCTGGCAGACCGTATCCAGCTGTTCAGGAGCGAGTACGTGCTGCAGCAGGGCTGGCTGGGCCCGGGTGAACCGCATCCCGGCCTGCGCGACCGGCTCGGCGATTATGTCCTGATCCCCCGCGGCCGGGCCATCCTGCGCGACTGGCTCCAGGGCGAGGAACGCTATACCCACGCCGGCGTGCACGGCGGACTCAGCGCGGCGGAGATGACGGTGCCGCTTGTCGTCGCCCCGCTCGCATGATCAGAAATTGCGCGGGTAAAAAGATGCGGCCGGGCCCGACCCCTGGAGGTCAACGGCAAGGCATCATCGATGAAAGGAGCACGCCATGGCAATCGATCCCGTATGCGGCATGACGGTCGACGAACACTCGGCGGCGGGCAGCGCCGAGCATCACGGTGAGCATTACTACTTTTGTTCCACCAACTGCCTGAACAAGTTTCAGGCCGCTCCCGAGAATTACATCCGCCCCCCGGCGACGCGGGCGGCGCCGTCGGCGGTCTATAGCTGTCCCATGCATCCCGAGATCCGCCGGGACGCGCCCGGTGCCTGTCCCAAGTGCGGCATGACCCTCGAGCCGCTTGTGCCACCCGTCCCGCCTGCCTCTGCACAGACTGTCACCGAATACGTTTGTCCCATGCACCCCGAAATCGTGCGCAGCGAGCCAGGCAACTGCCCGCTCTGCGGCATGGCGCTGGAGCCCCGCACCGCCAGCCTGGAGGAGGCGGAGAATCCCGAACTCGCCGACATGAACCGCCGGTTCTGGTTCAGCACCGTCCTGGCTTTGCCGGTTTTCTTCATCGCGATGGCGGCCGACCTAGCGCCCGAATTTGCCGGCCGCTTCCTCTCGCATGCTGCGATCCAGTGGGTCGAATTCCTGCTGGCCACTCCGGTGGTGCTGTGGGGCGGCTGGCCGCTGTTCCAGCGCGGCTGGGCCTCGCTGGTCAACCGCAGTCTCAACATGTTCACCCTCATCGCGCTCGGCGTGGGGGTCGCGTGGACATACAGCCTCGTGGCGCTGCTCGCACCCGGACTGTTCCCACCGTCGCTCCACATGCACGGCGTGGTGCCAGTGTATTTCGAGGCGGCGGCGGTGATCACCGCGCTGGTGCTGCTGGGTCAGGTGCTCGAACTGCGCGCCCGCAGCCGCACCAGCGCCGCTATCAGGATGCTGCTCGGCCTCGCGCCGAAGACGGCGCGCACCGTGCGCCCCGACGGGCGCGAGGAGGACGTCCCGCTGGAGCAGGTGCACCCCGGCGACGTGCTGCGGGTGCGCCCCGGCGAGAAGGTGCCGGTCGACGGGGTGGTGCTGGAGGGCGCCAGTGCCCTC
>JAJXTE010000061.1 GCA_021784115.1 Pseudomonadota bacterium | reverse complement strand
CACATCCACCGCGCCATGCACGCCGTGCTCGACCGCAACCCGCACCACGGTATCCACTTCCGCGTGCTGACCAAGGTGCTGCGTCTGTCGGGTGGTGACCACCTGCACTCCGGTACCGTCGTCGGCAAGCTGGAAGGCGACCGCGAAGCGACCCTGGGCTGGATCGACTGCATGCGCGACAGCTTCATCAAGGAAGACCGCAGCCGCGGCATCTTCTTCGACCAGGATTTCGGCTCCATGCCTGGTGTATTGCCGGTTGCCTCAGGTGGTATCCACGTGTGGCACATGCCCGCACTGGTCACCATCTTCGGCGATGACTCCGTGCTGCAGTTCGGTGGCGGCACGCTCGGCCACCCCTGGGGCAACGCCGCTGGCGCCGCCGCCAACCGCGTCGCGCTGGAAGCCTGTGTGGAAGCCCGCAACAAGGGTGTCCAGGTCGAGAAGGAAGGCAAGGCCATCCTGACCGACGCAGCGAAGAACTCGCCGGAACTGAAGATCGCCATGGAAACGTGGAAAGAGATCAAGTTCGAGTTCGACACCGTCGACAAGCTGGACGTCGCCCACAAGTGATTGTTTAGGAATTAGGCGCTTGGAACGAGGGGCCAGGGAAGAACCCGGCCCCACCCTGGCCCCTAAATCCTGACCCCTAGATCCTAGAAAGGAAATGACATGTCTGAAGTAATGGATTACAAAAGCCGCCTGAGCGACCCCGCCAGCCGCAAATTCGAGACCTTCTCCTACCTGCCCGCCATGGACAAGGACAATATCAAGAAGCAGGTCGAGTACCTGGTGAAGAAGGGCTGGAACCCGGCGATCGAGCACATCGAGCCCGAGCACATGATGGATTCCTACTGGTACATGTGGAAGCTGCCGATGTTCGGCGAAACCGATGTGGACCGCGTGCTGGGCGAAGCCGAGGCTTGCCACAAGGCCAACCCCAACAACCACGTTCGTCTGATTGGCTACGACAACTTCTCGCAGAGCCAGGGAGCGTCGATGGTGATTTACCGCGGCAAGACGGTTTAAGTCGCGACGGGAGACCGTAACAGCCCCCGTCGCCCGCAGGGCGCGGGGGCTTTTTGTTTGCCCGCGAATGGCGCGTGCGCTGAAAAACGCGTCATTCGCGGATAAATAAGCCCCACTTTCAAGGAGCCTCCATGAGCAATATCGTCGATCAGTACCGCATCACCCAGGAACCCTATTACCGTCCCGTCGCTGACGAGGTCGAGTTGTACGAAGCAGCCTATTCCGTGCGCATGCCGATGATGTTGAAGGGCCCGACCGGCTGCGGCAAGACGCGCTTCGTCGAATACATGGCGTACAAGCTCGGCAAGCCGCTGATCACCGTGGCGTGCAACGAGGACATGACCGCGTCCGACCTGGTCGGCCGCTTCCTGCTGTCCGCCTCCGGCACCGAGTGGCAGGACGGGCCGCTCGCCATCGCCGCGCGCCATGGCGCAATCTGCTACCTGGACGAAGTGGTCGAGGCGCGCCAGGACACCACCGTGGTGATCCACCCGCTGACCGACAACCGTCGCGTGCTGCCGCTGGAGAAGAAGGGCGAGCTGGTCCACGCCCACCCCGATTTCCAGATTGTGATTTCCTACAACCCCGGCTACCAGTCGCTGATGAAGGACCTCAAGCAGTCGACCAAGCAGCGTTTCGGCGGGCTGGACTTCACCTATCCGGAGCATGCCATCGAGACCGAGATCGTCACGCACGAGTCCGGCGTCAACGCCGACATCGCCGGTAAGCTGGTGTCGATCGCCGAGCGCAGCCGCAACCTCAAGGGCCACGGCCTCGACGAGGGTCTGTCGACCCGCATGCTGATCTACGCAGGCTCGCTGATCGCCAAGGGCGTCAACCCGATGGCCGCCTGCCGCGTCGCGCTGGTGCGCCCGATCACCGACGATCCCGACATGCGCGACGCGCTGGATGCGGCGGTGTCGACGTTTTTTTGAGTAAGTAGTCAGTAGTGAGTGGTAAGCGGATAAAGCCGCCCCGTCACCACTCACCGTTCACCACTCACGACTCACCAAACCATGTCGATCAAACTCGAAGACTATGCTGAACTGCTGGAAGACCTGTCGCCACACTCCCGGGAGGCCCTCGAGGCCAACTGGCATGAGGCCACCAAGGTATTCTCGCCGCGCGGGCTCGACAACTACCTGAAAGGGGTGTCGGCCATCCGCGGGCTGGGACGCGGCGACACGATCGTCGAAACCTGGATCGAACAGGCTCCGCGGGTCGCCAAGGAAGTGGGCGAGGACGTGGTGGCCGATCTGGCGACCGCCTCGCTGATGCTGGCCTCGAAAACCTCGGGCGCGGTGATCGAACTGCTGCTCGCCAGCGCGCCGACCGCCGCCAACCGGCTGGGCGACGCCGAGCTGTTCCTCAAATACCTGCAGTTCATCAACACGCTGATCGCGCAGGCGCCGCGCGGCGTGCGGCCAATGCTAGACAAGCTGGAAGTGCTGTTCCAGCACCTGACCCTGGGCGGCCTGCGCCGCTGGGCGCTGTGGGGCGCGCACGCGCACCGCACCAATTACGAGGAGCAGATCCGCTACTTCGGCCTGGAGTCGAAGGAATCGCTGGCGATTCTGCAGAAGGAGCGCAAGGGTACCCTGCTGGTCGACGTGCAGCGCCGCATCAACATGTACCTGCGCGCCCTGTGGGCACGCGATTTCTTCATGCGACCGACCTCCGGTGACTTCGAGGCACGCGAAGGCTACCGCCCCTACATCGCGGACTACCTGCTGCACTTGCCGGATGCCTACGACGACTGGACGGTCGAAGGGCAGGAGCCGGTGTCCGGTCTCGAGCTCTATCGCGCCACCGCCGCGCACTGCGCTGCGCACGTCGTCGAGACCAAAGTGCCGATTTCCGCCGAGGCGCTGAGTCCCATGCAGATGGCGGTGATCTCGGTGATCGAGGACGCGCGGGTGGAAACCCTGGCGATCCGCCGCTTCCCCGGCCTGAAGCAGCTCTGGTGCCGCCTGCATACCGCCACGCCGGAGATGAGCGTTACGCTGGGCGACTACCTCAATCGTCTGGCCCGCGCGCTGCTGGACGACAGCTACCAGGACGACGATGCCTGGATCAACGAGGGTCGCATGCTGTTTGCTGCCGCGCAGGAGAAGCTCGACGCCAACGACACGTCGTGGGAAATCGGCGTGCAGCTGGCGCACAGCCTCGCGCAGAAGCGCATCCCGTTCAACCCGCGCACCGACGTCCTCACCGCGCCCTACCGCGACGACAACCGTTACTTCTGGGAATTCGAGGAATTCGACTTCGACAAGGCCGCCGGCGCCGGCTACGAATCCGTCAAGCAGGTCCGCAAGAACGTCAGCGTGATGGAGATGATCAACGAGATCGACGTCGAGACGGCCGGCGATGATGCCGAGGAAATCTGGGTGCTGAGCACCGAGCTCTTCCCCTACGAGAACATCGGCGACGAGAGCAACGGCAAGTCGTTCAACGAGATGGAAGGCAAGGAGCCGGTGTCCGATCCCTTCCATTATTCGGAATGGGATTACCAGATCCAGCTCGAGCGCCCGGCCTGGGCGACGGTGCTGGAAAAGCGCGCCAAGTCCGGTGACCTCGAGGTGATCGACGAGATCACGTCCAAGTACAAGCGCGAGATCCATCGCATGAAGTTCCTGCTCGACGCCATGCAGCCGCAGGGCGTGCAGCGGATCAGGAAGCTCGAGGACGGCGACGAGATCGACATCAACGCGGCGATCGCGAGCTTCATCGACATCCGGCTGGGCAACCAGCCCGACCCGCGCATCATGATGCGTTCGGTGCGGAAGACGCGCGACTTCTCGATTCTGGTGCTGCTCGACCTGTCGGAGTCGACCAACGAGACGGTGCAGGACCAGGAGTACTCGGTGCTGGATCTCACGCGCCAGGCCTGCGTGCTGCTGGCCGATGCGATCAACAAGGTCGGCGACCCCTTCGCCATCCACGGCTTCTGCTCCGATGGCCGCCACGATGTCGAGTACTACCGCTTCAAGGACTTCGACCAGCACTGGGACGAGACCCCGAAGTCCAAGCTCGCCGGCATGACCGGCCAGCTGTCGACCCGCATGGGCGCCGCGATCCGCCACGCCGGCCATCACCTGAAGCTGCAGCGCTCGGCGAAGAAACTCTTGATCGTCATCACCGATGGCGAGCCGGCCGACATCGACGTGCGCGATCCGCAGTACCTGCGCTTCGACACCAAGAAGGCGGTGGAGGAAGTCGCCCGCAACGGCGTCACGACCTACTGCATGAGCCTCGACCCGCGCGCCGACAACTACGTGTCGCGCATCTTCGGGCAGAAGAACTACATGGTGGTCGACCACGTGCAGCGGCTGCCTGAGAAACTGCCAATGCTGTACGCGGGGCTCACCCGTTAAGAAACGGCGGTCGGCACAAACCGTGCTGCGCGATGACCGCCGGCAGGCGCGTGGGCGATTTGATGCGCAGTTGCTGGTTCACGTTCATGCGACAGAAAACGATTTCGATGTCGCCCCTGGCGACGTCGAATTCCTCCGCCGGAAACGCACCATAGAGTCGGTTGCCCGCCCCGCGCGCGGGGCCTCGGTGACGCTGACCTAGAGTTCTGGCATTGATGACGCTTGGGTTTGCCGATCGCATCCCGCTTCGTGCCGGGCGTGCCAAGAATGTTGAGCACCAGCGCATCCCCTCGCAATGGCAAAACAGCTGCCTGGCTGTCATTGAAACAGTCCGTATTCTTCATCCGGCCGGCACAGGGTGTGCCGCCCCGGACGGGTCCCGCTTGCGCCTTATTGTGATTTGCCTGCCGCCTTGATGGTTCCGGTCAGCCCCTCGGGCAGTTCGCGCGAGCCGGCATGATCGATGATGTACGGGCGCATCAGCCTGCGAATGACCTGCGAGGAGGTGAGGTCCTGCTGTGCACAGATATCCTCGAAGAGCTGCTTTTTGATCGGGTCGATCAGGATCGTCATTCTCGCGGTACGTTTTTCCATGTTTCCCGATCTTGCGCGAGATGATCTGGAATGGGTGGAAACTGCGCTGCCTCGCGAAGACAGGGAGGCCGGGCGCCTGCTCCATGGCCAATAAGCCCATGCGCCAGGCCGCACCACTGCTGGAACTGCGCGGCAAGGTGTCGGGCGAATTCGTCAAGGTGCGCGTGCTCGAGCCTGCGCAGAGCGCCGCGCGGGGGCTCTATGAGCAGATCGTCGCCGGCCGCTACGCCCGGCCTTTCATCATCGACGACGGCGTGACGGGCCAATTGTTGTTCAGCCTGGATTTCATCCAGAGTGCCATGCGCATCGACGATCCCTTCGCCCTCGAATTTGCCTACCCCCGCAAGATGATGGCCTTCCTGCTGTTCGTGCCGGATCCCGCACACGTGCTGATGGTCGGCCTGGGGGCGGTTCGCTGGCCACGTTCTGCCTTCGCCATCTGCCGTGCACCCGCTTGACCGTGGTCGAGGTGAACGCCGATGTCATCGCCCTGCGCGGGGAGTTCGAGGTGTCCGAAGACGAACGCCTGGCGATCATCCAGGCCGATGCCGCCGAGTTTCTGCCGACAGCCGAAGGCGACGCCGATGTGGTCCTGCGGGACGGTTTCGACGCCGTGGGCATCGCCCCCGCGTTTCTCGATCGCGACTTTTATCAGGCGGCGCGGCGCCGACTCAGGCCGGGTGGTGTGCTCGTCGCCAACTTCGCCGGCCCTCGGGGTGGGTAGAAACAGGACTGGGACCTGTTGAACAAGGTGTTCGACACCCGCGTCCTGCTGGGCCACGTTGCCGGCGGCGACAACCATATTGCGCTGGCTTTTGCCGACGCGGGCAATCCGCCCGATTGGGACCGGCTGGAAGAACGGGCGCAGGCGCTTGCCTCCCGCTATCCGCTCGATCTTGACGTGCTTCTGAACAACCTGCGCAAGGGGTCCGGGCGCCGGGTGGGCGCCCCCCGGCCACGTATATTTTCCACCCCCGACTGACTGGAGATCCGGGCATGCAGACCATCCTGAAATACATGAGCGGACGCGGCGAACAGCTCGATGCCGAGATCGCCGCGGCGACCCGAATCCCGCTGGACGAGGTGCGGCTTCATCTGTCCGAACTGTCGAACAGGGGGGAGATCATCGCGTGTCACGCGACGCGATACGTCACGGGCAAGAAAATCGAAGGGATACTGTGCCGGGTGGCGGGCATCACGCCGGCCGCCAGCCCTGGCCGGAAACCCAAAGCCAGGGCGTAGGCCGGCCTTTTCGGCGCCTGCACCTGGGCGCGACGCGCGCCCTGTGACGACACGTTCAGCGCGCGGGGCTGTCTGCCGCAACCGGTGTCTCGCTGACTTCGGCCAGCACGTCCAGCAGACCGACCGACGCGTCCTGCTGCCCAAGCTTGTCCATCAGGCCGAACGCCCGCAGCTTGTGCGCCACCCGCGGATTCGCCTCGCATACCCGAACGATGATGTGGCGCTGCTGGAAGTGGCGCACCACGTCGGCCAGCGCATGCATCGCGGTGGCATCCGCGAACGGCACCCGCCCCAGCCTCAGGATCATCACGCTCGTCTTGTCGTGCAGGCCGGCCAGGGTGCGTTCGAAGGTGGCGGCGGCACCGAAGAACAGCGGGCCGTCGATGGAGTAGATCTGCACGCCGGGCGGCACGCCGACCGGGCACAGGGCGGCCAGGCTGGCTTCGCTCTCGCCCTCGATCCGCACGGTTTCGCTCATGCGCTTCATGAACAGCAGCGCGGCGAGCAGCACGCCGACGTTGACCGCGATGACCAGGTCGGCGAACACCGTGAGCAGGAAGGTGATGAGCAGCAGCACCTTGTCGTTGACCGGCGCGTGGCGCAGCAGGTCGATGAAATGCCGCGCCTCGCTCATGTTCCACGCCACTACGAACAGGATCGCCGCCAGCGCGGCGAGCGGGATGTTCGCGGCCAGCGGCGCCAGCGCGACGATGACGGCGAGCAGCACCAAGGCGTGCACGACGCTGGCCAGCGGGCTGTCGCCGCCGTTGCGGATGTTGGTGGCGGTGCGCGCGATCGCGCCGGTGGCGGCAAATCCACCGAACAGGGGCGAAACGATGTTGGCGATACCCTGGCCGACCAGTTCCTGGTTGGGATCGTGACGCGTGTCGGCCATGCCGTCGGCGACCACTGCGCACAGCAGGGATTCGATCGCGCCCAGCATGGCGATGGTGAAGGCCGGACCGATCAGTTCGAGCATGCGCGCGAAGCTGATCTGCGGCAGATGCGGTTCGGGCAGGCCCGCGGGGATGCCGCCGAATGCGCTGCCGATGGTGGCGACGCCGTCGAACTGCCAGTAAGCCTGGGCGAACGTGACGGCGAGCATGGCGATGAGCGGGCTGGGGATGCGCCGGGTGAGACGCGGCGCGATCACGACGATGGCGAGCGCGGCCAGCGAAAGCATCGTGGTCGGCATGTCGAGGTCGGGCAGGGCCTGGATCAGCACCGCCAGCTTCTCATGGAAGTGCGCGCCGGATGCGGCGGGATGCAGGCCGAAGAAATCCTTCCACTGCCCGACCCAGATGATCACCGCGATGCCGGCGGTGAAGCCGGTGATCACCGGCGTGGGAATGAAGCGGATGATGCCGCCCAGCTTGACCAGACCCATCGCCAGCAGGATGAGGCCGGCCATGAGGCTGGCGACCTGCAGGCCGTCGATCCCGTATTTCGCGGTGATGCCGGCCAGGATGACGATGAAGGCGCCGGTTGGTCCGCTGATCGACACCCGCGAACTGCCGAACAGTGCGGCCAGGAAGCCGGCGACGATGCCGGTGTAGATGCCCTGTTCCGGGCGTGCGCCGCTGGCGATGGCAAACGCCATCGCCAGCGGCAGGGCCACGACGCCGACCACCAGGCCGGCGCCGACGTTGCGCATGAGATGACGCCGGTGAAACAGCCCGGCCCGCCAGGACTCTAGCGCGGCGATCACGTCGGTTCCCTAGAACTCGTTGCGGATGCGCTTGTAGCCCTTGACCAGTTCATGGTTGGCCTGGGCCACGCTCTCCGAGAAGTCGGCGGCCTGCGGCGATACGCGTTCGATCGTCGCCAGGTCGGCGTCGGAGTGGATGTTGGCGGTGGAGGGAATGTAGAAACCGGGCGGCACGGTGCAGCCTTCCACCACCGAGTTGTGGCGGACGACCGAGCCTTCGCCCACGATGCAGTTGAACAGCACCGAGTTGAAGCCGATGAACACGTTGTCCCCTACCGTGCAGGGGCCGTGCACGATCGAACGGTGCGCGATCGAAGTGCTGCGGCCAATGGTGACGCCGCCGCCTGCCTTGCAGTGAATGACGACTCCATCCTGGATGTTGGAATTGGCGCCGATGACGATGGGCTCCATGTCGCCTTTTTCGTCCACTTCGTCGGCGCGGATGACGGCGTAGGGACCGATAAATACGTTTTCTTCCACGACGACCTTGCCGCAAAGGATGGCGGTGGGGTCGACAAAGGCGCTGTCGTGGACCACGGGCAGATGCCCGGAGGGATTCTTGCGGATCATTCCTGAACTCCAAAATACATGAGACCGTACGGGATTATCGCGCACGGTCCTCGTTTCTGGGAATCGAACTAGGATTTGACGACCAGAACCGGGCAGGCGGCCTGCCCGATGACCCGCTCGGCCACGCGGCCCATCAGGAACCTTGTCAGCCCCGTGCGGCCGCGGCACGCGACTCGCCGCTCTGATGCGGTGACCGGGATTGCGAATCCGCACGCCCGGTATATAAATAAAATACGACCAACCGCTCCTCAAAGGAGGCGATATGGCACACATCGTGATTCTGGGTGCAGGAATCGGCGGCATGCCGATGGCGTTCGAGATGCGCGAAAGTGCACGGCCGGAGGACCGGATTACGGTCATCTCGAATGCGCCGAATTTTCATTTCGTGCCGTCCAATCCCTGGGTGGCGGTGAACTGGCGCACGCGCGGGGATATCGAACTGGCGATCGAGCCCATCCTCAGGAAGAAGAACATCGATTTCATTCCCGTTGCCGCCAAGCGCGTCCATCCGGGCGAAAACCGCATCGAGCTGGACGATGGTCAAAGCGTCGCGTACGACTACCTGGTCATCGCCACCGGCCCCAAGCTGGCGTTCGATGAAGTCGAGGGCCTGGGGCCCAAGGGCCATACCCAGTCGGTCTGTACCGTCGACCACGCGGTGACCTCCAACGACAGCTGGCAGGCTTTCGTGAAGGATCCCGGTCCGATTGTCGTCGGGGCGGTACAGGGCGCCTCGTGCTACGGCCCGGCCTACGAGTTCGCCATGATCATGGAAACCGACCTGCGCCGCCGCAAGCTGCGCACGCAGGTGCCCATCACCTTTGTCACGGCGGAACCCTATATCGGCCACCTTGGTCTGGGCGGCGTGGGCGATTCCAAGGGCATGATCGAATCGGCCTTCCGCGACAAGCACGTCAAGTGGATCTGCAATGCCAAGGTCACGAAGGTCGAGGCGGGCAAGATGTTCGTCACCGAGGTAAACGAGGACGGCACCGAGAAAAAGCAGCACGAGCTGCCGTTCAAATACTCCATGATGCTGCCCGCCTTCAAAGGTGTGGATGCAGTGTTCGGTATCGAAGGGCTGACCAATCCGCGCGGCTTCATCCTGATCGATCCCTATCAGCGCAATCCCACGTTCAAGAACATCTTCTCGGTCGGCGTTTGCGTCGCCATTCCGCCGGTCGAAGCTACCCCGGTTCCGACCGGCACGCCCAAGACCGGCTACATGATCGAATCGATGGTGACCGCCACCGCGCACAACATCCGCGCGCTGCTGGACGGCAAGGAGCCCACCGAAAAGGCCACCTGGAACGCGGTCTGCCTCGCCGACTTCGGCGATACCGGCATCGCCTTCGTTGCGCTGCCGCAGATTCCGCCGCGCAACGTGAACTGGTTCTCCGAAGGCAAGTGGGTACACCTGGCCAAGATCGCGTTCGAGAAATACTTCCTGCGCAAGATCAAGAAGGGCAACGTGGGCCCCTTCTATGAAAACCTCACGCTGCGCGCGCTGGGAATTGCCAAGCTCAAGGAGTG
Organism: Pseudomonadota bacterium; assembly: GCA_021784115.1. Classification (GTDB taxonomy): domain Bacteria; phylum Pseudomonadota; class Gammaproteobacteria; order Burkholderiales; family Thiobacillaceae; genus Thiobacillus. The sequence continues at coordinate 2,795 of JAJXTE010000061.1, read as the reverse complement.
ATGCGGCATGCGCCCACACAAGAGCCCCGCCGGAATGCGGGGCTCTTGTGTGGGCCCTGCGGGGCAAGGAGGAGACCGCGTCAGCGCGCCTTGTCGTCGGGATTCGGCCTGGATACGGCGTGGAGATCGATGATGGTGGCAGGGCTGTCAGGCTTCTGACGATCGGCGAGCAGCAGCAGTGCGTGATGGAATTCCGTGGGCAGCCGTTTCATGGTTTCGGCCGCTTGCGGCAGGTAATGCACCACCTCGAAGGGCACGCGCTCGTCGAGTGACGCACGCGCCTGCGGCCGGAAATGCTGCCACGCCAGTTCGACCCAGGCCTTATTCTGGCTGTCGACGAAAATGAATTCTTCCCCATCGAGCACCGCCATGTACTGCATGCTGCGGATCGGCACGAACAGGCAGTGGCCGGCCCGCGCCAGCAGCGTATGCGCAAGGTTGTAGGTGGCGGCGGGAAGAAATGCCGGCAGCCGCGCGATTTCCTGTTCACGGTAGAAACGTTCTTCCATGGCGTAACGGTAGCAGCCCCGAGTCCTGTTCGTTAAGTGTTTTTTTGCGGCCTGCCCGGCCCGCCTGGAGCGCGCGCGGGGCGGAAGCCGGAAAGGGCCGCCGTTGAGGCAAAATAGGGAGGCATCATTCCGACTTGTAATCATCATGACCGATACACATGCCGCCCGTGCGCCGGGCCTGATTTTCGACACCCACCTCGAACACTTCGACCGCGACGTGATCGAGGCTTCGCATGCGCTGCCCATCCTGGTCGACTTCTGGGCCGACTGGTGTCCGCCCTGCCGCGCGCTGACGCCGGTGCTCGAGCGCGTCATCGCGCACCACGCGGGCAAGATCCACATGGCCAAGGTCGAGGTCGACGAAGGCGCCAACATGAAGCTGGCCGGGCGCTACGGCCTGCGCGGGTTCCCGACCGTGCTGCTGTTCGTCAAGGGCGAGATCGTCGGGCGATTTTCCAGCGCCAAGCCTGAGCACTGGGTGAAGGAATTCATCGCCGAGCACACCGATATTGAATAAGCCCGTGCTGGTGCTCGACACCAACGTGGTGCTCGATCTGCTGCACTTCGACGACGCGACGGCCAGGCCCCTGCTCCATGCACTCGAAGCAGGGCGCGTGTGCTGCGTGGTCTCGGACGCCACGCTCGACGAGTGGGGGCGCGTGCTGGCGTATCCGGAATTTTCACTGGATGCGGCGCGGCAGGTGGCGTTGTTCGAACGCTATCGATCGCTGTCCGTGCCGGAGTCGGCCCGTTCGGTTGCTGACCTGTCCCTGCCGCGCTGCAGCGACCCCGACGACCAGAAATTCATCGAGCTGGCCGCCGCCAGCCACGCGCGAGGCCTGGTCAGCAAGGATCGCGCGGTGCTCAGGCTGCGCCGCCGCTGCGCACCGTATTTCCGGGTCATGACCCCGGCCGTGGCGGTTCGCTGGCTGGCCGACATGCCGGCCTGAGCGCGTCAGTCCGACTCCTGCGGCTGGAACCGCAGCCGCGCCGCCTCGCTCACCGCCAGCACGGCCGGATGGCTCAGCCGCCGCTCCACCGAAATGGCGAAGAAGCGCTCGCGTATCTCCAGCGTCCGCCCGAGCTCGACCACGTCGTATTGCCGCATCACGTCCTGGACCGTCGTGAGCGGAACCGGGAACACCCCCGCGCCCGCCTGCCCGAAAGCGCTCATCAACGCGCTGTCATCGAATTCGCCGACCACCGTGGGCTGGACGCCGCCACGTTCCAGCCAGCGCAGCAGTGGGACTCGCAACGCACTGTCCTCGCCCGGGATCAGCAGTGGAGCGCCATGCAGGTTGGCCGGGAAATCCCCTGCCAGCATATCGGCGACCGTACGCGCGGCCAGAAAGGCGATGCCGCATTCGCCCAGCGGGTGGCTGTACCCCTTGATGTCCATGTTGGAGGGCAGCGGCCGGTCTGCCAGCACCATGTCGAGCCGGTGGATCGACAGGTCGGCGGCCAGCTGCGCCAGCCGGTCTTCCCGGCACACCAGTTTGACCGGCTCGGCCAGCGTGAGCGCGGGCGCCAGGAGCTGGTAGGCGATCGCCTTCGGCACGACGTCGGCGATGCCGACGCGGAACGGGTGCGTGCGCGCGGCGAGGCGGTTTTGCAGGGCCTCCTCGAGTTCGGCGCCGACGTGGAAGATTTCGTCGGCGTAGGTGAGTGCGGTGCGCCCGGCGTCGGTCAGTTCGAGCCGGCGGCCGGTGCGGCGGAACAGCGCCACCCCCAGGCGTTCCTCGAAGGCGCTGATCTGGCCGGATAGCGTCTGCGGCGCCAGATGCAGCTTCTCGGCGGCGCGGTTGATGGCGCCGGCCTTGGCGACCGTACGGAAGTAATGCAGGTGCTTGTAATTGAGCATGATGCGGAATCAGATCGGTAAAATCGAACAATAGCAGTATAAAAATCGAATTTTATTGTTTGTTTCCCATCTATATTCTGTTGTGTAGCTGTGGAAAGGGCTATCCGCCTCGACCCGACCCGGGCTTTAAAGGAGAACACCATGAAGCGTATTGTTTTGTTCCTCGCCACCAACCTGGCGATCGTGCTGGTGCTGTCGCTCACCATGCGCATCCTGGGCGTCGAGCCCTACCTCACCGCGAACGGCCTGAACCTGAGTTCGCTGCTGATCTTTGCTGCAGTCATGGGCTTCGGCGGCTCGCTTATCTCGCTGGCGATTTCCAAGTGGATGGCGAAGAAGTCAATGGGCGTGCGCGTCATCGACACGCCGTCGAATTCGACCGAATTCTGGCTGGTCGACACCGTGAAGAAATACGCGGCGGACGC
>JAJXTE010000060.1 GCA_021784115.1 Pseudomonadota bacterium | reverse complement strand
CTGGGCCTGCGCACCGTGGCCGAATATGTGGAATCGCCCATGATCCTGGAGGCGCTGCGGGAAATCGGTGTCGACTATGCCCAGGGCTACGCCATCCACAAGCCCTGCCGTCTTGACCAGCTGATGGTGGAGCCGACCGCTTGACCCGGTGGCCGCGCCCAGAAAAAACGCCGCTCATCGAGCGGCGTTTTGTTACAACTGGTGCCGGCGATCGGAATCGAACTGACGACCTTCGCATTACGAATGCGCTGCTCTACCAACTGAGCTACGCCGGCGAAAAACCTAAACTTGTTTAAACCGTGTCTGCACTGCCTCGCCATCAGACTGCTGGCGGCCCGAAAGCCTTGCACTGCTTGCCGACTGTCTCCGTGACCACAATAACCGCGTCGTGATTACGAATGCGCTGCTCTACCAACTGAGCTACGCCGGCGAAAAACAGCGCGCATTATAGCGGAATCGATCAGCCTTGTGCGGCCTGCAGCCCTGCCTTCAGGCGGCGGACCACCTTGTCCCGTCCGATCAGTTCCAGCGTGGCGTCGATCGCCGGCGTCTGCGGCTCGCCGGTCACCAGCACGCGCACCGGCATTGCCAGCTTGGGCATCTTGAGGCCGTGTGCGGCGAGCGTTTCCTTGAATGCAGCGCTGATGGTGGCACGCTCCCATGTCAGCGTTTCGAGACGGGCCGCCAAGTCGGCGAGTGCGGGCAGCACTTCAGCCGTGACATGCTGCGCGAGCAGTTCCGGCGTGGGGTGCAGGGTGCGGTAGAACAGGGTGGCGGCATCGGCCAGTTCCGGGAGGGTGGCGGCGCGTTCCTTCACCAGGGCGCACACCGCCGCGAGGTCGGGGCCGTCGTCCGGATCCGCGCCATTGCGCACGAGGAAGGGCCGGACGAGGCCGGCAAGCCGTGCATCGTCAGCCGCCTTGATGTACTGCTGGTTGATCCAGCGCAGCTTCTCGGTGTTGAACTGCGCGGCCGACGGCGTGATGTGGTCAAGATCGAACCACTGCACGAACTGCTCGCGGCTGAACAGTTCGGCGTCGCCATGGGACCAGCCCAGCCGCGCGAGGTAGTTGATCACAGCTTCGGGCAGGTAGCCCTCGTCGGAATACTGCATCACCGACACCGCGCCGTGGCGTTTGGAGAGCTTGGTGCCGTCGTCGCCGAGGATCATCGACAGGTGGGCGTACTGCGGAACCGTCGCGCCGAGCGCCCTGAGGATGTTGATCTGGCGCGGGGTATTGTTGACGTGGTCGTCGCCGCGGATGACGTGGCTGATCTGCATGTCCCAGTCGTCGACTACCACGCAGAAGTTGTAGGTCGGCGTGCCGTCGGCGCGGGCGATGATGAGGTCGTCGAGTTCGGCATTGGAAAACTCGATCGTGCCCTTGACCAGGTCCTTCCACGCCACCGTGCCTTCAAGCGGATTCTTGAAGCGAACCACTGGCTGCACGCCGGAAGGCGGCACCGGCAGCGCCTTGCCGGGTTCCGGGCGCCAGCGGCCGTCGTAGCGTGGTTTCTCGCCGCGCGCGCGCTGCGCTTCGCGCATGGCGTCGAGCTCGTCGGTGCTGCAGTAGCAGTAGTAGGCCTGGCCGCTCGCCAGCATCTGCTCGATCACCTCCTTGTAGCGATACAGGCGCTTGGTCTGGTAGAACGGGCCTTCGTCATGATTCAGCTCGAGCCAGGCCATGCCGTCGAGAATCGCCTGCACCGCCTCGGGGGTGGAGCGCGCAATGTCGGTGTCCTCGATGCGCAGGATGAACTGGCCGCCGTGATGACGCGCGAACGCCCACGAGAACAGCGCGGTGCGCGCGCCCCCGATGTGCAGATAACCTGTGGGGGAGGGGGCGAAGCGGGTGCGGATCATGGCAGGTCCGGGCGGAAAAAAGGGTCCATTTTACCGGACTGTGTTTGATACGGCCGAGCGCCGCAAAATTGACCCCAGCCACCGGGTTGTGGTTTAATTCGCGCCGCTTCGGGGCAGTTAGCTCAGCGGTAGAGCATCGCCTTCACACGGCGGGGGTCACAGGTTCAAACCCTGTACTGCCCACCAGCCCGAACATCGAAAAAGGACCGGCATGCACCGGTCCTTTTTCATTCCTGCTCTTCTGCCGCAGAAAAGCATTGCTGCACCCAGCCGTAGCCGGTATAGTGCGGCCTCCCGCACCCTGCCAATCGGTGCGCGGTTCTATCACCCCGATCTTACGATCCCTATTCGTCTGCCTCGATTGGTGTTGCCACAAGCGCAACAGGCCGTCGCAGGAAAACCTACATGACTACTGAAACCACCTTTGCCAGCCTTGGGCTGGCCGAACCCATCATGCGTGCGATTGCCGATGCCGGCTACACCACGCCCACCCCGATCCAGGCGCAGGCGATCCCGCAGGTGCTGGCGGGCGGCGACCTGCTCGCCGCCGCGCAGACCGGCACCGGCAAGACCGCCGGCTTCACCCTGCCGATCCTGCATCACCTGTCGACCCAGACGGCTCAAAGCAGGCCGGGCCGCCCGCGCTGCCTGATCCTGGTGCCGACGCGCGAACTCGCCGCGCAGGTCGAGGAGTCGGTCAAGACCTACGGCAAATACCTGTCGCTCACCTCGATGGTGATGTTCGGCGGCGTCAACATCAATCCGCAGTTCAAGGCGCTGAAGTCGCGCGTCGACATTCTGGTGGCGACGCCGGGCCGCCTGCTCGACCACATGGGACAGAAGACGGTTGACCTGTCCGGCGTCGAGATCCTGGTGCTCGACGAAGCCGACCGCATGCTCGACATGGGCTTCATCCGCGACATCAAGAAAGTGCTCGCGGTGCTGCCGAAGCAGCGCCAGAACCTGCTGTTCTCGGCCACCTTCTCCGACGAGATCCGCACCTTGGCCAACGGCCTGCTGCACAATCCGAAGAGCGTGGAAGTGGCGCGCCGCAACACCGCGGTGGAAATCATCGAGCAGTCGATGCACCGGGTGCCGCAGGCGCACAAACGGGACCTGCTGGCGCACCTGATCAAGCACCACGACTGGCAGCAGGTGCTGGTCTTCACCCGCACCAAGCACGGTGCCAACAAGCTGGCCGAAAAACTGATCAAGGACGGCATCAGCGCCGCCGCGATCCACGGCAACAAAAGCCAGGGGGCGCGCACCAAGGCGCTGGCGAGCTTCAAGGACGGCAGCGTGCGCGTGCTGGTGGCGACCGATATCGCCGCCCGCGGCATCGACATCGACCAGCTGCCGCAGGTGGTGAACTTCGAACTGCCCAACGTGGCGGAAGACTACGTGCACCGTATCGGCCGCACCGGCCGCGCCGGGGCAACCGGCTCGGCGCTGTCGCTGGTGGATGACGAGGAAATGAGCTATCTGCGCGACATCGAAAAGCTGATCAAGCGTTCGATCGTGCGGGTCGAAATCGAACCTGGCTTCGTGCCGCCGGCCAAGGCCGACCTGATGTCGGACGAGCGTCCGCCGCGCCCGCCGCAGGGTCATGGCGGCCCGCGCCAGGGGCAGGGCGCCCGCCAGGGACAGCCCGGCGGCCGCAGTGGCGCCGGCCGTTCGTCGCAGGCCAAACCCGCCAGCGCCGGTGCCAAGCCGGCAGGTGGGCGCAGCGGCGCACCGGGTCAGCCGACCCAGGCGCGCAAGCCGCGTCCGCAGGCGGCCCTGTTCTCGTCCAAGCCGGGCACGCGCGGGCACTGATTCCGCCCAAGCCTGGCCCGGACATCACGCCCGGGTCAGGCGCGCCGCCATCCATGTGGCGCCGACCGCGACGCCGATCAGCGCAAACGCGACGCCGAGCCGGTTCAACAGCTCGGGCGCTAGCACCAGCAGTCCCCCCAATTGCAGCGTCATCAGACCCGGCATCAATTTGAGCAGGCGGCCTTCTCGTTCGCTCAGCTTGCGTGCACCCAGGGTGAAAGCGAACGCGCCCACGATCACGGCGAGCGGGATCACGTAGACCCCGTTGCACAAGGCCAGATTGAGGTAATGCTGAGGCGGGCCGAGCGCCTGCAGCGTCAGCAGGCGCGTGTAGACCATGGGTAAGCCGGCGGTGCACAAAAGCTCGTAGAAATTGACTGCCACCGCAAGCAGCATCGTGGCGGCGAGCGCAGCGGGCACGCTGCCAGCGCTCAGGATGGCGCGTGCGCGCTGGTAGATCGCGGGCTTTCGGCTGTCCGGAATCGACAGCGACACGCCGCGTCCGAAGTAAAAAAATCCTTCACGTTGACGAGTCCGACCGCCATGGCCATCGCACCGGCGACGAGCGTCACCCAGGCCAGGCTGCCGAGCAGTTGGAACAGGTTGAGCCATGCCGCCATGAAGGCGAAATACATCAGCCCGGAGGTCAGCACGAACACGCCGCCGATCGCCAGCATGCGCGCGCGACTGTTCCGGTGGGCCATCAGCGACAGCAGGAACAGCAGCACGAAAAACGCGCAGGGATTGTAAGCGTCGAGGCCGGCGATCAGCGCCGTCATCAGCGGCAGCGACAGTGCATCGACCTTCACCTCACCGAGGCGCGGCACACGGAGCGCGGGCGCGGGCACGGCGCGGGCGGCGTCGAGCGCGCTGCCGCTGTGCGCAACGGCGCGGCACGCATCGAGTTCGGCCAGCAGCGCCGGCACGTATTGCGCGGGCTGCCCCAACGGATCCGCGAGCGCCACGTAGTGACGCACGTTCTCGGGATGGCGGGTGAGCTCCAGCGAATGCAGCTTCACCCACGGGCGGCTGGACGGGATGGCCTCGATGAAGGACCGCGCCTCCAGGCAATGCGGGCAGGCGAGCGACCAGAAGAAATAACGATGCACCACGGGCTGGCCGTCGGCGCCCGGCTCGATCCAGGTCGTGTCGGCGCGGGCGCCCGGCGCCAGCAGGGCAAGCCACAACAGGCCGCTGGCGGGCCGGCACAGCGTGGTCATCCGGCAAGTCTGTGTCATGGCCTTCAGCGTGGCGGCCGCTACAATCGTTTGCATGGATACCCTGGCCACCTACGACGAACTTCCCTACGACAGTCTGCCACTGCCAGAAACCCAACCGGATTTTCTGGCGGCGGTCGCGAAGCTGCACGGTTTCGACGCGCCCGACCCGCGCCGGGCGCGCATCCTTGAACTGGGATGTGCGCAGGGCGGCAACCTGATACCGCTGGCGTGGCGCTGGCCGCAATCCACTTGCGTAGGCGTGGAATTGTCGCGCGTCCAGGCGCGCGCGGGTGCGGATTTCATCCGCCGCCTCGGCCTGACGAACGTGCGAATCGCGCATGGCGACCTCGCCGCGCTGCCGGACGATGTGGGCGAGTTCGATTACATCATCGCGCACGGCGTGTTTTCGTGGGTGCCGCCCTCCGTGCAGCAGGCGCTGCTCGACGTGTGCCGGCGCCATCTGTCGCCGCATGGCATCGCCTACGTCAGTTTCAACGTCGCGGCCGGCTGGGAACAGCTTCGGCCGCTTCGCGCTGCGCTGATCGAGCGCAGCGCGGCCGATCTGCCGGCGCCCGCGCGCCTCGAGCAGGTGCGGCGCGTGCTGGACGAACTGGAAGCCGCCTGGACCGACCCGGCATTGCTGAAGGAAATCGCCTATCTCAAGACCGCTGCGCCGTCCTATCTATTCCACGAATACCTTGCCGACTTCAACGCGCCGATGGCGTTTGCCGAATTCTCTGCACGCCTCGACGCACGCGGCCTGCGCTATGTTGGCGAGGCAGGACCGCGCCGGGCCGTCGTCGAACTCGAAGATGCCTGGGGGTTGATCCCCGAAAGCATGGCCGGGCGCTGGCTGGACGCCGAGGCCGCGCTCGACGAGGCACACCTCACCCGCTTTCGCCGGGCGCTGATCGCGCGCGCCGACGCGCCCTGTGCCCAGCCGCCCCATGCCCAGGCACTGGACAGCCTGGCGTTTTATGCAGACCTGCGGAGCGACGACGAGATCGACCTCGAGACGGCGTGCGAGCAGACCTTCGTCAATCCCGCGGGCAATGCCTTCCCCGTCGCGTACCCCGCGATGAAAGCGGCGGCGATGATCCTGTCAGCCGCCTATCCCGGCGCGCTGGCGTATTCCGACCTGCTCGCAGCCACCCGGCGGGAATTAACCGAGTATGGGGTTGCCGCAAATGTTGACGAGGCGGCATTCCGCATGGCCTTGTTCCCGCTGGTGATGACGCACGGCGTGATGCCCAGCGTGGCCGCTGATTCGCATGGAAGCGAACCGGGTGATCGCCCCCGTGCGCATGCGCTCGCACGCTTGCAGGCGGCATCGCCGGGATGGGTGGTCAGCGGCGCGCGCCATGTGGCGTTGGACCTGGATGAGCCCGGACGCATCCTGCTGGGCCTGCTCGACGGCCGCCGCACGATCGATGAACTCGCGGTCATCCTCCAGGGCGCGCTGGCCGATGCGGGATGGGACGTGTCGCCGGAAACCGTCAGGGCGATGACGCACCGGCAGCTCTGGCTGTTTGCACGCCAAGGCCTGATGACGAAGTCGTCCGGGAGATCGGAAGAGCGGTGAGCCGGGGGCCGCTCAGGCGGATCCTCCCCCTCGGCGGGATTTCCGGCGCAGGACAGTCAGGCCGGGGCGGACGTGGACGACAGTCCAGCGATAAAGCCCGCGCAACTCTCCTTCGGCATGGGCCGGCTGAAATAGTAGCCCTGCAGCATCTCCACCCCCATTTCCTGGAGGATCAGGGCGGTTTCCATATCTTCGACGCCTTCGGCAACCAGCGCCAACTGCATGGCATGCGCCATCTCGACAATCGTCCTGACCAAGACGCGCCCTTCCGGCGTCTTGATGCGGCGCACGAAGGAAATATCGATCTTGATTTCGTCAAACGGCAATTCATGCACATGGGACAGCGATGAAAATCCGGTGCCGAAATCGTCCAGCGACAACGTGAAGCCCGCGTCCGAAAGTTTCTGCAAATGGCCTTTGGCCCGTTCGATGCCCAGCAAGGCAATGCTCTCGGTGATTTCCAGCTTGATCTGGCAGGGTGAGATGCCATATCTTTGCGCCATCTCGATGAGCATCGGATAGAAATCGTCCGACATCACCTGACGTTTTGAGACATTGACCGCCAGTTTCAAATCGGTGCACAGGCCGTCGAATTGGGCGAAGTGGTGCAGTGCCTCTTCCAGGACCTGGCGTCCCACCTCCTGGATGAGTCCCATGTTTTCGGCCAGGGGAATGAAGTTTGCCGGGCTGACCCAGCCGTACTGGTCATCGTGCCAGCGCGCCAGGGCTTCGAAACCGGCGATGCGTTCATGATTGCCGGCGTCCATGACCGGCTGGTAATAGACCTGAAGCTGGCACTGCTTGACTGCAGCCACGAAGCGGGAAGTCAGCTCCACCTCCTCATAGCCGGCTGCCCGCGTATGCAGATCGCCGAACATCTGAATATTGTTTCGGCCCTGCGATTTTGCATAGAACAGTGCCTTGTCCGCCTGTACCAGGAGCGCTTCGCCGTTTTCCGCATCGTCCGGGAAAACCGCGATCCCGATGCTGAGCGTCACGAACAGATCGCTATACATCTTTTCAAGGTTCAGTTGCAGCTTGCGCATCAGTTCGCCGGCAACCGTGTGCGCGATTTCCGCGTCGTGCGAAAAGGGCAGCAGCACCACGAACTCATCCCCGCCCCAGCGCGCCAGCACATCGGTTTCACGCAGATGTGCGCGGAGAATCTGGCTGACATCGACCAATAGCTGGTCGCCCGACTTGTGCCCGCGCAAGTCGTTGATCTGCTTGAAGTTGTCCAGATCGATGAACAGCAGGGCAAACTTGGACCCGGTGGCTCGCGAATGCTCGACCGCCTCCCGGATGCGTTCATCGAGATGGGCCCGATTGGGCAGGCGGGTCAGGGCATCATGCATGGCCATGTGGCTGATGCGCTTTTCCTGCATGTGCGCTTCCGTGACATCGCGCAGGACGCCGCGTACGCCCTGCACCCGGCCGTGCTGCCGGTTCAGGGCGAATTTTCCTTCGACCCAATGTTCTTCCTGGTCCTCGCGCGACATGCGAAAACGCAGGCTCACCGTTTCCCTTGCGCCCTTCAGCAGGGTATCCAGCTGGCTGTTCAGCAGGCCCCTGTCCTGTTTGTGGATGAAGACAATAAAGGGATCGCCGAGAAAATGCGCGTTGCTGGTATATGCGCTGCCCATCAGCTTGAGCCAGTGATCCGTCAGGAACGCCAGCGTGCCGTCCGGCGACAGCTCGATGACCACTTCATTCAACAAGTCCAGCGTGTCGTAGAACGCAGCCCGTGCTTCCGCGGCAGCATTGGCCTGACTCAGGCTTTTGATTTCATCCAGTTCGCTGCGAAAGCTCAGTTTCTTGAGCATTTTTTCCAGGATGCAGTATTTCGTCAGCCCTGACTGGAACAGGTTGAATCCCATGAAAAAGAGGATGGCGAGCCATAGCCACGCGCCGTGCGGATAAAAGTAAATCAGGGACGCGCAGGCAAGAATGAGCGCACCTGCAATGGTGCGGATTGTCGGCTCGATATAGGGTTGTCTGCGCATTCTGCTTACAGGCAGGCTTGCCGTTCTCAGGCTGATTGCATTCCCGGCCCACGCGTCAGCATGTCAGACGGCCCGGGGGCATTCGGGAAAGGAACGGCGAAGGCTGAGGTGAAGCACGTGCCTGGATTGCGGTACGCAATGTCCATTTCGTTTCCTGTTTGGATTGCACAAGCACCCTTGGTTAGCTTGCATTCGGCAGTTTTTTGAAGTTCTTGAGGCGTCGGCCGGAAATTGCCCAGGGCGTCTCACCCCGGTTTGCCGGAAACCGTACGGAAAAAACGGGGGGGCTTGGGAGGAGAAGTCAGCCTCCGGAGGGGGCGAGGATAATTCCTTGCGACCGCCGTTTGACGGGCGCAGGCGGCCGAGCCGCGCTAACGCGGGGCCTGCCAGCAGTTGTTGCCCACCTGGACGGTCATTGAGAGCTGTTCGCTCGTGGGATAGAGCACGTATTTGAGTCCGAGATAATCCGAGCCCGTGCGCCAGAACATCGCCAGCAGGTTCTTTTCGCCATTGGCGATGACGCTGGTGTAGGGAATGACCTTGAGCGGGTTGCCGTACAGGTTCGAATAGTTCGACGCGATGGTGACGAAGTGGCGGAAATCCGGCTCGATTTCCTGGTCGAAGGCCACCAGCTTGTCATTGCAGAAGCTGAACAGGAAACGGCGGCCAGTCGGTTTGTCGGGCAGGTCGTAGGCGAACAGGCCGTCGTTGCCGACCGGCAGGGTCTTGTCGAAATTCCAGGTCCGGAGCGCCTGCTCGACCGCGCTGCGGCTCATGCCGTTCTTGAATTCGCCGACTTCCCAGGCATGCGCGGGGAGGGCGAGCAGCAATGCGATAAGCAGGCAGGCGGTTTTTGCGCCAGTTGTCACGACATGCGAGGAGGCGGGGCGATCCGTGTCATGTCGCGGCGCCCTCATGTTACTTGCCGCTCACCGCGCCAAAGACCTTCTTCAGCAAGTCGCTGCCGGCCTGCATGGGGTTGGCGCGGATCGCGGCCTCCTTCTCGCCGATCAGGTTATAGAGGCGATCGAGCGCCTGCTGGGTGACGTAGTCCTCGACTTTTGCCTGCTTCTTGTCGATCAGGTTGAATTGCGCGGCAGCCCCGGCGTAGCGGTTATATTGCTGCGCCAGGCCGACCTTGTCGGTGTTGGCCTTGACGACGGGGGCGAAGCGCTCGGTGAGCCTGGCCTCGGTCTTGTTGCGGAAGAAGTCGGTGGCCGAGGTTTTGCCGCCGGTCAGGATGCCCTTGGCATCTTCCAGCGTCATGGCCTTCACCGCATCGACCAGCAGGGTCTTGGCTTCGGGCACGGCGGCCTCGGCGGCGCGGTTCATCGACAGCACCAGTTCGTCGGCCTGCTTGCCCATGCCCAGCATGCGCATGGCTTTTTCGGCTTTCTGCAGGCTGGGTGGCAGCGGAATTTTCAGCGCCGGGTTGCCGAAGAAGCCGTCTTTCTGGCCGAGTTGGGCGACGGCCGAATCGGCCCCGCGAGTCAGCGCTTCCTTCAGCCCGGCATTGATGTCGGCACTGGAAAGGGCGTCGACGCCGCTGGCGGTGGACGTGTTTGTCTCGCTGGAAGGTTTGTTGATCACGCCCTTCAGCAGTTCGTTCCAGTCGAAGGCCTGGGCGGGCAGGGACACGGTCAGGCCCGCAGCCAGAATGATCCAGCGCTTTGCAATCAGGTTAGCCATGGTGCGTCTCCTCGGTTCATCGATTTATAGCACCTCTGCAGCGTAATCAGCCAGACGCGAACGTTCACCGCGCTGCAGCGTGACGTGGCCGTTGTGCGGCCAGCCCTTGAAATGGTCGACCACATAGGTGAGGCCGGAACTTCCTTCGGTGAGATAGGGGGTGTCGATCTGCGAGATGTTACCCAGGCACACCACCTTGGTACCCGGCCCGGCGCGCGTGATCAGCGTCTTCATCTGCTTGGGGGTGAGGTTCTGCGCTTCGTCGATGATGAGGAACTTGTTGAGGAAGGTGCGCCCGCGCATGAAGTTCAGGGACTTGACCTTGATCCGGGAGCGGACCAGGTCCTGCGTTGCGGCGCGTCCCCAGTCGCCGGCGTCGTCGTCGCTCTTGTTGAGCACGTCGAGGTTGTCCTCCAGCGCGCCCATCCAGGGCGTCATTTTTTCCTCCTCGGTCCCGGGCAGGAAGCCGATGTCCTCGCCCACCGGCACGGTCACGCGGGTCATGATGATTTCGCTGTAGATTTTCTTGTCGAGCACCTGGGCCAGAGCGGCCGCGAGCGTGAGCAGGGTCTTGCCGGTGCCGGCCTGGCCGAGCAGGGAGACGAAGTCGACCTCCGGGTCCATCAGCACGTTGAGCGCGAAGTTCTGCTCGCGGTTGCGCGCAGTGATGCCCCAGACGTTGTTCTTCTGGTGCGTGTAGTCGCGCACCGTGACCATTTCCGCCTGCTTGCCCTCGACCTTCAGCACCTTGGCGTAGAGCGGGGCAGGGCCTTCCTGGAAGACGAATTCATTTGGCAGCAGGCTCGAAACCAGCGGTCCCTTGACTCGGTAGTAGGTGTGGCCGTTGGCCTGCCACGACTCCATGCCTTTGCCGTGGCTGTCCCAGAAGTCGGCCGGCAGTTCGCGCAGGCCGGCGTACAGCAGATCGGTGTCTTCAAGTACCTTGTCGTTGAAATAGTCCTCGGCCGGCAATCCCAGTGCGCGCGCCTTGATGCGCATGTTGATGTCTTTCGACACCAGGATGACCTGACGCTTGGGGTGGTGGCGTGACAAAAACAGCACCACGCCCAGGATCTGGTTGTCGACCTTGCTTGTCGGCAGGCTCATCGGGATGTCGCCGCTGATGGCCTGGGTCTGCAGGAAAAGCCGGCCCGTGGCGGCGCTGTGGCTGTGCGGAGCGAGTGGAACGCCGTCCTCGATGCTGTCGAGCTTGCTGACGATCTCGTCGATGAACCGGCTGGCCTGGCGCGCGTTGCGCGAGACCTCGGTCATGCCTTTCTTGTGCAGGTCGAGTTCCTCCAGCGTGGCGATCGGCACGTAGATATCATGCTCCTCGAAGCGGAACAGGCTTGTGGGGTCGTGCATCAGGACGTTGGTGTCGAGGACGAACAGCTTGGTCTGGGCGGCGGCTTTTCTCGGCATGGCTGGATCGTGTTGTTGTGGAGGTGAATGCATTCATCCTACATCAAGCTGAAGCCAGCTTGTCCAGTCCAAAAAGTTAAGCTGAAACCCGCCCGCCGGCGCGGATTTTGCGCCGGGTTTGTCAGTAGAATGATCGGCTTTCCAATGCGAGATCGCGAGAGGGATATGACGGGTGCAGCCACCACCGGACGCGGGCTTTTGCCTGCCGCATGAACCTGTAGATCGACGCGCGATGTTCCGTGCGGCCTTGTTGTTGCTGATTTGGGTGTGGGGACAGCCGCTCCATGCCCAGGTCACCGCGCACATCCTGTTGCAGGATTCGCCGCTCGCCGGGTTCCAGTACCACGCGGGCAAGTCGCTGTGGCCCCAGATGCGGGTGGGCGATGCGCTCACCCTGACGCGCGAGCCTGACAATCCGCATGACGCCAGAGCGGTGCGGGTGGAATGGCGGGGCCACACGATCGGCTACGTGCCGCGCCGCGAGAACGCCGATGTGGCGCGCCTGCTCGACCGTGGCCAACGACTGGATGCACGCATCGTTCGCTTGTCCGATGTGCGCGATCCGTGGTCGCGGGTGCGTTTCGAGATTCTGGTTCCCGTGCAGCCGGACTGAACGGAGATGTCATGAAGCGACTGATCGTGCTCACCGTGATGGCATTCGGCTGGTTGGGCCAGGCGGCGGCGGATGCTTTGCCGCTTGCCAGTCTCGTCCTGCCGCCCGGATTCCGGATCGAAGTGTTTGCCCGCGTGCCCAATGCGCGGCAGATGACGCTCGGCAACCACACCCTGTTCGTCGGCAGCATGCGCGCGGGCAAGGTTTACGCGATTCCGTTGCGGGGCGAGCGCAAGCCGGTGGTGGTCGCCGACAAGCTCGACCTGCCGGTGGGCGTGGCATTTCGTGACGGCAGCCTGTATGTGTCGGCGGTGAGCCGCATCCTGCGGCTGCGCGACATCGAGGCCCACCTGGACAGCCCGCCACAGCCTGAGGTCGTCAGCAGCGCCTACCCGACCGACACGCATCACGGCTGGAAATTCATCGCCTTCGGCCCTGACGGCAAGCTCTATGTGCCGGTGGGCGCGCCGTGCAATATCTGCGCGCCCGATTCGGATCGCTATGCGACGATTACTGCGCTCGACGTGGCAACCGGAAAAATCGAGGTCGTCGCGCGCGGGGTGCGCAACAGCGTGGGCTTCGACTGGCAGCCTCAGAGCGGCGAACTGTGGTTTACCGACAATGGCCGCGACTGGCTCGGCGACAACGCGCC
>JAJXTE010000152.1 GCA_021784115.1 Pseudomonadota bacterium | reverse complement strand
GCTCATTTCTCGTCGCTATACACCACGTCGGCACGGCGGTTCTCGGCGTAGGCTTCTTCGGTATGGCCCTCGTTGCGCGGCTTTTCCTCGCCAAAGCTGATCGCTTCCATCTGCGCATCGCTTACGCCCAGCACGGCCAGCGCCTTGCGCACTGCTTCAGCGCGCTTCTGTCCCAGCGCCAGGTTGTACTCGCGGCTGCCGCGATCGTCGGCATTGCCCTGGAGGATCACGTGCGCGTCGCGCTTCGACATCAGGTAGCCGGCATGCGCCTCGAGCATCGGGCGATATTCGTCCTTCACCACAAAGCTGTCGAAATCGAAAAAGACGCTGCGCTTGGACAAGGGGCTGGCCGGGTCCTTGCGCGGATCGCCCGCGTCACCCATCGCACTGCCCGTCACCCCGCTGCCGGCCACGCCCGTGGTTTCGGTGCCGGCCTGTCCGGTGGTGGCGGCGCCAGCCTTGCCGCCGGTGCGGTCTTCGACCGTTGCCTGCGTGCCGCCGGTCGTGCCGCATGCGGACAAGGTCATTGCGACCAGAACGGGCCAGAAAATCTTGTTCATTTATCTCTCCTTAATGAATGAAAACGCCTTCGCACAGGCAGGTCGTTCACCCTCCACGCCCGCCTTGCCCTGCAATACGCCATTACGGTCCCCAGGCCGGCTCACGCGCATCCACGCCCGATTCCGACAGGCGTGCATGTGTCCTGCCATCCAGGCTCACGGTACCGAGTATGCCCTGTTCGCCCTGCACGGTGGCATACAGCACGGCCTGTCCATTCGGCGCGAAGCTGGGCGACTCGTCGCGCGCGGTGTCGGTCAGCACACGCGTCTGCCCGGAGGACAGTTCCTGCAGCGTCACCCGGAAGCGGCCCTCGTCGCGGCTGATATAGGCCAGATACCGGCCATCCGGGCTGATCGTGGGTGAAACATTATAGCTGCCGCTGAAGGTGACCCGTTTGGCTTCGCCGCCGCTGGCCGCCATGCGATAAATCTGCGGACTGCCGCCGCGGTCGGAAGTGAAGTAAATGGAATGCCCGTCGGGCGAGAATACGGGCTCGGTATCGATGTTGCCGCCCCGGGTCAGACGTGTCAGCGCGCTGCCGTCGGCATTGATAAGATAAATCTGCGAAGCGCCATCGCGCGTCAGCACCACCGCCAGTCGCTTTCCGTCGGGTGTCCACGCCGGCGCCGAGTTCGAGCCCTTGAATGCCGCGACTTTGCGGCGATGGCCATCCTGCAGCGACTGCACGTACACGACCGGCTTCTTGTCCTCGAACGAGACATACACGATGCGTGCGCCGTCGGGCGAGAACATCGGCGAAATCACCGATTCGTTGGAGCGCACCACCGTGCGCGGGTTCTGCCCGTCCGCATCGGCCACCTTCAACTCGTATCGACGGCCCTGCTTCTGCACGTAGGCGATGCGGCTGCCGAACGCACCGGGAATGCCGGTCAGCTTCGCGTAGATGAGGTCTGCGATCTGGTGCGCCGTGGCGCGCCACTGAGCGGGCGCGATGGTGTAGCTGTAGGCAGCAAGCTGGGTGCGCTTGAGAACGTCCAGCAGATAGAAGCGGACTTCGAGGCGCCCGCCGGGCAGCGCCGCGACCTGGCCGATGACCAGCGCGTCCGCGCCCTTTCCGCGCCAGACGCCATAGTCGACCTGCGCGGACATGACAGGCTGCTGCGCCCCCCCGGCATCCACCAGCCTGAATTGGCCGGTGCGGCTGAGGTCGTCGCCGGCGATGTCGGTCAGCGCAGGCCTCGGCTGGCCGGGCGCCGCCTGAAACGGCACCATCGCCACGGCAATCCTGTTGGCCGCGCCGCCGATCACCTGGATTTCCATGGCGGCGCGCGCGGAAAACGTGGCGCTCAGCAAGGCCAGCCAGAACAGGGGAAACAGCAAAACGGCACGCAACTTGGATACGGACATCGGGTTCGCAAAGGCTTTCTTGGCTGGTCAGTCTAGCACACGCGGCACACGGCCCGTGCCGCACGCCGCCTCGCTCCGGCCCATTCGGGCTCTACCCGCGAGCGGCAGGCCGTGGTTGCAGACTCGCTGACGCGCGCCAACAACCAGGCTCACTCTTTGGGGCGATGAACGAAAGAAAGTTCCGGAACGAATGCGGCACGAGCATCGCGATCGCTCGGCAACGGCAGCGGCGATGACTTTTCGATGGCGCGCACCACCGCATCGTCGTACGCGACATTTCCGCTGGATTGCGTCACCCGCACGCTCTGGACCTCGCCGGTGGGCAGCACCTTCACCAGACAGCGCACCTCCGGATTGCCAGTCAGGTTGCCCGGCAGCCGGGTGTTGCCGCGCACCTTGGCGCTGATCAGGTCGCGGTACTGCCCCACGACGCTCGCCACCTCGGACTGGCGCTTGCTGGCCGCTGCCCGGGCCTCGGTCAACTTGGCCACGCGTGCCTCGTTCGCCGCAGCCTCGGCCGCCACGCGCTGCTTCAGATCCTCCTCCTCCATCTGCCGCAGCAGCGCCTGCCGCTTCTGCTCGGCCAGCTGTTTTTCGTGCGCCGCCTTGGCGGCATCGGCCCGCGCCTTTTCTTCGGCTGCCTGCATGGCCTGAAGTTTTTTCAGGCGATCGGCTTCAGCCTTCTTCTTTTCCAGGGCGATGTCGGGCGCCTTGGGGGGCGGAGGCTCCTTTTCCACCGGTCTGGGAACGGGCGCGGCTTTCGCCGGCTCGGGCGCCTTCACCGGCGGCGGCGGGCGGGGCTTGACCGCGGGAGTCGGCGGTTCCGGCAGCGCCGCCCAGAGATCGACCATCACCGGCGCGGGATGCCGGGTCTGCCATGACACGCCGAATACCAGCAGCAGGACGAACAGCCCATGCACCCCCAGCGCCAGCGCGGCAGCAAGAAGATTGGGAACAGGACGCGAGG
>JAJXTE010000151.1 GCA_021784115.1 Pseudomonadota bacterium | reverse complement strand
GGCGTCAAATACACGGCGGCCGCGCTGACCACGGCGGCGCAGCTGGCGGCGCGCTATATCAACGACCGCCATCTGCCCGACAAGGCGATCGACGTGATCGACGAGGCGGGCGCGGCGCAGCGCATTCTGCCGAAATCCAAGCAGAAACGGACGATCACCCCGCGCGAGATCGAGGACATCATCGCCAAGATCGCGCGCATTCCGCCCAAGACTGTGTCGTCGGACGACAAGAATTCGCTGAAGACGCTGGACCGCGACCTGAAGGCCGTGGTGTACGGCCAGAATGCGGCGATCGACGCGCTGGCGACCGCCATCAAGATGGCGCGCAGCGGTCTCGGCAACCCGCAGAAGCCTATCGGCAACTTCCTGTTCTCCGGCCCCACCGGGGTCGGCAAGACCGAGGTCGCGCGCCAGCTGGCCTATGTGCTGGGCGTCGAGTTGATCCGCTTCGACATGTCCGAGTACATGGAACGCCACGCCGTGTCCCGGCTGATCGGCGCGCCGCCGGGCTACGTGGGCTTCGACCAGGGCGGATTGTTGACCGAGGCTGTCAACAAGCATCCCTATGCCGTTGTTTTGCTGGATGAAGTCGAGAAGGCCCACCCGGATATTTTCAACGTGCTGCTGCAGGTGATGGACCACGGCACGCTGACCGACACCAACGGGCGCAAGGCCGACTTCCGCAACGTGGTGCTCATCATGACCACCAATGCCGGCGCCGAGATGCTCAACAAGGCGACCATCGGCTTCGCCGGTTCGCGCGAAAGCGGCGACGAGATGGGCGAGATCAAGCGCATGTTCACGCCGGAATTCCGCAACCGGCTGGATGCGATCATTCCGTTCGCGCCGTTGACCGAGCCGGTCATCCTGCAGGTGGTCGACAAGTTCCTGATGCAGCTCGAAGAACAGCTGCACGAGAAGAAGGTCGAGGCGGTGTTCACCGACGCCCTGAAGGCCTATCTCGCCAAGCATGGCTTCGATCCGCTGATGGGTGCTCGCCCCATGGCGCGCCTGATTCAGGACACCATCCGCAAGGCGCTGGCTGACGAGCTGCTGTTCGGCAAGCTGGCGCACGGCGGGCGGGTGACCATCGATATCGATGCCGACGAGAAAGTCTGCCTGGAGTTTGAAGAAGCCGTGCCTGCTTGACGGCTGGACGTAAAGATTCGTGCATGCATGGCCGTAAACCGTCCCAACGGCAGGTGCGTATTCAGTAGCCGACCCGTCGGGCGTCTTTCCTCGTGAAAGACGCGAAACCGGGGATACGCCGCCTGTGACACACACGTCTAGACGGATAGGGACAGCCATGAAACTCCACCACGCATCGCGTATTGCAACCGCCACGCTTCTTACCTGGCTTTCGGTCTGTGCCCATGCGGCAGACCCGGCCGCTCCCGCTGCCGATTTAAGCGGGGCGAGCGAACGCATTCGCCATACGGGGGAGCAACTTCAGGCCGATATCAAGAAGGCGCGTGCGCGTCTCGAAGCCCAGAAGGCCCAACACGAAGCCGAGCGCCAGCGGGAAGCGGAACGCCAGCGTGAAGCCGAGCGCCAGCGCGAAGCCGCGCGCCAGCAGGCAATCAAGGAAGCCAAGGACCGGGAGGCCGCGCAGGCACGTGCGCGCCAGGAGACTGCGGCGCGAGCGGAGCAGGCGGAGCGCCAGCGTCAGGCAGCCCTGAACGCGAAGCAACTGGAGGTGGCCAAGCAGCAGGAAGCCCAGAAACGGGCGGCCGAGGCCCTCCGAAAGGCGCGCGAATCAAGCGATGCGAGAGCGTTTGCCGAAGACGATCAGGAAGCAAAACGGCTTCAGGCGAAAGCAAGGGCAGCGGAAGCGCTCAGGAAGGCTCGCGAGACCGCCGGCGTGCGGGCGTTCAGGGATTAAGTCGAGCCCATCGACCTCACTTGCGTCGCGCAGGCCAAGACGGGGTTGGCAGCGCGAGGACGCGAAGGGACATACGATCCGCATGGGCCGCCTGCGGCTCTGGCACGCCTGGCGCACGTCATCCGCACGGGATTGATCGTCAAGAGATGAAAAAAAAAGCGGCGCCAGAGGCGCCGCGTTAAACCCGGTGTGGCAGGAGGAGGAGCGCCTGGGAATGAACCCGTACCGGGAAATCTACAAGGGAAATCTACACAGTCCAAATATAGGCCACTCAATCGGTCTTGCCACTGGCATATTGATCCGGTCTGACGTAGTGATTTTGAATTACGGCGCGAACAACTTTTTCTTGAGCGAAATTGAGACGCGGCCGCGCTGGCTTGCTCAATGCAGCCGAATACCGCACCATACCGGGCATTCGATGAATACCGGAGTGTTGATGAAACACCTACGTGCATCCCTCGTTGCGGCCTTCGTCGCTTCCATGGCGCTCTCGGCCTGCGAACGGCCGGCAACAACCGGCCCGGACACCGTCGTCGCCAAGGTGGGGGACGAAGTCATCAGCGCATTCGAACTCGATCGCGCGATGGCGCGCCTGGGGCCCATGAACGCGGCTGAAGCCGCACAGGCGCGCGGCAAGGTGCTGGGCGCCCTTGTCGACCAGCATCTGGTCAGCAGTGCCGCCAGAAACGCAAGATTCGACAGGGTTCCGGAGGTCGCGCTGGCGATGCAGCAAGCGCAACGCCAGGTTCTTGTCGAAGCCTATATGGAGCGTCTGTTCAAGGACATCCCGAAGTCGTCGAATGAGGAAATCCGGGATTACTACAACCGGCATCCCGAACTGTTCGCGCAGCGCAAGGTGTTCCGCGTCCAGGAGCTCGAACTGCAACCGGCGCCGGCGCGCGTCGCCGAGGTGGAGGCGCAGTTGAAGAAAAGCCGCAGCCTGTCCGAATTCATCGACTGGCTGGGTGCGCAGGGTATCGACGTCAAGTCGGGCGTGGCGGTGAGGCCGGCGGAAAAGATTCCGGCCCCCATGCTG
>JAJXTE010000059.1 GCA_021784115.1 Pseudomonadota bacterium | reverse complement strand
AAACTCTCGGTACAACACTTGGCGCAGGTCAAAAAACAATGTCGCCTAACACCTCGCTCAACACCGCTCCACTTCGTTCCGCTCGGACTGGCCGCCTGCGGCGTCCAGCCGGTTAGCTCAAACGTTAGGGTGTTCCGAGAAAACCGTGATTACAGCTTTCCTCTACCCGCTACCGGTTGCAGTGATCGCGTATTTCCTTCTGCGAAAATCAAAACCCTCTTTCCGGCTTGCGGTTTCCTTTGTCATTTGGCTGTTGCCACCCCTGGCGTTGCTCGCGTGGGTTCTCGTCGTCGGAGATCAAGCGCCACCGGACGCCGTGGTAGTGACACCGGCTCAAATCCAAAGCGCGAGGTAAAAACCATGAAAATAGCCGCCACCACCCTAACCCCTCGGTCGAGCGGGACCGCCCAACAGCTACGCTGTTGGGTTCCCTCCGCGCTTCGCGCTCCGGCGGCCCCTCACATCAAACGTTAAGCTCAGATAGCCCTGCGCCACCGCGAGCAATATTCGCGAGCAGGAATTCACGCTGCGCCGGACAGCATTTGGAACGGAATTTGATGAATTTACAACGACTTATAAAAATGCTATTGAGCGAAGCGTAGCGCAACGGTCGCCGCATAACTCCAAGACGTTGATGCGGACGACGTTCACTACGCTTCGCGCCAAACAACAATGAGCGGGGGACGTTTTTTCCATCGTCAAACACCCGAACAATGGGAAGGGGAAAGCGTGATCCAAACCAATTCCGTGGATGCACGGCCATCTGCGCCTAACGCCTCGTTAGAGCGAACACGTTATGCATCAAGACACCCGAGGAACACCATGATTAACCCGGTTGCTATTTTTGCCACAGTTTTGCTTTTGACTTTCTCAACCTCGCTCCGTGCAGAGGGGCAGATTCCAATCGATCAGGTGCCTATGTATGGTGGTATGGATCGAAGCGCAATTCCAGAGCTAAAGGCGGGCGATGAAAAATTGATCGCTGATACAACCAGCCACTTCGGAACACGACAGAAAGCGAGTGCTGCATTCGTTAACAATGGCTTCGCTTACTACCAACGCGACGACCTTGCCAATGCGATGCGAAGGTTCAATCAAGCCTGGCTGCTTGACCCGAATAATCCCGAGGTATACGCGGGCTTTGGTTCAGTACTGCATGACCAAGGAAAGAATTGTGAAGCAATGCAAATGATGGAAAAGGCACTCGCGCTGAATCCACCTACATTCCAAGGCATATACCCTGATGCCGCACGAATGATTACCCTATGTGCGGTCAGTGACAAAGGACTAACAGCGGAAGCCAAAAGCAAATTGCTTGAGCGCTCAGAATCCCTATACAAGAAAGCCGAAGAGATCGAGCCAAACAAAGCATATCTCTACGGGTCATGGGCAACGGCTTATTACTGGCGCGGACAGTATCCAGAGGCATGGGCGATGGTCACTAAAGAACGTGCTGCTGACGGCAAACCTCATGAGAAGTTCTTAGGGCTGCTCCGGGAGAAAATGCCCGAACCGTCACAGTAAAAATGCATAACCCGGCGCTCAACCTCGCTCCCTTCGGTCGCTGGACGGCGCTAAAGCGCCGCCGGTTAGCTCTATGTTAGGCGCTTTCGATGGAAATTCGCATTCACTACTCGAATACAGTTAAGGATATGCTGGCTTTCCAGTTGTCTCATGCGATTCGCTCGCTCTCATGAATCTGCAGCATAATTATGCGGTCCATTCTGACGGCAGATCCACTGCGTTTCGTTGACGCCGACGAGCTCAAGCGTCAAGCATCATCAAGGATTCAAGGGACTAGAACATGGCACTCAGTTGGCTGGTCGTTCTGAAAAGCGTTCCCTGGTCCGATGTCATCAGCAATGCGCCCAAACTGGCTGATGGCGCGAAAAAGCTATGGAACGCCGTCTCGGGGAGCCCGGCTCAACAGGCGCTCCCAGCGACGGAAGCAAACCCTGCTTCCGCCCCCGAGGCGCAGGCCTTGGCCGGAATCGAAGCGCGTGTCACTTCACTTGAGGCGGAAGCCGCCGACCTGCATAGCCAGATGCTCGCTTCGTCCGAACTCATCAAGGGTCTGGCGGAACAGAACACGCAACTCATCAAGCGCATTGAAGCCAATCGGATACGAACCCTCTGGCTTGCGGCAGCAACCGCTGTGCTCGCGCTCGTCGCGATAACTGGCCTGGTTCTGGCTATGCAGCATGGCGCCTGATATGTCCATCGAGCGAAGCGCATCTGTGTCGCGCGGATTGAAGGGACACAGGCATTTTGGCAATTCGCTATTGCAACAGGAGAAAACGCAATGTCCAGTGTGGGCTACCACGAACCGGTTACTGAACTATCCGACGAGACACGGGACATGCCGCGATGGTGCTCGAATGGATCCGCAGAAAGGACCCGGCATTGTCCAGGGAGATGAAGGACTATCTCGTCACGGAAAAGCCCATCGCGCACACGCGAGCGTTCAGGCAGGCCGCTGCATGGAGACCCGCACTTGTGGGAAGTGGCGCGGCCCCCCATCGCGTACGGGACGCGCGGTTCTGCATGACCGGACGCCGTGAGCCCGGATGCCGTTTGGGGCACGTGCAATGTTTTGGTACCCGCTTCGCTCGATCGAATGGACAGGGTGCAAAGCCATGATCCGTACTCACGCTTGACGGGACAAGGGCCCTCTCGACATGTCCCATGCTCGCATCGTTGTTCTGACCTCGCTCGCCATGTTGGCATTTGCGGGCAATTCGCTGCTCTGCCGAATTGCGCTCAAACATACGCGATCTGGTACACCGCCTTGCCTTCGCTGAAGTCCACTCATGCATCGATCGTCCAGCTCAGCGTGCCGGTCCTTGCGGCCGCGGGCGGCGTCGCATTTCTCGGCGAGGCCCTGACCCTGCG
Organism: Pseudomonadota bacterium; assembly: GCA_021784115.1. Classification (GTDB taxonomy): domain Bacteria; phylum Pseudomonadota; class Gammaproteobacteria; order Burkholderiales; family Thiobacillaceae; genus Thiobacillus. Next base: position 10,538 of record JAJXTE010000059.1, on the reverse strand, counting down.
CCTGGCATTGGCGTCCGCAGCCATCCTCGGCGGGATTGCCCTGGTCATCCTGGAACAGCAAGCCGCCACGGACCACCCGGGAGGCGTGCGGGCAGACAAGCCGTAAGCATGCCGTACCGGCCGCCGCGGGCACGCATGATCGGGCCGGAACGGCGCCCCGATGCTTCGCTTGCCAACACGTCCACATCACCTACCCTTGCAGAACGTGGGGCCGGCGCCGAGCGCCCTCGCCCCTGGGTTCTCAACCTGGCGCTGCGGCTGCGCTGGAAGGGGCAGACATGACAATCCGGGCTTTGCATCCCGCACGGGCATGGACATTCGCGTAAAGCGCGTCTATGAAGCGCCTTCCCCCGAGGACGGCATGCGCGTCCTGGTCGACCGCTTGTGGCCACGCGGACTCGCCAGGGAGAAAGCCCGCATCGATCTGTGGCTCAAGGAACTGGCCCCCAGCACGGAACTTCGCAAGTGGTTCAACCACGAGCCCGGGAAATGGGAGGAATTCAAACGGCGCTACCTGCAGGAGTTGCAGCAGCAGCCGGCGGCGCTGGCGCAGGGGATCGAGGCCCTGGGCCCCGGGCCGGTGACCTTGCTGTTCGCGGCAAAGGAAACGCGTTTCAACGATGCCGTCGCGTTGAGGGAGTTCATTGTTGCCCGAGACCGCTAGCCCGGTGACGGCGCCCGTCGGTGCCGCCCCGCCTCGCCGCGCTGGGCATGTTTCCCGGCCGCCGGTTCCCGCAGCACATCCCGATGGCGACCCGCGATGCGCAGAACGACGCGCCGTGCCGGCCCGTTCGTTCACTGGCTCGACCGATCCGGAACACGCGTCATCACGGCGCACGCACGCCGGGGTATGCTGCACATCTCGGCCGACGCAAACACGCCGACGGGGCGCCATTTGAAACGACCGAACTGCTCATGGGTCAAACCGGCTTTTGAACGCGCCCTGACGCCCGTGTGACTTCGGAATCGAGACCGTGCAGTTTTCATCACACCTTGTTCAGAGACACGCATGACCGCCCCACCCGACACCCGGTTGCCCAATCTCCCGGACAAACTCGCCGCGCTGGCCGCGCTTGCACTGGACCTGCGCTGGTCGTGGAGCCACGCCACCGACACCCTGTGGGAGCGCATCGATCCCGCGCTCTGGGCGCAGACCCACAACCCCTGGCTGATTCTGCAGAACACGACCGGCGAGCGCCTGCGGGAACTGGCGGCCGACCCCCACTTCACCGCCAGCCTGCAGGACCTGTCGGCGGCGCATCAGGACATGCTCGCCAGCCCGGCATGGTTCCAGACGGCGTATCCGCAGTCGGCGCTCACCCGCGTCGCCTATTTCAGCATGGAATTCGGCCTGTCCGAATCGCTGCCCATCTACTCGGGGGGGTTGGGCATCCTCGCCGGCGATTTTCTCAAGACCGCCAGCGATCTCGGCGTGCCGGTGACCGGCATCGGCCTCTTGTGGCAGCAGGGCTATTTCCGCCAGAGCCTGGACGAGCATGGCAACCAGGTTGAATTCTTTCCTCACAATGACCCTGCCCAGCTGCCGGTGCTGCCGGTCTACGACGACAAGGGGGAGCGCCTGCGCGTCGAGCTGCCCTTCCCCGGCCGCACGCTGATCCTGCGCGCCTGGCAGGCGCGGGTGGGCCGGGTCAGCCTCTATCTGCTGGACAGCAACGATCCGCTCAACACGCCGGCCGACCGCGGCATCACCGCGGAGCTCTATGGCGGCGGCTCTGAAATGCGCCTGCTGCAGGAGATCTGCCTCGGCGTCGGCGGCTGGCAGCTGCTGCGCCGCCTCGGCATCCGCCCCGAGGTGTGCCATCTCAACGAGGGCCACGCCGCCTTCGTCGTCCTGGCGCGCGCCTGGAGCCACATGCGCGATCACGGCAGCGATTTCAACTGCGCACTGAATGCGACCCGCGCGGGCAATGTCTTCACCACCCATACCCCGGTCGCCGTCGGCTTCGACCGCTTCACCACGGCCCTGCTGGAACGCTATACGGAACGGGCCATGCAGGCCTTCGGCCTGGATGCGCGCGCGATGCTCGCCCTCGGCCGCGAAAATCCGGACGATGACAGCGAGCCGTTCAACATGGCCTATCTCGGGATGCGCGGCAGCATCCTGGTCAACGCCGTGAGCCACCTGCACGGCAGCGTCAGCCGCCGCATCTTCCAGCCGATGTTTCCGCGCTGGCCGCAACAGGACGTGCCGATCGCCCACATCACCAACGGCGTCCACATGCCGTCGTGGGATTCGGCCGAAGCCGACCGCATCTGGACGGACGCCTGCGGCAAGGCACGCTGGCTCGGCGAACTGGAACACCACGAAGAACAGATACGCGACATTTCCGACCAGGCCCTATGGGATCTCCGCGCCCATGCCCGACAGCGGCTCATCGTCTTCGCCCGTGAGCATCTGCCGCGCCAGCTCGCCGCCGTCAACGCGCCAGCCGAACGCATCGCGCAGGCGGGTCTGGCGCTCGACCCCAATGCCCTGACGCTGGGCTTCGCCCGCCGCTTCGCGGCCTACAAGCGGCCCAACATGCTGCTGGCCGACCCGGAACGCCTGGTCCGCATCCTCACCGACGCGCACCATCCGGTGCAGCTCGTCATCGCAGGCAAGGCGCATCCCAAGGACCAGCCGGGCAAGGCCATGATCCGCCAGTGGAGCGATTTTATCGGCAGCCGTCCGGAGCTGGCCGGACGCGTGGTGTTCCTCGCCGATTACGACATGCTGATCGCTGAGCAGATGGTGCAGGGCGTGGACCTCTGGATCAATACGCCGCGCCGGCCATGGGAGGCCTGCGGCACCAGCGGCATGAAAATTCTCGTCAACGGCGGCCTCAACCTGTCGGAACTGGACGGCTGGTGGGCCAAGGCTTATGCACCGGAACTGGGCTGGGCGCTGGGGGACGGGCAGGAGCACGACAGCGATCCAGCATGGGATGCGACCGAGGCCGAGGAACTCTACCGCCTGCTGGAGGAGGAAGTCATCCCGCTTTTCTATCACGACCGCGATGCGCAGGGCTGCCCGCGCGGCTGGGTGGCCAAGATGCGTGCAAGCATGAGCAGCCTGACCCCGCGCTTCAGCAGCAACCGCATGCTGCGCGAGTACGTGGAGCACCTCTACCTGCCGGCAACGGAGCTCTACGCGGCGCGCCAGGATCCGGGCATGAGCCAGCGCCTGTGCGACTGGCAGGACGCCCTCGCCCGGCACTGGGAACGGATCCATTTCGGCGAATTCCGGGTCGAGGAGGATGCCGGCACCTGGCATTTCAGCGTGCCGGTCTATCTCGACGATCTCGACCCCGATTTCATCGCGGTCGAACTCTATGCCGCGCCGCTCGACGCAGGCCAGGCCGAAATCCACCGGATGCAGCGCGGCGATCCGCTCAGCGGCGCCATCAACAGTTTCACCTACCACATCAGCATTCCCGGGAGCCGGGCGGCGGGCGACTACACGCCGCGCATCATCCCGGCCTTCGAGGGCGCGCGGGTGCCGGCCGAGGCAAGCCATATCCTCTGGTATCGCTGACGCCGGACGGGCCGTCTAACGCGCGCCATGAAACGCCGAACCTTGCATGGAGGCACGCAGCAATGAATGAAATCAAAGCAAACACACCGGCCGAGACGGATGCCGCCGAACTCGACCGCATGGACGCCTGGTGGCGCGCCGCCAATTACCTTTCGGTGGGGCAGATCTACCTGCTCGACAATCCGCTGCTGAAACAGCCGCTGCAGCGGGCGCACATCAAGCCGCGCCTGCTCGGCCACTGGGGCACCACGCCGGGACTGAACTTCATCTACGTGCACATGAACCGCGCCATCCGGCAGCAGGATCTCGACATGTTCTTCGTCGCCGGTCCCGGCCACGGCGGTCCGGCGGTGGTGGCGAACACCTGGCTCGAAGGCAGCTACAGCGAGCTCTATCACGACATCTCGCAGGACGAGGAAGGCATGCGCCGGCTGTTCCGGCAGTTCTCGTTCCCCGGCGGCATCCCCAGCCACGCCGCGCCCGAGACGCCCGGCTCGATCAACGAAGGCGGCGAGCTCGGCTATTCGCTGTTCCACGCCTATGGCGCCGTGTTCGACAACCCGGATCTGATCGCCTGCTGCGTGGTCGGCGACGGCGAGGCGGAAACCGGGCCGCTGGCCACGTCCTGGCATTCCAACAAGTTCCTCAACCCGCGCACCGACGGCGCGGTGTTGCCGGTCCTGCATCTCAACGGCTACAAGATCGCCAGCCCGACCGTGCTGGCCCGCATCCCGCGCGCGGAGCTGGAGAGCCTGTTGCGGGGCTACGGCTACCGGCCCCACTTCGTGGAAGGCCACGAGCCCGACGCCATGCACCGGAAGATGGCCGCCACGGTCGATGCGGCGATCGCCGAGATCCGCGCGATCCAGCGCAAGGCACGGGACGAGGGTGAAACCGGCCGTCCGCTGTGGCCGATGATCGTGCTGCGCTCGCCCAAAGGCTGGACCGGACCCAAGGAGGTCGACGGCAAGAAGACCGAGGACTCCTGGCGCTCGCACCAGGTGCCGTTCGGCGAGATGGACAAGCCCGAACACATCCGGTTGCTGGAGGACTGGATGCGCAGCTATCGGCCGCAGGAACTGTTCGACGCCGACGGCCGGCTGAAGCCGGAACTGGCCGATCTCGCCCCGCGCGGCGACCGGCGCATGGGGGCGAACCCGCACACCAACGGCGGCAAGCTGCTGCACGACCTGCGCATGCCGGATTTCCAGGCCTACCGGGTGGACGTGCCCGCACCCGGCGGCACGACGGCCGAATCCACCCGCGTGATGGGCACCTTCCTGCGCGACGTGATGCGGGACAACCCCGACAACTTCCGCGTCTTCGGCCCCGACGAAACGGCGTCCAACCGGCTGGGGGCGCTGTTCGAGGTCACCGACCGCGCCTGGATGGCGGAGCGCCTCGACTACGACGACCACCTCGCGCCCGACGGCCGCGTGATGGAGATCCTGTCCGAGCACGCCTGCCAGGGCTGGCTCGAAGGCTACCTCCTCACCGGGCGCCATGGACTGTTCTCCTGCTACGAGGCCTTCATCCACATCGTCGACTCGATGTTCAACCAGCACGCCAAGTGGCTCAAGGTGTGCCGCGAGATCCCCTGGCGCCGCCCCATCGCCTCGCTCAACATCCTGCTCACCTCGCACGTCTGGCGCCAGGACCACAACGGCTTCTCGCACCAGGACCCGGGCTTCATCGACCACGTGGTCAACAAGAAGGCCGACATCATCCGCGTCTACCTGCCGCCCGACGCCAACACCCTGCTCTATGTCACCGACCGCTGCCTGAAGAGCCGCAACCTGGTGAACGTGATCGTCGCGGGCAAGCAGCCCGAACAGCAGTGGCTCGACATGGACGCCGCCATCAAGCACGCCAGTGCCGGCATCGGGCTGTGGGAGTGGGCCTGCAACGACCAGGACGGCGAGCCCGACGTGGTGCTGGCGGCGGCGGGCGACGTGCCGACGCTGGAAATGCTGGCGGCGATCGAGATCCTGCGCGGGCTCGCGCCGGACCTGAAGATCCGCTTCATCAACGTGGTCGACCTCATGACCCTGCAGCCGCAGGAGGAGCATCCGCACGGGCTGCCCGGCAAGGAATTCGACTCGCTGTTCACGACCGACAAGCCGATCATCTTCGCCTATCACGGCTATCCCTGGCTGATCCACCGCCTCACCTACCGCCGCACCAACCACGACAACCTGCACGTGCGCGGCTACAAGGAGGAAGGCACCACCACCACGCCGTTCGACATGGTGGTCCTCAACACGCTGGACCGCTTCCATCTGGTGATGGATGTGGCGACCCGGGTGCCCGCATTGCAGGCGCAGGCGGCGCACATCAAGCAGCGCATGCGCGACAGGCTCTGCGAGCACACGCAATACATCCACCAGCACGGCGAGGACATGCCCGAGATCCGCGACTGGAAATGGTCGCGATGAGCCGCACCCTCCTTGCGCTCAACAGCGGCTCGTCCAGCCTCAAGGCGAGCCTGTTCCGCGCCGACGGCACGCGCCGCAACCTGAGCTACGCCCACATCGGCGACGGCTTTCCGCACGACCATGCCGAAGCCTTCGACGCCCTGCTGAAGGACCTGGGCGGGGAAATTCCGGACGCGATCGGCCACCGCTTCGTCCACGGCGGAGATATCGACGACGCGGCACGCCTGCTCGACGACGCCGAGATCGAACGGCTGCGCGGCATCGTTCCCCTCGCCCCGCTGCACCTGCCGGGCAACCTGCTCGGCGTGGAATTGTGCCGGGCGCGTTTCGATGCACCGCAGGTCGCGTGCTTCGACACCGCGTTCCACCGCAGCCTGCCGGAGCGGGCGCGCCGCCTGCCGATCCCGGACGAACCGGGGATCCGCCGCTACGGTTTCCACGGACTCAACTACGCCTACGTCGCGTCCCGACTGCCGTCGCTGCTGGGCGAGGCGGCGCGGGGCCGCATCGTCGTCGCGCACCTCGGCGCGGGGGCCAGCCTGTGCCTGCTGGAGAGCCTGCAATCGGTCGACACCACGATGGGCTACTCGCCGGCAGGCGGCATTCCCATGGGCACGCGCAGCGGCGACCTCGATCCCGGCGTGATGCTGGAACTGGCCCGGCGCCACGACCCGGACGCACTGCAGGACCTGGTGTATCACCACATGGGGCTGCTGGCGCTGTCGGACGGCGAGAGCAGCGAGATGCGCGCGCTGCTGGAAAGTCCGAGCGCAGCCGCCGCATTCGCCGTCGACTATTTCTGCACCCAGGTGCGTGCCGCGATCGGCGCCTTCGCCGCCAAGGCCGGCGGCATCGACGCGCTGGTGTTCAGCGGCGGGATCGGCGAGCACGCGCCGCAGATACGCAGCCGTATTTGCGGGCCCCTTGGCTTCATGGGTTTCGTTCTGGATGCCGGGGCCAACCTGGCCGACCGGACCCGCATCCATGCAGCCGGCGCCAAGCCCGTGCTGCGCATTGCCGCCGACGAGGAAGCGGTCATCCACGATCTGGCGGATGCCGTAACGGCATGCCCCGTGTGAAGGAAGCGCCCGCATGCCGATCCACAACGCCGACATCGCCGCCCTCTTCGAGGAAATCGCCGACCGCCTGGAAATCCAGGGGGCCAATCCGTTCCGCATCCGCGCCTATCGCAACGCCGCGCGCACGCTGGGTGAACTGCCGCAGGAGGCGCGTGCGCTGCTGGAAAAAGGTGAGGACCTGACCCGGCTGCCCGGCATCGGCGACGATCTCGCCACCAAGGTGCGCGAAATCGTCGACACCGGCCGCTCCAGCCTGCTCGAGCGCCTGCGGCGCGAACTGCCGCCGGCCGTCACCGAACTGCTGCAGATTCCCGGGCTCGGGCCGAAGCGCGTCAAGGCGCTGTACCACGACCTCGAGGTGCAGACCGTCGAGCAGTTGTACCGGGCGGCGCGCGACGGCCGCATCCGCGCCCTGCCCGGCTTCGGCGAAAAGACCGAGCTCAACATCCTGCAGGCAGTGGAAGCGCACGTCAGCCAGGCGCGCCGCTTCAAGCTGGCGGTGGCGGCGCAGTATGCCGACGCACTGGCCGCCCATCTGGGCGCGGCTTCCGGCGTCGAGCAGGTGATCGTCGCCGGCAGCTTTCGCCGCATGCGCGAGACGGTGGGCGATCTCGACATCCTGGTCACCGCTGCCGCGGACAGCCCGGTGATGCAGCGCTTTACCGCCTACGACGAGGTCGCCGACGTGCTGTCGGCCGGCAGCACGCGCGCCAGCGTCGTCCTCAGGAGCGGCCTGCAGGTCGACCTGCGGGTGGTGGCGCAACAGGCCTACGGCGCCGCGCTGCATTACTTCACGGGATCCAAGGCGCACAACATCGCGATCCGCCGCATCGCGCAGAAGCTTGGCCTCAAGGTCAACGAATACGGCGTGTTTCGCGGCGACACCCGCATCGCCGGCGAGGACGAGGCCTCCGTCTACCGAAGTGTCGGCCTGCCCTGGATTCCGCCGGAACTGCGCGAGGACCGCGGCGAGATCGAGGCGGCGCGCGAGGGCCGCCTGCCGAAACTCGTGGAATTCTCCGACCTGCGCGGCGACCTGCATGCCCACACCAAGGCCACCGACGGCCACGACAGCCTGCGCGACATGGCGCTCGCCGCGAAGGCCATGGGACTGGACTATGTCGCCATCACCGAGCATTCGCGCCGGCTCACCGTGGCGCACGGCCTCGACCCGCTGCGGCTCGCACGCCAGTGCGACGAGATCGACCGCCTTAACGCAGAACTCGACGGCATCACGCTGCTGAAGGGCATCGAGGTCGATATCCTGGACGACGGCAGCCTCGACCTGCCCGATGACGTGCTGGGCAGGCTCGACCTGGTGGTCGGCGCGGTGCACAGCCAGTTCCACCTGTCGCGCGCGAAGCAGACCGAACGCATCCTGCGCGCGATGGACCATCCCCACTTCACGCTGCTGGCGCACCCCAGCGGACGCCTGATCGAGCAGCGCGATCCCTACGACGTCGACATGCTGCGAATCATCCGCCACGCCAGAAGCCGCGGCTGCTTTCTCGAACTGAACGCCCACCCGGATCGCCTGGATTTGCTGGATACGCACTGCCAGATGGCCAAGGAGGAAGGCGTGCTGGTAAGCATCAATTCCGACGCGCACAGCACCTTCGATTTCGCCAATCTCCGGTATGGCGTCGGCCAGGCGCGGCGCGGCTGGCTGGAAAAGGACGACGTCCTCAACACCCGTCCGCTGGCGGCGCTGCGGCGTCTGCTCACGCGCACCATGTGACGTTCTGGCGTTCAGAGGCAGGCACGTTCTGAAACCTTGTTCGAACTGGAAAGTCGCCTACAGTGGGTAAGGCTGAGGCTGGGCCGCGCCGGATCGCGGCTGGCTGTACGCCCCGGGGCAATCGATTCCACAGGAGACCCTCATGAAATCCGGAACCCGCAAAATCACAACGCGACTTGCCGCCATGCTGCTGGGCGTTGCAGTGTTGCCTGCTCACGCCGCCAGTCCAAAAGACGTCCTCAGATCGGGCCCATCCTTCAACGACTACGACAGCAACAAGGATGGCTACCTTTCTCTCGATGAGTTCAACGCCAGGGGCAAGGACGATCTGGCATTCAAGGCGGCCGACATCAATGGCGATCAACGGCTCGACCGCAGCGAATTCGACAAATACCTCGCCAGACAGGCAAACGATCAACCGAAGCCCGGCTCGGGAGCCTCCGGGGAACCGAAGCCTGCCCCGCCGACCGGATACTGAGCCCGCGGCCCCGGGAAAGCAGCCGTCGAGCCTGTCAGCGGATTCGATGTCAGGAACGGGGTGCGCTTCGTCGAACCGACAGCACCTGCAAGCGGGGGTCGGGCACAGTCAGCCTCCGGGGCGGGTGCGAACGCCGGGTGACGAAGCAAGGTTGCCCCCTCGTCGCGGATCGGGCCATGACCGGGCAGACAAGTAAACGCCATGCTGACACTGGCCCTGCTCGGCGATGTCATGCTCGGCCGCGGCGTCGACGCGGCGCTGCGGCACCTGCGCCCACCGTAGATGTGGGGCGACGCCACGCACGAGGCGGTCGCCGTCGTTCCCGAGCGTGCCATCGGCGGCCATGCCCTGACACGCATCCTCGACCGGTTGGCCGTAGAGCGTGGATTGCCGCAGGCGATCCGCACCGACAACGGCAAGGAGTTCTGCGGCCGGGCGACGCTGACCTGGGCGCATGCGCGTGGCGTGAGGCTGTTCCTGATCGAGTCGGGCAAACCCAATCAGAATGCCTACATCGAATCGTTCAACGGGCGCTTGCGGGACGAGTGCTTGAACGAGCACTGGTTCGTCAGCCTGGCGCACGCCAGGGTTGTGATCGAGGCGTGGCGCCGGGAATACAACGAGGAGCGGCCGAAGAAATCGCTTGGCGGGCTGACGCCATCTGCATACGCCAGGCAGTTGGTCGGCAAATCGGCTACATTAACCCCCGGACTCTAAAGCCGAGTGCTACTGAAAAACGGGGGGGCGTCGCGGAAGGTATCAATGCTCATGTGTTGTCTTGTGGTCTAACGTTTGAGGTAAGGGGCTGGCTGGAAGCGGGCGAAGCCTGCTGTAAGCCAGTCCCGCTTGACCGATTTGTTAGCCATGTTTATTTAGCCGCCTGCACCCGGTAAAGAGAGCCTTGGCAGCCACCGGGGCCACCCATGACTACGGAGAATTCATAAACTTCGCCCGCCGCTACAGTAACTTGGGTTTCAGTAATGTTGCCACCGCATTTCATTTTGAGCTTGTGGGGGCCTGGCACCAGTTCTATAGGGCCATAGGCATTCGCTGGAGGGGTGCCATCCACTTCAACAACAGAAATAGTTGGCATACGCCCCAAGGTCCACAGATTGGTGCCGCCAGAAGTAACAACGGCCACATGATTTAGACGTTCGCTTGGGACTGACTGGGTTGCACAACCTGCGAGAAGCAGAGTGGCGAGAGTTGCAATAGCTGATAAGGATTTTGTGGTTTTTTTCATTTGATCATTAACTCCCTGATGGCTAACGTT